>CAMHMK010000008.1 GCA_946186225.1 uncultured Clostridia bacterium
ACATCATTTCAAATCCGCAAAACGGGGATGGCCGCAGGGCCATCCCCGTTGTCTCTCGCTGCCGGATGCTGCGCGAATCCTTCTCCTCTTTTTCTGCGCGGCAGCTCGAAACCGCAATTTCTGTGCAATTCAGCGCGGAAAAGCTTGCGCAATTCAGCGTGGAAAAGCCCTCCATTCCGTCCGTTCCACACCTTCCGGGCCGGCATTCTGAAGGCTGCCCGGTTTTTTTGCCACGGGCCCGCTTCAGCGCGTAGATCCCAACAAGGGAACCGGCGCCCATCCGTCCCCCTCGGGACGGGTGAACGCCGGTGTGTTTTTCCGTTTTTCCCCTCGGGCAGGAAAACCGGAGCCGTCAGTTTTGGGGCTCTTCCCGGATTCCGGCAACCAGCTGGATCTCCACCGGAGCGTTGCCCGGAAGCGTCGCCACGCCAAGAGCGGCTCTGGCCCCGATTCCGGCTGCGCCAAGCTCCCGAACCAGGTAGTCTGAGGCCAGATCACCGATTTTTGCGTGGGTCGTGAAATCCTGCTCCGCATTGATGTATACCGTAAGCGAGAGGATCTGTCCGATTTCTTCCGCGCCGGTAAGCACGCTTCTCGCGGCAGTCAGGGCATTGGCGGCAGCCTGTTCCACGGCTTGACGGTATTCCTCCGTCGGTTTTTCCGCAGTAACCTTGCCGCTGAACAGCAGCTTCCCGTTCTTTCTGGAAGTCATGCCGGCGGTACAGACGATATTCCCCCAGCGGACCGCCGGATGATAGCGGCCCTGAGGTACAGGTATTTGACTCATATGATCTCCTTTCCCGGATCAGCGTTCCGGTCTGTTTCGTTATGCGTTCAGCATCTCATCGACGCATTCCCGGATCACCGCCACGCCGCGGCGAATCTGCTCATGGGTCGGCATGGAGAAGTTCAGCCGGAAGCAATTTGAGAAACCGCCCGGTTCCACGGTGAAGGCGCCGCCGGAAACCATAACCACCTTTCCCTTGGCCAGCGTCGCGTCAATGAGCTTCTCCGCGTCACAGCCCTCCGGCAGAGTGACCCAGAGAAACAGGCCCCCCTCCGGCCGGGTATATCGGACTCTGGGATCCATTCCAGCCAGCGCATCCAGCATCACGTCCCGGCTCTCCCGATAGCGGTCGCAGATCTGTCTGATATGGGCGTCCACGTCATAGTCCCGAAGATAGACGTCACAGACCGCCTGCATCAGCGTAGTGGTATGCACGTCGCTGATCTGCTTGCACTTGGTCACCTTCCTGATAATCTCCCTGGGGCCGATGAGGAAACCAACCCGGATCCCCGGCGCCAGGATCTTGGACAGGGAGCCGACAAACGTCACGATGCCGTCCCGATCCAGGCTTTTTATGGTGGGCAGCTCCTCCCCGGAGTAGCGCAGCTCAAAGTAGGGGGAATCCTCCAGGATCATGACCTGATACCGCTTTGCCAGCTCCAGCATCTTTTTCCGGCGCTCCAGGCTCAGCGTGACGCCGGTGGGATTCTGGAAGGTCGGGATCGTATAGATAAACTTGACGTTTTTTTCCCGCTGAAGGGCCTCTTCCAGAAGATCCATCCGCATGCCGTCCTGATCCACCGGGATGCCGATGAGGCGGCCGCCGTTATAGGACCGGATGGCGTTGAGCGCGCTGATGAAGCTGGGATCCTCGCAGATCACACCGTCGCCCTCGTTCAGGAAGGTCTTCGCGAAGGCTTCAATCCCCTGCTGCGCCCCTGAGGTAATCAGAATGCCGTCCGCCTCGGAGCAGGAATGATACCTGGTCTGCATCCGGTGCCGCAGCGTTTCCTGCAGAGGCGGGAAGCCCTCGCTGATCCCATATTGAAGCATCCGGACAGGCTCCGTATCCATCATGCGGTTCAGAATCTCTTTGATTTCTTCCACGGGATAGGAAGCGGGATTCGGGCTTCCCGCTGCCAGGGATATTACACCGGGCTGGGTCGCAAGCTTCAGGATTTCCCGGATCGGCGAGCGGCCAAAGTCATTCATACGGTTCGCATAAGGATAATTCATGCGCTTCCCTCCTTCTGATTGGTTCCGGCTTCCTCCGGCTGACGAAGCAGCATCAGCGCGTCTACGACCCGCACGCCCCTTCCCTCCGGATAGACAAAGACAGGATTGAGATCCAGCTCCTGCAGCTCTGGGTGCTCCACCGCATAGCGGGACACCCGCACCATCAGTTCCGCTGCCGCCCCGCTGTCCCGAATGGGCTCTCCCCGGTATCCCCGGAGCAGGACGCTGCCGCGCAGGGACTGCAGCAGATCCTCCGCCTCCTCACGGCAGATTGGGCACGGCGCCAGGGCCACGTCGTGGAAAACCTCCACAAAGACCCCGCCCAGGCCCACCAAAAGCAGGGGGCCGAACTGGCTGTCCCGCTTGACGCCCAGGATCAGCTCCAGTCCCTTCTCTGCCATCGGGCCCACCAGAACGCCGTCGAGAAGGGCGCCGGGGCAGTTTTCCCGGCAATGCTCCAAAATCTGCGTAAACGCCAGGCGCGCCTCTTCCAAATTCGAAACTCCGAGCCGTACGCCGCCGCAGTCTGTCTTGTGGAGAATGTCCGGGGAGCTGATCTTCATGGCCAGGGGGAAGGAAAGCTCCTCCGCCGCGCCGCTAAGCTCTTCTGCGGAACGGAACACCCGCTCATCCCCCACCGGCACGCCCCAGGCGCCAAGCTTCCGCTTGGCCTCATATTCCGTCAGAACAGCGGTATGCTTTGCTGCAGGGTCTGCGGGAAGCGCAGACGGCGTCAGGTCGTGCCGCTCCGGGCGGTAGTTCATGTAGTCCCGCAGCAGCGCCAGGCAGCGATAAGCCGTCTTTGCGCTGGACATCAGGACAATTCCCTCCCGCTCCAGCTTTTCCTGGTACCGGGGACTGGGGGTGCCCTCCAGGGAGGGCACTACATAATAAGGCTTTTTCAAGCCCCGGCGGCGGGCTTCCAGCAGCGCTTCGCAGATGGCAACGGAAACCTTGCCCTCGGTGATGTCAATGCTGCAGCCCACGGTGACGCCGCCGATCTCCGGGATCTGCTCATAGACCTGAAGCAGGCCGATGGTTTTCTCAATGTCCCCGAACAGAGCCGTAGTGGCATCCAGGGGATTGTCGGGCGTGGCGAAGGCAGGAATGAATTGCCGCATCCGAGCCTTATCCCGCTCCGACAGGCCCGGAAGCTCCAGCCTGTATAAGTGGCAAAGATCCGCGCAGATCGTATTGGCACCGCCGGAAAGATTCAGTCCGCCCAGCCCGGTGCTCCGGGGCAGATGGTCCCCCAGCACGGCAAACATCTGCGCCATGCAGAGCAGTTCCTCCAGGCAGTCCACCTCCACCACACCGTATTTCCGGAATACGGCCCGATAGGCTTCGTTGTTCCCTGCCAGGTTACCGGTGTGCGAGGATGCCGCCCGGGCTCCCACTGCTGATTTTCCGGCCTTCAGGACAATCACGGGTTTCCGGGCTCTTGCTGCGGCGCCCAAGGCTTTTGTAAACTTTGCCGCGTCCCGGACGCCCTCCAGGTAGAGCGCAATCACCCGGACGGCCGGATCCTCCGTCATATACTCCAGACAGTCCTCCAGGGGAACGATGTTGCCGTTGCCGGAGGATACCACGTAGGAGATATGCAGACCGGGTCTTGCCATGATATTGGAGGCGATAAAGCCGCTCTGGGCCAGGACGCCGATGCCGGCGGGTCTGGTGTTCATATCCAGGCTGCAGTTCATGCCCCAGAGATTGACCTTGTCCACATTATTGATCAGGCCGGCGCAGTTCGGCCCCAGGATGGACATGCCGTATTTCCCGGCAAGGTCCTGCATCTCCCGCTCCAGGGCAATGCCATCGGCGCTGTGCTCCTCGGAAAAGCCGCTGGCAAAGACGACGGCAGCCTTGGTTCCCAGCTCAGCCGCCTCCCGCAGCAAGGGCAGAACGGTCTGCTTCGGGGTACAGATCATCGCACAGTCCACAGTCTCCGGAAGCCGGGAAAGGGTCTCATAGGTGCTCTGACCGTGCAGTTCCTTTTTTCGGGGGTTCACCAGATAAACCCTGGCAGAGGCAGAGCGCAGGCTGTTTTCCGCAGAGCAGCAGCCGAAGCTGCCGGGTCGGTCGCTGGCGCCAACTACGGCAATGCTCCGGGGCGCAAATAGCTTTTTCAGACTCATTTGACCTCCTGACAGCCCAAATCAAAGGCCCGAACATTGGCTGCCGCATACTTTCCTTTGCCCTTACCGGTGAAATAATCCGTGATGGCGGACCTGGCAAAGTCCTCGTCAAACCAACCCAGACGCCGTACAATCGCACCCACCATCACCAGACTTTCTCCCTTGGGATTCTCCGCCTTCTGCGCAAGCTCCGCGCAGTCCAGCCGGACAACAACCGCCTGCTCCGGCAGCTGCTGATCGGCAGGTACCGTATGGGCGTTGACAAAGATGGTGCAGTCCTTCCTGCAGTATTCCAGGTAATCCAGCGCAGGTACATTCATGGCCACCAGAACGTCGGCCTCCTCCATCACCGGACTGCCGATCCGCTCCTCCGGGGTCTGTCCGAATTTCACAACACAGTTGGCCTTCCCGCCCCGCATGGTAGGACCGTAGGCAGGCATCCACACAGCGTTGCGCTGCGTTCTGGCCGCCAGCTCCGCAATCAGCAGACCGCCGGTCAGCACACCCTGCCCGCCGAAGCCGGCAAAAATAATCTCTTTCATTTCTCCGCCTCCTGTCTCAGAAACGCAAGCTCTGCCTGCTCCCCGCCGGCAAACTCTCCCAGCGGGTATTCCTGCAGTGCCTTTTTCTGCAGATGCTCGATGGCTTGAACGGGAGACATGCCCCAGTTGGTGGGGCAGATGCCCAAAAGCTCCACGATGGCGTAGCCCTCCCCGTTGATCTGGGCCTCCAGGGCCCGACGGATGTACTTCTTCGCCTGCGCGACGGTTTTGGGATCATAGACCGCGCACCGCGCCGCATAGGCCGGCCGGAATTGTCCGGCGATGATCTCCGGCAGATGAATGGGATAGCCGGTGGCCGCGCAGTCCCGGCCGCGGACGGAGGTGGCCGTTTTCTGGCCCTCCAGGGTGGTCCAGCTCATCTGCCCCCCGGTCATGCCGAAGTTCAGGTTGTTTACGGTAAATACCGTGATCTTTTCATTCCGGTAGGCTGCGTTCAGGGTCTCTCCCAGGCCGATAACGCCGCAGTCTCCGTCCCCCTGGTAAGTCATCACCAGAAGATCCGGCCGCATTCTTTTGATTCCGGTGGCGGATGCGGCCGCACGGCCGTGGGCACACTGGAACTTGTCGACTGTGTCGATTTTGGAGAGAGTCAGGTTGCAGTTGCAGCCAACGCCCATCGCGATGATCTGCCGTTTGGAGTAACCCAGCTCCTCCACACACTCCTGGATCAGCCGGTAAAATACGCCGTGGGAGCAGCCGGCGCAGAAGTTGTGCGGTCTCTGGATCACCGCCGGTTTTTCTCGGATCACTTTCATTTCAATATACCTCCTTGACGGCTCCGTCCAGCACCGACCGATAATAGCGGACCACGTCCTGCACCCGGGGCACGCCGGCGCTGTGGGTATAACAGTAGACCGGAACATTCCGCTGAGGCAGCTCACGCTTGGCTGCCAGCGCAACATCCTGCACCATCTGGCCCAGGTCGTTGGTCTCCACGGAGATAAAACCCCTGACGTTCGGATTGACCCGGTGGAAGGCGTCATAGGGGAAGGGGAAGACCAGCTTCGGACGGATCAGGCCAACCTTGCAGCCCTCCTCCCGCAGCCGGCGAACGGCATCCACGCAGACCCGGGCCGGGAGGCCGAAGGCAACCAGCACATAATCCGCGTCCTCTGTCTCCACAGACTCCCAGCGCTGCATCTCCCGGCAGACCCGGTTGATCCGCTCCTGCCGCACCGGCAGCAGCTCGTGAGCCAGGGCCATATTATAGGTGGGGCAAAGCTGCTTCAGGCCGACCTCGCCGGTGCCGTCCAGACCCCAATCGGGACGGCGGATCTCCTTGAAGGGGGGCAGCTCCACGGCTTCCATCATCTGGCCCAGGTAACCCTCTGAGAGAATCAGCACACCCATCCGGTACTTTTGGGAGACGTCGAAGGCCTCATACAGGTCATCCACCAGTTCCTGGACACTGTCCGGCGCATAGACGATGTGCCGATAGTCGCCGTTGCCGCCGGCTCTGGTGTCCCGCAGGTAGTCTACCTGGCCGGAATCCAGCATGCCCAGCCCGACACCCCAGCGCTGCACGTTCATCACCACATAGGGCAGCTCCATCCGGGCCGCATAGGAGAAGCCCTCCTGCTTCAGGGCCATTCCCGGCCCGGAGGACGTGGTAAAGGCTCTGGCTCCGCAGGCCGCGGCGCCGAGCACCATGTTGATGCTGGCAATTTCATTCTCTGCCTGGATGAATACCCTGCCCTCCTCCGGCATCCGGAAGGACAGAGTCTCCAGGGTTTCGGTGGACGGTGTGATGGGATATCCCGCAAAGAATTCCGCACCGCCTCTTATGGCTGCCTCAGCGGCGGCCACATTTCCTTTCATCATGATCTTCTTCGCCATCTGCATTCACCTTACCCTTCCTCTTCAACAATCCGGAATGCATAGTCCGGACAGACGTTGTAGCACAACCCGCAGCCGATGCACCTGTCTTCCTCCAGCACGGCGTAGCGATATCCGCGGGTGTTCAGCTCCGATCCGATCCGCAGTGCTTTTCTCGGACAGTGCAGGACGCAGATGCCGCAGCTCTTGCACCACTCTGTGTTGATTACCGCTTTTCGACTCATAGTTGCCCCTCCATTTTATAGAAATTATTTTTTCTATAAGCATTATATATTTTTTCTTTTTTCTTGTCAAGAGCTTCTTAAAACTTTTGTTTAATTTTCTGTTATGAAAAATGAATCGAATCTCTTCTTGCCAGACGCCGGGTTCTGTGGTATGATAAGTCCAACCCGACAGGAAGGAGATTCCATTATGCCCGGTGCAGAAAAAGGCCGCTATTCTGTTGGCTCCATTGAAAACGCCTTCGCGGTTCTGGAATTTATTCTGAAAAAGCAGACGGACGTCAGCGCAATTGAGATCCACGCCAGAACCGGAATTCCGAAGTCCACCCTCCACAAGCTTCTGCAAACCCTGCGGGATCTTGGCTATATTGATCAGAACGAGACAACAAACCTGTATTACGCCACAATGAAGCCCCTGCAGCTGGGCTATTACTGTCTGAACCGGCGGAAGTTTCTCTCTGTCTTTTACCCCTATGTTCTGATGTACCTGCGGCGATTCCGCTGCGCCGTTTCCCTCTCTGCCTTTTCCCATGACGATGTGGTGATTGCCTACTCCGCCATCGGCGGCACCAGCGCCGTGGTGGACAGCAACAGCATCATCGGCCAGACCTCCTCTGTCTACGCCTCCTCCTCCGGCCGGGTTCTTCTGGCCAACCGGACCGACGCGGAGGTCCGGGAAATCCTCGCCGCGATTCCGCTGACGCCCTTTACGGAATCCACGCCCCGGGACACCGAAGATATCATCGCCAGTCTGGACCGGGTCCGGCGTCAGGGCTGGTGCCGCCTGGACGGGGAACGGTATTACGGCTTTTCCACCATTGCCTTCCCCCTCCACGATATCACCGGCGTGACCGTGGGGACGCTGGATCTGGCCATGCCGACCCAGGAATTTGATCGGATCATCACCCCGGAGGTGATCGCGGAAATCACGGACACCTTGTCCCGGGTCCAACTGAGCTGCAACTGAACAGACCATTCCTTCCGACGAAGCAGTCAAATGACTGCTTCGTTTTTTCTGAATAATCCGCAAATGGTATTGACTTTTCATTGGGAATCGTGTATAGTCTTAATAGAAATTATTTTTTCTATTTCATGTTAAAAAGGAGGCGCAATTATGCTGAATCAGGAGCTGATCCAAAAAGAATTCGGATACATCGGGGACCATGTGTATCTGAACAACAGTCTGGTGGGCATGCCGCCGGAGCGGGTAAAGCAGGCGTGCCGGCGGTTTATGGACGACTATGTGGCAACCTTCAACGACAGCATCAAAGCAGACCTTCTGGCAAAGCGGGAGCGAGCCAAGGCGGCCATCGCCAAAATGATCCACGCCCGGCCGGAGGACATCATCTTTGAGAAAAACGTCACAGAGGCGCTTTCCACCTTTGCAATGGGATACGCGGAGCTGCAGCCCGGCACCAACGCCGTGATTGTGGACTCGGACTTCCCCAATACCATCTATCCCTGGATCAACGCCCATCATCAGCGGGGCTTTGATCTCAAGGTCTACCGGACCTGCCGCGGCCAGATCATTACCCGGGAGCTGCTGTCCCTGGTGGATGAAAACACCAGAGTCCTGGCCATCTCCATGGTCCAGTCCGGCTGGGGGTATCTGGCGGACCTGAAAGCCCTGGGGCAGTTCTGCAGGGATCGGGGGATTGCCTTTGTGGTGGACGGCTTCCAGGGCCTGGGCCGCCTCTCCGTGGATGTGGAGGAATGCGCCATAGATTACATGCCCTGCGGCGGCTTCAAGGCCCTGATGGGCACCTGGGGCGCGGCCTTCATCTACTGCCGCCCGGAAATCATCGGCAGGATCAATCCCCCCACCGCAGGCTACCAGAGCGCCAAGTCTCATACCCTGGCCCCTGGCGTCACGACAGAATTTGATGAGATCGACTTCAAGGATGACGTCCGGCGGCTGGAGGCCGGCAGCCAGTGCACCTACGCCATCGAGTCCATGGGTCTGGGCGTGGAGCTGCTGCTGGAGCTGGGCGTCAGGGAGGTGGAGGCGCACGTTCTCTCCCTGGATCGGTATTTGCGCGGCAGGCTGCAGGAGCTGCCCCTGGACGTTGTCACGCCGGAGGACCCTGCCGCCCTGTCCGGCCTGATCGCAATCCTGTTCCCGGCGGAATTGACCCGGCGGGCCGAAAAGATTCTGTCCGAACGCAAGATCCATGTGACGCTCCGGGAAGGCTATATTCGTTTGACCATCGCGCTGTTCAACACGCAGCGGGATATGGACGCTTTCTACGCAGCCATGCGGGAGCTTTGCCGGGCAAATGCAGAAAACTGATCTGAACTGAGAAAGGAGCGTTGCGATTATGATTACCTTCGAAAAGTGTCTCCCTCCCCTGCTAGCCCAGCGGGACCACAAGACCATGATTGGCCGCATTCAGGCCGCCATGAAGCAGGAGGGCTTCGAGTACATCATTCTCACCCATGTGCAGGACACCTTCTATGCCACCGGCTATATGCCCCTGATGCCCAGCGCGGTCTCCCTGGTACCGGCGGAGGGCAATGCGGTACTGATTGTCAGCACCCTGGAGAGCGAGGCGGCGGCCTGCCTGACGCCGGAAGAGGTGGAGGTCCGGGAAGTGCGCTCCTGGGTCTTTGTGGACGACGGAACCGAAGCCTCCCGCAGCGAAAAGGGCACCATCATTGACCCGGACGGCGCTGCCGGCGTCCTGCTGGACATCCTCACAAGAAAGCCGCTGCAGGGAAAAATCGGTCTCAATCTGGGAATCGTGGGCAAGCGGCTCTGGGACAGGCTCACGGAGCGCCTGCCTGCCTGTGTCTTCGCCGACTGCGCCCAGATGCTGCTGGATGTGCGGATTCTGAAAACGCCCTGGGAGATCGACATGCTGCGCCTGGCGGCTCAGGAGGCAGAGCAGGTTTACCGGATGATTGCCGATGAGATCAAACCCGGTATGCCTGCCTGGAAAATCGACGCCATGTATGTCTACTTCTCTGCTCAGAGAAATCTCAGCCACGGCGCCATGAGCCGGCGCCACGTCTTCCTGACCTCGCAGGGCGTATATTACGGCCTGTCCGGTATGCCGAGAGGCTATATCCTCCGGAAGGGAGACGTGGTGAAGCTGGATTCCGGCTTCCGCTACATGGAGCACACCTCCGACATTGCCCGGACCATCGCCGTGGGCGGCGAGGCCAGCGATCAGGTGCAGGAGGTCTATCACACCCTCTACAAGGGATACCGCGCCGGGCTGGAGCTGCTGAAGCCGGGCGTCCGGTTCCGGGATCTCTACTGGGCCATCCGCAGAGAGGTGGAAAAATCCCCCCTGATTCCCAGCTATCCCAGAGGCAATATGGGTCACTCCATCGGCTGCGGCCATCATGCCGAGGAGTATCCGACCATTTCCCGGGACCGGGAAATCCGCTTCCAGCCCGGGATGGTGGTCTGTGTGGAGACGCCCTATTCCGCAGTGGGACAGGCTCCGGTTCACGGCGGCTTTAACATTGAGGACACCTTCCTGGTCACAGAAAACGGTTACGAGGCCTTCACCACTGCGCCGGACAATATTTTCTGGCGCTGACCCGGAAAAACAGACGCCGCCTCCGATCAGCTGATGCTGCCGATCGGAGGCGGCTCTATTTGATTCGGGTGGGCTTTTTCAGACTTCTCCGGCCCGCTCAAGCCGGCGGTTGCGGAAATATACGGCAACGTCAGCCAGTACCATGGACAGGTTGATCAGGTAAAAGACGGCCTGGTAGGGCACGTTGCCGGTTTTGGCATAGTCGATAAGCTTC
Source organism: uncultured Clostridia bacterium (assembly GCA_946186225.1). GTDB lineage: Bacteria > Bacillota > Clostridia > Oscillospirales > Oscillospiraceae > JAFRPC01. Next base: position 10,541 of record CAMHMK010000008.1, read on the forward strand.
CAGACAATTCCGGCTCCATAGCCAACAGCCACCATGGACAGAAAAAACAGGCTTTTGCCCCTGCTGGTCCTGGCGCGCCAGGATTTCAGAATGGACGCGGGCCAGGACAGGCCGAAGCAAATCATCATCACAGCTTCCAGTACCTGGGACTCAATCATCTATGCGACTTCCTTTCAATCAATTCCGTGTGCTTCCGGTTCAGAGCCTGCGGAGAATTTCCAGAAGCCAGATCCAGGTCCGCCGGACCGATTCCACCCGCATCCGCTCTGCCGGGGTATGGGCGCCGCGGATTTCCGGGCCGATGCTGATACAGTCCAGCTCCGGAATCGCGGCGGCAAATACGCCGCATTCCGCCCCGGCATGGATCATCCGGCTGATCGGTTTTTTTTCGTACAGCGCTTCATAGGCCTTTTCGCAGCAAACTCTGAGCGGAGATTCTGCCCGGTATTCCCATGCAGGACAGCCCTCGGAGTACGCTGCCCTTCCGCCCAGGGCGGCAGCCAGGCAGGCCAATCGCTCATTGAGCATGATCTTCTGGCTGTCAAAGGTGCTGCGGATGCAGAACTCTCCCCGGATCTCCCGGTCTGTAACTCTCAGAAGGCCCAGGTTCCCGGAGGTCTGCGGCAGACCGGGAACCGCCTGGCTCATCTCCTCCACCCCCTGAACCCCGCAGACCAGCAGCGTGATCAGCCGATTGGTGGAATCTCTGTCCAGGACGGGGCCATCCGGCCTCCAGGGCTCGAGAACCTGCCTCAGCTCCGGATCTGCGGCAGCATATTCGCTGCGGAAGCATGCTTCCAGCTTCTGCACCTCCGCAGTCGGATCCGCCTGCTCCGGCAGCAGGAACCGAACCGTGCCCTCCGCGGCAATGGCGTTGTCGGCCTGGCCCAGTTCCGCCTCCGCGGCATAGAGCGCCGTTTCCCGGGACAGTCGGAAAAGAGTGCGTCCCATCAGCCGAGCAGCGCTGGCTCTTCCCCGGTGAATATCCATTCCGGAGTGGCCGCCCCGCAAGCCGGAGATCCGCAGCTCCCAGCCCCGGCCGGAGGTGAAAATCCGCCGGACCGGCAGGACGCAGCTGACCTTGTTTCCCCCGGCGCAGCCGACGTAAATGATGCCCTCCTGCTCTGCGTCCAGATTGATCATGCGCCGGCCCTGCAGCCCGGCGCAGTCCAGGGCCAATGCCCCTTTCATTCCGGTCTCTTCATCCACCGTCAGCACAATCTCCAGCGGCGGGTGCTCCAGCGTCGGATCGTCCAGCAGCGCAAGGCAGACGGCAACGCCGATTCCGTCATCCGCGCCCAGGGTTGTGCCCTCTGCCCAGACCCATTCGCCGTCGGTTTGAAGGCGGGGGCCCTCTGCCAGAAGGTCCCGGCCCGACTCCGGCGCGGCAGCCAGCACCATATCCAGGTGCGCCTGCAAAATCAGCGGCGCGGCGCTTTGGCTGCTGCCGCGGCCGGGCTTGCAGATCACCACATTCCCAATTGCATCCCGCCGGCAGGCCAGCTTCCTCTCCCGGGCAAAGGCGAGGCACGCCTCCGCCAGCTGCTCCGTATGTCCGGAGCCATGGGGAAACCGGGACACCCAGGCAAACCACCGGAATACTGCCTTAGGCTCCAACTGCTTCCACACTGCTTATTCCTCCCTCCAATGCTTGGTATCTCCCGTCGGGCGGGAGATCTCCGGACCCAGAAGCTCCGGATTCAGCGGAATCAGATCCTCCGGCAGAAACCGACCGTCCTTCTGAATCAGAACGTCATCAAACCAGACCTCTCCCCCGCCGTACTCCGGCTGCATCCGGTATACCATATCCCAATGGATCCGGCTGACGTTCCCCTTCCCGCTTGCGGAATAGGCGTTGCCGGGGGTAAAGTGGAAGCTTCCGGAGGCTTTTTCATCAAACAAAACGGAATGAACCGGCTTTGTCACAAAGGGATTGGTCCCCAGCGCAAACTCGCCGATCCGTCTGGATCCTTCGTCCGTGTCCAGGATCCCCGCCAGGGCCCCGGAATCCCCCTCCCGGCAGGATGCCGATACAATTTTCCCGGCCCGGAGCTCCAGGCATACCCCGGAAAAGCGCCGGCCGTTGTACTCCGTGGGCAGGTTGTAGCGGATCATGCCCTCCGCCGAGTCCGGCACCGGGGCTGTAAAAACCTCACCGGCAGGGAGATTGCGGTTTCCCCTGCAGACGCTGACCCCCATGTCCCGGACGCAGAACCGGAGATTCACATCCCGGCCCCGGAGGGTGACCCACCCGGTCCGCTCCAGCCTTTGGGCCAGAGGCTTCATCCGGTCGGCAAACCGGTTGTAATCCAGCAGACAGCAGCGGTAATAGAACTCCGTGAAGCGCTCTGTGGACATGCCGGCGCTCTGGGCTATGGCCGCGTTCGGGACGGCAAGGGCAATCCACCTGGTGTGGGGCAGCCGGGTCTCAAAATGAACCGGCTTCTCATACCAGGTCCGATACAGGCTTGTCTGGGACCGGGGGAGGTCCGATTGGTCAAAGGGGTTGTCGCTGAGCCGCAGTCCGATGTAGACGTCCATGGCCCGCATGCGCGCCGTATCCCACTCTGCCTGGAGCCGGATCGTCTCAGCATCCGCCTCCGCAAGCCAGGCGGCCTGCAGATTATCCCTCATCTGGTGATAGAAGGGTCTTCCCCCGGCGGCGTAAACCGCCCGGATCACCGCTGCTCCAAGTCCGTCGTCCACGCCGGTGAGCTCCACCAGCACCTTCTCCCCCGGGCGCACGCCCAGGGCGGTGTTCACAATTACGTCGGCAAACGCCTGATGCTGTTCGGTCATTCTGCTACTCCTGTTCTGCCGCCGCGAAAGCTCCCTGCGGGGTTTTCCCGCTGGCTTCCTCCGTCAGGTACGCCGCGAACCACTCCAGCATCACGTCAATGTCGTGAAGCAGCTGTGAGACCTTCCTGCCGCCGTGGAAACAGCCCAGGTTCACCATCAGCTTTGTGGGAACGCCCCGCTCCAACAGCGCCAGATACATCTGCTGCGCTTGCTCCAGAGGGCATCGCTGATCCTTCTCGTGCTGAATCAGCAGCGTGGGTGTCTTCACCCGGTCCGCATAGCAGATCGGCGACTGCTTCCAGGCCAGCAGGGGGTCCTTCCAGGGGGTCGCCGCAATGACGTGGTCGCCGTACCAGCGCTCATCCGAGGTGCCGTGCATGCTGATCCAGTTGGAGATGGACATCCGGGGCACCGCGGCCCGGAACCGGTCCGTATGACCGATGGCCCAGTTGCTCATATAGCCGCCGTAGCTCTGACCCGTGATGGCAAGGCGATTGCCGTCCAGCTCCGGACAGGCTTCCAGGACCCGGTCGGTAAAGCACATCAGCTGTTCAAAATCCGATTCGCCCAGCTGCCCCGTGACGTTCATAAACTCCAAACCATAGGTGGTAGAGCCCCGGGGATTGCAGAAGAACACAAAATAACCCTCGCTGCACCAGCGTTGGTGTTCCATCACAAAGCTCTCGTTAAAGCAGCCGTGGGGCCCGCCATGGACGTTCAGGATGCCGGGATACCGTTTTCCGGATTTAAAATTCGTGGGCTTCATGACCCAGCCGCAGATTTCCTCGTCGCCGCACCGGACCGTCAGCGGCTCCGGTTTGCTGAAGGCGTAGGTCCTGTATAGCTCGTCGTTGTGGTGGGTCAGGCGGACAACCTCCCCTCCTCGCCACCGGTAAACCTCCTGAAGCCGGTTGGGCTCCCAGGCGGTAAACACCACATCCTCCCCCACGGGAATGGCCCTGGTGGGACAGACCCCGGGAGTCGCAAGGCGGGTGAAGCTGCCGTCGGGCTCCCAGCGGGCCATTTCCGGAACCGAACGCAGCGTGCGGGTGACCATGGTTTTCCCTTCCCGCTGCCGCAGGGACCCCAGCTCCCAGTCGGGCTCGGCGTCGGTCCGCAGATCTCCGCCCTCTTCGGAAACGGAGCGGATCCGGATCGCCGCGATTTTCGGTCCCGCCTCGATGGCCCAGGCGGCGTAATGAATCCGGTCACCGAAGCGGACGAAGGAGAACACATAGCAGTCATCCGTGCAAAGGACCCTGGTTTCTCCGGTCTGCCACAGGTACTTGCAGATACAGGCCTTTCCCGCGGCGTCCCGGTCATATTCATATCCCACAAAGAAGAATCCGTCCTCCGCTGGGATCACGTCCTCGCTGAAATAGGTCATATAGGTCTGCATCAGCGGCGCGGTCAGCTGCTTCAGTTCCTTCTGCTCGTTGTCCCAGAGGAAAAGAGCTCGGCGGTGCTTGTTGACATAGCCGGCCCCGTCTCCCATATAGGGATACTCGTCAAAGGATCTCCAGCCGGGGGCCTCCTTTTCCGCCTCCCGGTTGACGTCGGTATCAATCCTGGCCAGGAACCGGCTGCCGCCCAGATGGGAAATCTGCGCGCCGGGGCGAGGGATCCGCAGGTATTCCTCCGCCTCTCCCCCGGTAATGTCGATGGCATACAGCACCGTCGCGTCCGCCGCGGGCTCGCCCCGGATCCCGGAAAAAGCGACGTGGGTCTCGTCCAGCCAGAACGCGCCGTTGTCCCGGGTTCCGGAGGTCAGCCGCCGGGAATCGCCGGTGCGCAGATCCAGCAGCCACAGGCAGGTCTGGTATGCGTCCGCCGCGGGGTTCAGCCGCTGCAGGGTATATACGGCATGGGTTCCCGCCGGGGAGACCGTGAGGTTTTGAACATTGCGCAGCGCGTCATAATCTGCATTACAGAATTTTTTCATGGGTAACAACCTGCCTTTCTCACAATTCTCTTTCCGCGCCGGTCTTTGGAGAAACCAGGGGACGGTGCCGCAGGTACCGGACCAGGGTCTTTCCCCCCTCCGCCAGCACCTCCCGATCCGCCACCACCCTTGCCCGCCGCAGGAAATCCAGTGAGGTCCTGATATGGACCAGATGGGCTTCGGCGCATTTGCTCAGCCACTCGCCCCCCGCGGTTTCATCCGCTGCCTCCGCGGTAAACATCCCGCTGAAGATCCAGGGGCGGCTGACCGTCGGATATGGATGCCGGGGATTGTAGGGCGAGGGGATCCAGTAATCCAGCATAGGACCCGCCTGACTGCAGGGGAAGCACTCGTCCAATCCCTGCCAGGAATACTTCATGAACCTGCCGTTCCATTCTTCGGTGTCCCGCGCAAAGTCCCGGCAGCCCTCAAAGGCCCGGTCAATCCGGCTGCGCCAGGCCCGGCAGAACGCAGTATTGGAGGGGTAGTCCGGATCGTCTATGTGGAAATAAAAGGCGCAGAGCAGCGCACGGGGCAGCCAGAGGCCCCGATAGCCGGAAAGCTGACCGAATTGCTGGGGAATCTCATGGTGGGGAACCCCGTGGAGATCCAAAAACGCGTCCGGCAGCCATTCCTCCGCGATTCGGGTGAAGGCCAAGGCCTCGGTATGGATTGTGTCATGGTCAAAGTAATAGGGCATAAGATCCGCGCCCAGGGAATTGGTATAACAGGTCTGATGCTGCCAGGTGGGATGCTCCCGGCACAGCTCCTCGTGCAGAGCCGCGCCGTCCACGTTTTCCATGGGCAGCAGAATCAGATTCATTTCCTCGGAGATGGTTCTGTATTCCGGGTTGGTGAAAAGCTCCCGGATCAGGTGGAAGATGGCGTTGGTGGCGGAGACCTCATTGGCGTGATGGCGTCCGTTGATCAGTACCGTGGGAAGAAGCTGGGTGCGCTTGACCCGGGAGACCCAGCCGATTTCCCGGGCTGCCGGCTCCACCGCGTAGATTTCTCTTCCCTGGTAGCTTCTGCCGGCCACAGTCACCCGCAAGCCCGGGACCCGGCTCAGCTGCCGCATCACCCGTCGGTACTCCTCATACCCCACAGGATGATCCGGCAACAGGTCGATCTCCTGGATCCCAAGGTCCGGAAGGGCCTCCGGCGGCTCCGGAAGCTTCGCCCAGAGGCACTCGCCCTTCTGCTCCAGACCCACAGCGCCCCAGCCGGCAAGCTTGCGGGAGAGGTCCGTAAAGCCCTCATCCGTCAGCCGGACAAGCTCCCGGACAAGAGCACTGTCCACCGCGGAACCCAGAAGAAGAAAACGCAGCGTCAGCCGTTCCTTTTCCCAGCCCACCCCGGCGCAGACGCATTCTGTCTCAGCCGGGGCAAAGCAATCGCCCTTTTCGCAGGGCATCCACAGGGACGCCTCCAGTGTCGGCGGGCCAGGCCGCACATGGATGCGGGGCAGAATCAGCCCCGGAGCGTCCAGCCCTTTGACTCCGTGTTTTTTGCCCATCTGCAGGAAATAGGCCTGACCCACCTGGTGCAGGGCATCCTCCAGCACCTCGCCGGCAGAGATATGGTCCGATCTTTGCGGCAGTTCCCGTTCCGGGCCGCCGATCCCAATCTGAAGCTCCAGGCGTGTGAAGAAGGGCTGGCGCAGCGGGGAAAACGCCGCCTCCGCCGCCTTCTGTCCGACCCGGGGAAGCAGCTCCTCCTGGAACCGGGTCCAGATCCGTTCCGCGTCCGTGGCAATCCGCTGATTCAGAACGGCGGTTTCGTTGACACAGACCTTCAGAAAGCCGGTACAGGGCAGCGCCGGCCCACAGTCCGGCAGCTGATACAGAAACGGCGCCGCGCAGGTATGGACCGAGCATTCCTCCCGCAGGAGTCGCTTTCCTGCGGCGTCACAGGCAGAGGCTTCGTAGGTGACAGTGGGGGGAAGCTCGCCTGCCTCCAGGATGACGTTGTCCCGGGAGATTCCCAGGATCTGCGCCGCCAGCTCGTCGGCGGGATAGAGATCCGAGAGCCAGCGGGGCGGCTTTTCCGTATTCCGGTCCAGCGACTGCCAGTCGAATTCCGCTCCGTGCTCCGTTACGCACCGATGGATCCAGGGAGAAAAGCGGATCCGGACCCGGCTGACGCTGCCGAGGGCTGCCGCCTTCGGCGCAAACTCCTCTTCCAGCCAGCTCAATCCCTGCTTGAACGCGCACCGGAGCCTTCCTTCCGTGAGGACGGCCCCCGCGCTTTGGACCCGGTCCCGGATTTCATCCAGCAAAGCCAGGCGCTCCGGCCTGTCCTGCCCGATGGCGCCCACAACGCTGACCCGATCCCCCGGCCGCAAAAGCGGATAGACCCGCTGCATCAGCTCCCGCAGCTCCTGCTCTTCCCCCTTCAAGGACCAGCTGCGCCGTTCCTCCAGAATCGGATCCCGCCGGGTGTGAAAGACGGTGTCCGGAAATCTGGCCTGAAAGCGCGTCAGGTCGCCGTCGGGGCAGAGGCAGACCTCATCGGCTCCATGGCTCAGGATCCATGCGGCCTGACCGTCGGCCCGCCGCATCCGCAGGCTCCGGCGCAGATGCTCCGTCACGTGGCAGAGCCGCTCGCCCTCCGCCGCCAGGGGAAACTGCCGGCCCAGGGCCTCGGCAAAGCGAACCAGCTCCTGTCCGCTGCCTGTCAGCAGGATTCGCTTCTCGGGCACAGTCTTCTCCAGCTCCAGAGCCGGAGCCCTTTCCGCCCGGCGGAAAACCAGGAGATTGCCCCGGGGCTGTCTGCTGATGAGCGGGCAGGCAGCGCTCGTCGTCTCCATGCCAAAGCGGGCAGCCAGAATACAGGCCGCCTGACACAGGGCGTCGTCCGGCTCCGTCTCAAAGTAAAAGCTGCAGTCCAGCCGGTCGGGCAGGCCGTCTCCGTCCTCATCCTGAAGCAGCCAGCCCTTCTCAAAGAGCAGCTCCAGTCCGCCGGTCTTTCGGGCCGTGGACTTCGGTGCGTGGGCAAGCGCGGAGCTGTAATCCGCCGGCCCGGGAATCTCCTTCCCGGTTTTCGGAAGCAGGTCCCCGGCAAGCTGTTTCCAGACCTCCCCGGGAGACTTGCCCTCCGGCACCCGGATGACGTTGGGCGCGTCCGGCCCCTTCGCTCCGATCTGCAGGTAGACCGTCTCCGGCTCCGGCGCTTCGTCCGGCCTGTGGAGAAAGGGAACAGGCAGCACCGGAGAACAGAAGCCGATCAGGTGCGACACCTCCACCGCCAGAAGCCTTTCTTCGATTCCGGCATTACGATCCAGAATCAAACCGTATTTTTTCATAGAGTCTCCTCATTTGATTGGGGCGCAAACAGCACACAGCTGACCTTATGGCCCGGCTCCACCTCATGCTCCGGGATGTCTCCCTTTAGGCATGCCTCGGTGCAGTTGGGACACCGGGACGCGAATCTGCAGCCCGGCTTGGGATTGATGGGATTGCCGATCTCTCCCTTCAGCAGCTCAAACTGCCTGTTTCTGGCCTCCAGGGTCGGCTCCGGGAGGGCGGCCAGGAGGGCTTTGGTATAGGGATGGCAGGGGTTCTCAAAAATCTGGTCGCTGGTACCCAATTCCACGCATTTGCCCAGATAAGTCACCATGATGTTGGTGCTGATATGCTTGACCACGCCCAGATCGTGGGTGACGAACATGTAGGTCAGTCCCATCTCATCCTGCAGATCCATCAGCAGGTTCAGGATCTGAGCCTGGATGGAGACGTCCAGGGCGGAAACCGGCTCGTCGCAGACAATGAAGTCCGGATCCAGGGCCAGGGCCCGGGCAATGCCGATTCTCTGCCGGCGGCCGCCGTCCAGCTCATGGGGGTAAGCGCCGGCAATCCGTTTGGCCAGGCCGACGGTGTCCATCAGCTCCGCTACCCGCTTGTAGCGTTCCTGTCGATTGGAGCAGGTGTGGTTGATCACCATCGGGTCCGCAATCAGATCCGCCACGCACATGCGGGGATTCAGAGAGGAATAGGGATCCTGGAAGATCATGCTCATTCTGGTGTGGAGCTGACGGTTTTGTTTCCGGGTGAGACTTGCCATATCCCGGCCCCGGAACAGGACCTTCCCCTCCGTGGGCTCATGCAGGCCGATTACCGTGCGGCCCAGGGTGCTTTTCCCGCAGCCGGATTCTCCCACCACGCCCAGGGTCTGGCCCTGAAGGATCCGGAGGTTGACGCCGTCCACCGCGTGAAGGAAGCCCTTCCGCACCTTATAATATTTCTTCAGGTCCACGGTCTCAATCACCGGGACAGTATCGTGCTGATTCATACCTTCTCCCCTCCGAACAAATGGCATCTGATGATGTGTCCGTCCCGCTCCGTCTCCGGCGGCTCCTGCTGCCGGCAGGCTTCCGTGCAGTGGGGGCACCTGGGAGAAAACTTACAGCCTGTGGGCAGATTGGAGGGATCCGGCATCAGACCGTCAATGGGCGACAGGCGCCTGGCCTTGCTTTTGAGATCCGGAATCGCGCCGAACAGGCCCACCGTATAGGGATGATGGTCCCCGGGGCCGTAGATCTGCTCCACCGAGCCGTATTCGATGATTTCGCCCGCGTACATGATGGCCACGTCGTCGCAGGTGCGAACCACAACCCCCAGATCATGGGAAATCATGATCATCGAGGTTCCCAGCTGTTCCTTGAGTCTGGAGATCAGGGCAAGGACCTGGGCCTGGATGGTCACATCCAGGGCTGTTGTGGGCTCGTCCGCGATCAGGATGTCCGGGCGGCAGGCCAGGGCTATGGCAATGACCACCCGCTGCTTCATCCCGCCGGAGAACTGCAGGGGATAATTGTTCTTTCGCTCGGCGGGGATTCCCACCAGCTCCAGAACCTCCTCGACCCGGCGGTTCACCTGTTCCTTCGTCATTTTATCCGAGGCGTGATTGCGAATTGCCTCCGCAATCTGGTTTCCCACGGTCATGATGGGATTCAGCGCGGTCATGGGATCCTGGAAGATCATGGAGATGATTGAGCCTCGCATCATACGCATGTGGCTCTCGGGAAGCTCCAGGACGTTGTCCCCCTTCAGCCGGATCTCACCGTTGGGGATGACGCTGACCCGATCCGGCAGCAGCCGCATCAGCGCCAGGGCGGTGCTGGTTTTGCCGGCTCCCGTCTCTCCCACCAGGCCGAGGGTCCTGCCCTTCTCCAGGGTGAAGCTGATATGGTTCACCGCATGAACCACAGAACCGCCGGAGTGATATTCCACCGACAGGTCCCGGACCTCCACCGCAGGGACCCGATCCTTTGTCTGTCTGCTTTGTGCTTCCATATCTCTCACCTCAGTCTTTCAGTCTGGGATCCAGCGCATCCCGCAGGCCGTCGCCGATGAGGTTGATGCTCATGGCGGTTAACACAATGAACATACCGGGAATGATGGCGTAGGCAGGCGCCAGCCGCATGAATTGCCTGGAGTTGGAAATAATGGCGCCCCATTCGGGTGTGGGCTGCTGGATGCCGAAGCCCATAAAGGAGTAGCTGGCAGCAGCCAGAATGGTGCCGGAAACAGAGCCGGCCAGCATGATGATGATCGGGCCGATGGCATTGGGCAGTACATGGCGGAGGATGATTCGGAAGCTCCCGGTGCCATAGGATTTCGCGCACTGCACGTATTCCATGTCCGTCAGATTCAGCACCGTGGACCGCACAAAGCGGGCATATCCCGGTACGCCGCTGATCATCAGCGCGTAGATCAGATTCTGCATGCCCTGGCCCAGGGCCATCACCAGCACCATAATCAGGAGCATGCCCGGGATGGAGGCGATCACGTCAAAGAACCGCATCACGATGTTGTCCAGCCAGCCGCCGAAATACCCGCAGGCAGCCCCGATAAATGCGCCCACCGCAAGGGAAAGAATCGTGGCAAAAATGCCGATGGAAAGAGAATACCGGCTGCCGTGGACCAGGCGGGCAAACAGGTCCCGGCCCAAATTGTCCGTGCCGAAGAGATGGGCGGCAGAGGGGCTTTCCAGCGGAGCACCGCTGAAGGCGTAGCACTGCTCCTCATCGATAATGACGTCCGCGAAAATGGCGATCAGCACAATGATCAGAAACAGCACCAGGCCGATCATGGCCGGCTTATTCCGCCGGAACAGCCGCCAGATTTCCTTCCCCCGGCCGCGTTTCAGATCAGAAAACTCCGTTTGTTTTTTCATGGCGGCCTCCTGTCAACGAGTCAGTTTTGCCTTGGCTCTGGGATCCACCAGGGCCGTAATCACGTCCAGCATTACTACAAGGAAGCAGAAGATCGCGGCGAGAAATACCGTCGCCGCCATAACCATCGGCACATCCTTGGAATTCACCGCTGTGATGATGACGGTGCCCAGTCCCGGCATGCCGAAAACGGACTCCGCAATCACCGTGCCGCCCAGCAGCATGCCGAAGCTGATGCCGATCTGGTTCAGCACGGGGAGCATGGCATTGAGGAAGGCGTGCTTCCAGATCACCGTCCCCTCCGCGCAGCCCTTGGCCCGGGCCGTCCGGACAAAGTCCTGGCGGATGGATTCCAGCATGGTGGTTCTGGTCAGGCGCTGCAGAGATGAGGCGGAAAGAATACCGGCGCAGCCCACCGGCAGCACATAGCTCTTCCAGCTCTCCGCGCCGCTGGACGGGAGCCAGCCCAGGTACAGGGAGAACACCAGCAGCGCTACCATATATACCCAAAAGCTCGGGAAGGCGGAAAAGGAAATGCTGATGACCCGGACAATATTGTCCAGGGCGGAATACTGCTTCACCGCGGATAAAACGCCCAGGGAGATTCCGATGACGGAATAAAGCACCGTCTGCAGAATCGCCAGCTTCAGCGTATAGGGGAAGTTGCTCATGATCGTATGAATGACCGGCGTGCCGTCCTTATAGGAATTACCGAACCGCAGCTGGACCAGGTCCTTCAGGTAGTTTCCGAGTCTCTGGAAGAATGGCAGATGATATCCCAGTTGATCATTGAGCAGTTCCACCTGCTCCTGGGTTGCCATGGGGCCCAGCATCCGGCGTCCGGGATCTCCCGGAATCAGATTGATGATGGAAAAGACGATGATCGCCACGCCCAGAACAATCGGTATGATCAAAAGCAGCCGTTTGATCACATATTTCGTCATCTTGTTCTCCTTTTTACATGCAGGCGGCACAGATATCACAATCTGTGCCGCCTTGGTTATCAATGGACTTATCTGACGGCAATCATGTCAACGCCGTTCCAGACAGGCGGGATGCTCCAGCCCTTGCGGAATACGACAAACTGGCCGGGAATACCAAGGTTCATATTGGTATGCTCAGAGGCGACGATGTTTAAGGCCTCCGTGAGCAGACGCTCAATCTCCGCGTCGTCCTTCTCCACCTGAAGCTTGCCGATGATCTCATCAACCTGGGGATTGCTGAACTTGTTGAAGTTATAGGGCTGATCGGTGCCATAGTAGTTTCTCAGGTTTTCAAAGGCGCTCTGGCCGCCGGAGCCGGAGGTGATGCCCAGGCCGAACTGGCCGCCCATCAGCATCTGAACAAAGGTATTGGTCTCATAGGAGGTGACCTTCGCGCTGATGCCCACATCCGCCAGATACTGCTGGATCATCTCGGCGCTGCCGTTGTTGCCGCCGATGATCTCGCCCACATCGACAGGAACGGGCAGCCCGCTTTCCTTCACCAGCTCCCGGGCCTTCTCGGGGTTATATTCGTAGCCCTGCACGCCGGAGGGAATCTCCCGCTCCAGGGTGGCAAATACCAGGGTGCTGTCCTTGTTGGAAACGTAACCGCTGCAGGTGACCTTCCGGATGGCCTCGTAGTCGATGGCATAGGAGATGGCTTCCCGGAGCTTGTCATTGTTCAGGGGCTCTGTGTTTTTGTTCAGAAGGAGCTGAACGGGAACCTGAGAAACCGTCTGCTTGTTCTCCAGATTGGGATCGTCCTTGACCAGGGAGTAGTTGGTGCCGCTGAGCTGTCCCACGTCCACCTCGCCCTTCTGCAGGGCAATGACCAGGGTGCTGGGATCGGTAATGGTACGCACGTTGACGGTCTTGACAACGGGCTTGTTTTCGCCCCACCAGTTGTCCTTCAGCGTCAGGGTCATGGTGCCGGCAGTCTCATCCAGGGCAGTCAGCGTGTAGGGACCGCTGCCCACGGGGTTTTTGATGTAGGCGTCCTTGTCGGCGTCATAGAGGTCTACGTTGTAGATGGCAACCATGTACCAGCAGTTGGGAATACCGGGCCAGGCGTAGGCCAAATGGAACACCACGGTGTTCTCATCCCGGACCTCAATGCTGTCCACCATGGAAACGTAGCTCATGGTGTAGGGGTTTGTCTTGTGGCGCTCGAAGCAGGTTTTCACATGCTCCGCGGTGACCTTGTCGCCGTTGGTGTAAACAGCGTTTTCGTTCAGGTGGAAAACCCAGGTCAGATCGTCCTCCTGCTCCCAGCTTTTTGCCAGATTGGGACGGCAGGAAATCGTCAGATCATCGTTGACCACCACATCTGCCAACGTGCTGTAGACGTTGGTAAACAGCGTGCTCTGGCTGGTGATATACCAGTTGAGCGGGTCGTAGTCCGGAATCGGAGCGGTATTAACCAGATTAATGGTGTCCTTTGCGATCTCGCCGGATCCGTTTGGGTTTGTGCTGCAGCCTACAAGACAGATCAGCAGCAGGGCCAGCACCAGTGCAAGCGTTCTCTTCATAATAATGCCTCCATTTCTTCCTGACTTTTTATTGCATTTTCGCTACCATGGTAGCTTGTATACTTATTCTACTCTGCCTTTGTTTTCTTGTCAATCCTTATTCCGCAGTTTTTTGTGCCCTGCGCGTTTTTCTCCAATTCAGCAAGAAAGCGCCCCGGATTTTTGTGTGTTTTCCACAAAAATCCGAGGCGCCTTCTTGGGAAGACGGGCCTGGCTCAGTCTATATTGACATTTTCAAACGGTATATTCGGATATACATCCATACACAACCACCGCAGTGCATCCTCCAGCTTCTGCTCCAGCAGTGCGTCAATGATCTTCCTGTGCCGCTCTGTGACCTCCGATTGATCACTCTTTGCGGTGTCGGTTTCGCTCCGATCCGGCATCTGCTCATCCAGATAGCTGCTCCCGCGATACACAACAGCCTGTTCGCCCCGAATCATCAGGCCGTGCAGGCGCTCAATATAGGCGACAAGAATCTCATTGCGGGAGAGCTTTGCCAGTTCATAGTGAAAGGTCATATTGGCAAAGTAAGCCAAATCCGGATTGTCATATTTCCGGTCGATCAGCGCGTAGAGCGAGCGGAACTCCTCGGCGTAGGCCGTATGGTAGGCCTGCTTGAGGGCCGCCGCCTCCAGAACATAGCAGCAGTACCGCATCTCGTTCATCTCCCGCTCTGTTGGCAGACGGACGATATACCCCTTGCTGGGGTACTTGTTCAGGAAGCCCTCGGATACCAACCTTCCGGCAGCCTCCCGGGCCGGTGTGCGGCTGCAGTGATACCGATCCGCCAGCATCTGCTCGCTGAACAGCTCACTGCTGGGCAGCTTGCGCAGCATCAGGTCTCTTTTGATCTCCCGGTAAACCCGCTCTGTCAGGTCTTTTCCTTTCATCTGGTTCCCCTTTCCAATGTGCCTCACGTTGGTCCGCTTGTTTTCTGATACAATCATTATATCAGAACAGCAGCAAAAAGCAAGTGTCTGGGCAGAAATAATGATCCTACCCGCCGGCCTTGGCTGATTCGCCGCCTTGCTCCTGTTTCGCGGAAAGGAAGCTCAGCCAGGTGCCGCGGGTAAAGCGCCGATGATAGACAGCAGCGCGGACAGCGCTGTCAATGCCCTGCGTCAGGGCAATGGCATAGGCGCCCCATCCGAGTTTGACGCCCAGAAGCCAAGTCCCCAGGACCCGGATCGACCAGGCTGTAGCGGAGGAGAGAAACATGGCAAACCGGGCGTCCCCCACGGCCTTGAAGCCGTTGGGCAGAATAAAGCTGCCGTGCTGCACCATCGCAAAGGGCGCGTAGATTGCCAGCATCCCGGCACCGACCCGGATCACATTTGGATCCCGACTGAACAGCATGGAGCCCGGATATCCCAGCAGCAGATGCGCCGCGGCGACGGGTATCGTCCAGATCAGCGTTTTTCGGTAGATATACCGGAGTCCGCCCTCCAGCCGCGCTCTGCCGCCCTCCCCCGCACATCGGCTGATGACGGGAATCGTGAGGTAATACAGGGCCATGGTGGGCACATTCAGGATTCCGTTTACCGAGTTAAAGACGGAGTTGCCCGAGATCATCACCTTTCCCATACCGGCCAGAAACACCTGAAGAATGATCCTGCTGCCGTTGAACATCAGGTTTTCCGCAGAGGCGGGAAAGGCAATCCCGCTGAGTCTGCGCAGATCCCGGCCGGTTTCCCGTCCGAATTCAACGCTGGGCCGGCAGATAAATTGCCGGCGCAGAACGGCTGCCAGCGAAATCGCAGCCGCCAGCGCCACGGAGAGCAGATAGGACAGCGCAGCGCCGCGGATCCCCAGATGGAATACCAGGGCAAACACCAGGTTAAACACAATACTGGCGGCATTCAGGACCACACTGATGTACATCGGGCGCTTCGTATCTCCCGCGCTACGCATAAAACCGCAGCACTGAAAATACAGAAACCACAGGGGCGGCGTGAGCGCGGTGTAGGAGAAATACAGCATGGAGCTTTCAATGACCTCCGTCTCCGCCCGTCCGAAGAGAAGGTGAATCACCTGCGCCCGGAAGATCCAGATCAGGGCCGTCACCAGCAGACTGACCGAACCGCCCAGAAGCAGCGCCGAGGCCGCTGACCGAGCCGCGTCCTTCTTTCTTCCCGCGCCGGCAAACTGGCCTACCAGCACGGTGCCGCCGATGGCAAACGCCTGAAACAGATTCATCAGAACGCTGTTTACCGTGTTGATCTGTCCGACTCCGGCGATGGCTGCCGTGGAAATGAAACCCATCACAAATACATTGATGTTTTCCAGAAAAATTGCCGCAATCTGCTCCACCAGCATTCCGGGCAGCATACGGCGCAGATCCAGCGCAACCGTACGGTTTTCCTCCATGCCCTCATACCGTTCCAGCCGACGGCGAAGTACCTTCCACATACCCGTTTTCCTCCGTTTCCGTCCAGGGATTTCAGTCTTCTTTTACAAGTCTGCCTTCCCGGATCACCAGATCCGGCTTCCGGTACATGGCGGAAATATCCAGGTCCGGACAGCCGTTTACCAGAATCAGGTCGGCGGCCAGCCCCGGCTTGATCTGCCCCGTGACCTGCTCCAGGCCGCAGAGGGCGGCACTGTAAACAGTAGCCTGCTTCAGAAGCTCCAGGTTATCCATTCCGCAGTATTCCTTCCGCATGCGGAATTCCAGTCCCGGAAGCTTTTCCTGATCCTCGATGGGGGTATCTGTTCCGAAACCCATCATCAGGCCGGCCCGGTAGGCGGCTGTGATGCTTTTCCGGTTAGCCTCCAGCAGCGGGCGAAGCATCGTCGCCTTCTGGTCCCGGGTGAAGCCAGGGGTCGGAAGATCAGCGCTCAGAACCGCCAGCGTCGGTACGATATGGGACGGACTGTCCTTCAGCCGCTCGATGTCCCGCTCCGTGATCCGGGAAGCATGCTCAATGGTGTCCACGCCTTTGTCAATGCACATGGTGATCGCGCCGGCGTCGTGGGCGTGAACCGCCACCCGTTTGCCCCGCAGGTGCGCAATCCGTACAACCGCCTCCAGTTCCTCCGGCAGTAATTCTGAGGGCTCCCCCGGCGCGTAGAGCTTTACAAAGTCAGCGCCGCCGCCGATTTCTTCCTTGGCCGCCCGGGAAAACTCCTCCGTCCCGGATACATAGCGCAGAAAGCAACTGGGATCTGCCGGCGTATCCGAAGCAGTCGGCCGCAGAATCATGCCGCCGCTGACAATCCGGGGACCCGGAAACAGACCTTTCCGGATGGCTTCCCGGACCCAGACGGACAGCCGCTTCGGCGAGCCCATGTCCCGGATGGTGGTATAACCGTTGAACAGATATCGCTTTGCGCTCAGGCTGGAGTGGATCATAAGCTTGAAATCGTTGAGCCGGATCACACCGTTGTAATAGTCCCAATTCAGATGGGCATGCAGATCAAACAGGCCCGGGAGCAGGGTCTTCCCTTCGCAGTCAATTGTGTGATCCGCAGTGACTCCGGCGGAAACTGTCCCGGCAACCTCGGTGATGACCCCGTCCCGGATCAGAACCTCCCCCTGTTCTCCGGCATATCCGCCGGAGAGCTCCGGAATCAGGCGGCAGTTTTTCAAATACAGAACCATCTAATCCCTTCCTTTTATTACCATGGTAGCTGCCATGTTTGTGATTGCATCTTAGCACAGATTTTCTGCGATGTCAAGACTGCAGCAGAAATCAGTCGTCAGAAGAACGTTCAAGCAAAATAGAGACCCACTACCGTTGGATAGTGAGTCTCTTGCAGAAAAACGACGACTTATGCCGTTCCATGAGGAATCGCGGATTTTTGCCTTCCGATTTGGAGATCGAGCGGTGTTTTTGGGGGACGAAATCGGTGATTCGAGCCGATTTTGGCGCCTCAATCAATACAGCTTCGCGCCGGCGGGGATGTGGGGATCCAGCATCAGCAGGTGGAGCTTCTCCGCCTCGCCCTCCTTATGAACGGCGGAGAGCAGCATGCCGCAGCTCTCGATGCCCATCATGGGTCTGGGCGGCAGATTGGTGATGGCGATGCAGGTCTTGCCGATCAGCTCCTCGGGCTCATAATAGGCGTGGATGCCGGAGAGGATGGTCCGGGGCGTGCCGGTGCCGTCGTCCAGGGTGAACTTCAGCAGCTTCTTGGACTTCTTAACTGCCTCGCATTCGAGCACCTTCACAGCCCGGAAATCGGACTTGGAGAAGGTCTCAAAATCGACCTGATCCTGGAACAAAGGCTCGATCACAACGTTGGAAAAGTCGATCTTTTCCTCGACGACAGGAGCCGCTTCAACGAGCTTTTCTTCCGCCTTGGTCTCGGCCTTTTCGGTCTTATCCTTGTCCAAAGGTTTCATTGTCGGGAACAGGATGACCTCGCGGATGGTGTCCGCGCCGGTCAGGAGCATGACGCAGCGGTCGATGCCGATGCCCATGCCGCCCGTGGGGGGCATGCCGTATTCCATCGCGTTCAGGAAATCCTCATCGATCATCTCGGCCTCGTCGTCGCCGCGGTCACGCTGCTCCATCTGCTTGACGAAGCGGGCGCGCTGGTCCAGCGGGTCGTTGAGCTCGGAGTAGGCGTTGCCCATCTCGGAGTGGGCGATGAAGAACTCGAAGCGCTCGGTCAGTCTGGGGTCGGCGGGGCTGCGCTTGGTCAGCGGGCTGACCTCGACGGGGTACATCGTGATGAAGGTGGGCTGGATCAGGTGCTCCTCCACCTTCTGATCGAAGCAGGCGTAGAGGGCATTGCCCCAGGTGGGCTCGGAGGCGGGGTTGAGCTCCACGCCGGCGGTCTTCGCCGCAGCCACAGCCTCTGCGTCGTCGGTGATGGCGCCAAAGTCGATCCCAACGTACTGCTTCACGGCCTCGATCATCGTCAGCCGCGGCCATCCGGGGGTCAGGTCGATGTCGTAGCCCATCCAGGAGACCTGGTAGGTGCCCAAAATCTCCTTGGCCGCGCCGGAGAGAATGCCCTCGGCGATGTCCATCATCCGGTGGAAGTCGGCGTAGGCCTCATAGAGCTCCACGGTGGTGAACTCCGGATTGTGCTTGGGATCCATGCCCTCGTTGCGGAAGATCCGGCCGATCTCATACACGCGCTCCATGCCGCCGACGATCAGCCGCTTGAGCGGCAGCTCGGTGGCGATGCGCATATACATGTCGATGTCCAGGGTGTTGTGATGGGTGATAAAGGGGCGGGCGGCTGCGCCGCCGGCGATCGTATTGAGGACAGGGGTCTCGACCTCAATATAGCCCTGATCGTCCAGATAGTTCCGCATATAGCGGATGAAACGGGAGCGAATCTCGAAATTCCGCTTCACCTCGGGATTCACGATCAGATCCAAATAGCGCTGGCGGAAGCGGAGCTCCTTGTCCTGCAGACCGTGGAACTTCTCCGGCAGCGGCAGCAGCGACTTGGACAGCAGGGTGACGGACCGGGTGCGGACGGAGATCTCGCCCTTCTGGGTGCGGAAGACAGGCCCCTCCACGCCGACGATGTCGCCGATGTCCAGCTTGCGGCAGCGGGCGAATTCTTCCTCGCCCATCTCATCGACCTTGATATAGAGCTGAATGCGGCCGGAGCGGTCCTGCAGGTCTGCAAAGATGGCCTTGCCCATCCCGCGCTTGCTCATCAGACGGCCCGCCAGACGGACGGTCTGCTCCTCCAGCGCATCAAAATGTTCTTTGACCTCCTCGGCGTGATGCGTCACGTCGAAGCGGGTGCGCACGAAGGGATCGCGGCCCTCCTGCTGTAAATCCCGGAGCTTTTCGCGGCGGACGCGAACCTGGTCCACCAGCGGCAGCTCCGCCTGGGGTACAAACTTTGCCATGCGTATTTCCTCCTGTATCAGTTGCTCCGCTCCACGGATAGGATCTCAAACCGCAGCGTGCCGATCGGCGCTTCCACGTCCACCACGTCGCCCACGGTCTTGCCGAGCATGGCACGGCCGAAGGGGGAGTCGTCGGAGATCAGACCCTGGGCAGGATTGGCCTCCTGGGAGCCGACAATGGCATAGACCTCGGTCTCTTCCTCGTCCGCCTCCAGATCGTGGACCTTGACGGTGCAGCCCAGACCGACGCGGCCGGACAGGTCTTCGCGCTCGTCCTCCTCGTCGTCGATGATGACGGCGTGGGCGAGAATGTTTTCCACCTCGGCAATGCGGCCGTATAGCTGGGCCTGCTCGTTTTTGGCCTCGTCGTATTCGCTGTTTTCAGAAAGGTCGCCGAAGGAGCGCGCCTCCTTCAGATGCTCCGCGACTTCGAGCTCGCGGGTGGTCTTCAGATAGTGGAGCTCCTGCTCGAGCTCTGCCAGACGGATGCTGGTCAGTTTGAATTCCTTTGCCATAGAACTACCGCCTTTCGTATATATAATGTATCATCTCTCAAATGATTCAGTCTATTATACTACTCGTGCTTGCCGCTTGTCAATACAGAAATTGCTTGAGTTTCCGCAGTTTGGAATGGCAGGAAAACGAGGAGTTATCCACAGGCGGAAAAACTGGGAAAAAGGGGCGAAAAAGTGAAAAAAAGTGAAGAATTACCTTCTGAAATGTGGTAGAATTAAGGTACCAAACAAAACCCTACTAAACAAGAAAGAAGGTAACTCTTCATGACTTATTCTACCACAAATGTTTACAGAATGTCAATCAGGGGACGGTTCTCTGATTGATTTCCCAATCGACCCGAAATAAATGTCAATCAAGGAACCGTCCCCTGATTGAACAATTCTTTCTTATGGTGCATAGCTCACGCCGCCT
>CAMHMK010000009.1 GCA_946186225.1 uncultured Clostridia bacterium
GCGGGGTCCGCGATCCCGTCGTTGACGGAATAGGCGTGCTTTTCCAGGTCGCCGCAGACGGCCTCGGTCAGCGCCTGATCCTGAAGGACGGTGATGATGCGGGAGGAAAGGTTTTCGATCATATCATACTTGGCCCGGGCCATCGTCGCGCCGTTGTCGGTGGTGAGCAGCAGCTCCAGCGTCTCGGCCTCGTCGCCGAGCAGGGGCAGGTCCCGCAGCGCCCGGAACTGCCACTTGTAGAAGGGCAGATAGCGCCGATTGAGCAGGAAGATCACCGCGATCGCGTGGCGCACGAACTCGTTCATCGCAAGCTGGGCGGCGCCGGTCTCGCCGTGGCGCAGGCAGCGGGGATAGTTGTACTGCCCCGCCTGGGCCGCCAGGAGAAGTCTGCCCGCGAGCTTTTTCTTCCGCACGTCCTCGGGCTGAACGGCAAGCGCTTCCCGGATGCGGACAAATTCGCCGTCTCCCTCCCGGAAGAGCGCCCCGTTCGTGACCCCGGCCAGATAATGCTCCGGGATGCGGAGCCACTGGTCCGTGGTCAGGACGCCGTCGCGGGTCCCGGTCCTGGCCTCTAAAAAGTCGCCCAGCCGGATCACGCCCCGGCGGTTTCCGCCGACCGGGGAGAGCTTGGATCGGGTGAAGCCCTCGAACTCGGCGGGCAGCTTTGCATAGGCCCGCTCAAGCTGAAAGGCCGTGCGCCGGTCCAGAACGTCCTCCTCGGGGAGGAAGATGCAAAAGCCGGGCTCGAAATCGTGATCCTGGGAAACCTCGTCGTCATAGCCGAGGCACTCCGAGCCGCTTCCCACCAGGCCAACGGCCAGACGGTTTTCCCAATCGGGGAACCGCTCGTGCAGCATCGGCGCGCCGTAGGCCTCAAAATAGGCCCTTGCCAGCTCAAGCCCGCGCATAGATGGCCTCCGATCGTTCCTTCAGCTCCTGGGCGTCGGCGAAGCGGCCATAATAGCCGAAGGTCGGCGCGCATTTGTCGCAGACGAAGGCGTAGTAGCCATCCTGCGTCAGATCGGGGCGGTCAAGCAGCGCCTTTGCCCGGTCCAGATGGGCCTCGATCTCGGCCTCGGCCTCCAGCAGACCACCTTCGGCCTCGGCCAGATTGGCCAGATTCAGCTCGGTGATCGCCGCGTCCGGCGCGCCGTTTTCGGCTTTCTCAACGATGGTGAGGGCCTTCCCATAGAGGTCCCGCGCCTCGGCAAAGCGGCGCAGATCCACCAGGACCAGGGCGAGGTTGTTATAGAGGCCGGCCAGACGGGGATCGTCGCAGTCCAGCTCACGCTCATAGATCGTCCGCGCCTGCTCATACCAGGGCAGGGCGGTCTCCGATTGGCGGAAACTCTTGTAGACGGTGCCGACGTTCAGCCAGGTCGTGGCTGCGGTGACGGTATCCTGCAGGCCGGTCCGATCCACCAGCGACAGGGCAGACTGGACAGCCTCCTTGGCGGCCTCCTGCTTGCCGAGCTTGCGATACAGACCCATGCGCTCATTTTCGATGGTCAGCAGACCGCGGAGATCGTTGCCCGCCAGGGCCTCCTGCTTCCAGTAGTTGAGATGGCGTTCGGCGGCGGCAGTGTCGTTGCGGCCCAGGTATTCGTCAAGCCGTCCCAGGCAGCGGCGCAGATCGACCGGATGGATCGTCTGCTGCTCCGGGGTACAGAAAATGCATGCAGGTTCCAGATAATCTTCGGGTTTCAAGCCTTTCATCGGTGCGCCTCCTTAGTCGTCATTCGTCCAGGGATTGTTCGGGTCGGGGTCGGTGGGATCCCATCCGGCCCGGGGATCGCTTGGGTCGATGTGGATGGGAACCGGCTTCTCCACCGGGAGCTCCGAGACGTCGTAAATGTGGATGGGGGAGCCAACCGGGCAGAAATCATAGATCCACTTTGCGTCGGCTGCAGCCAGACGGACGCAGCCCATCGAAGCCTTGGTGCCGAGCTTGTTGTACTCGGCGGTCTCAAGATTGGACTTGGACTTGGTATAATAGGGTACAGAGTGGAAGAGGATGTTCCCGGTGATGTGGCAGGTGTACTGGCCGTAGACACCGCCAAAGAGATAGCGCCAAGGGGTCTTCCAGCCAAGGGAGTAGTAGCCCTGTGGCGTGGCGGAGCCGGTGGAGCAGACAAAGACCTTGACCGGCATGGTGTAATTCCCCTCCGCGTCCTTGCCGTAGATCACAACGACATTCTGGTTGCGGAGGACCTCAATGGAGTAGGGTCTGGGGTCGCCGCTGCGGGCGGCATAGACCTCATCCGGGTCGTTTCGGATCTCGATTTCGGTCTCCATGACTCTGGTCTGTTCTCCACAGCGCAGAAGCACGGTCACCGGGATCGGGTCCGTGTTCATGTAACGGGTCAATACGAAGTGCATTTTCCGGAATTTGTATTCCGTCCCTGCCACCGGAAGCACGTCTTCGATGCGGTCGAACAGTTCCCCGTCGCGCCAGCACTCAAGGGTGCATAGCTCGCCTCCCGGTGCAAGGAAGTAGTCCGGGCCGGAGAATTTGACCTTGAGGTAGACGTTTTTGTGGTCTGAGGAGGCGTAACGTTTGCCGGAGAGGGACATCTCCACGCACTCCAGGCCAGGGTCCGGCTCAGCGGGTTCCCAGGTAATCACGGGGATCGTCTCGGTCGGCGTCTCAGCCGGTGCCTCCGTCGGAACCGCCTGGCTCGGTTCCCCCAGGCGGACGGACGTTGTTTCGGCTGCAGATGGAGCAACGGCGCGAACCGCGTTGTCCGAGTGGAACAGCCAGAAGAGTCCGAACCCCACCAGAACGGCCATCACCGTCGCGATCCATAAGCTTCTGTTTTTCATACTCTCGACCTGTTTCTCTGTAAAATCGAATGGTTCTATTGATTATACAGGAAAATCGTCCCCCTGGCAAGGGGGACGATTGGAAAAATCATGGTTTTTTTGAAGAAGCCTTATTTGGCAAGCTTGCCGCCCACGTAGAGATGGAAGCCGTTCGTGTCCACGCTGTCCAGGTCGCCGTCGAAGGCGCTGACGAAAGCGTCCGCCGTCAGCTTCCAGGTGCAGCCCTCGGCCAGCTTCAGGCTGACGCGGCCCGCCGCGCCGTCCGGGTTCACGCTTCCGGTCCAGGTCGAGCCGTCGGTGAGGCTCAGATCGAGGGTGGAGATTTCGTCCACGAGGATATCGCCCATGAGGGTCTGGCTCTCTGCCGTCATCGTCACACTGCCGCCGTTGCTGCCGGTCGCGCCCCAGCCTCGGCTGCCGTCGTTGCCGGCGACCCGCAGAAGCACGTCGTTTGCAAGCGCAAGCTCCACGCCGGAGAGGGTGATCTCGGCAGAGGTGTTCGTCACATAGAAGGCGTCGCCCGCCTCGACCGTCAGGCTGCCGCCGGTCATGGAGAAGCTGCCCTTGCCGACCGAGGCGTCGCCGGACATGGACTGGTAGATCATCACGGCCTGCAGATTTTCAGAGGACGCTTTGCCATAGGTGCCCTGCATGTTGCCGGAGAGGGTGCAGTTTTGGAGGGTCACGGAATTCTTGCCCTCGACCACCACGCCCTCGGAGGCCGTGGCGGTGAGCGTCGCGTCCTGCACGGTGATATCCGCAGTGCAGTAGATTGCAGGCGAGCCGGTGCCGTGCGTCACGTAGGTCCCGCCGTTGACAGTTACGGTGCCGCCGCCGCGGTCGGAACGGATGGCCGCCGCCGACGCGCCGGAGGTCTCAACGTCCAGGTTCTCGGCGACCGTGGTCGCGCCGCCGGTGGTCTGGATGCCGCCGGAGTTGTTGGAGCTTGTGCGGATCGTCGCGTTTTTGACGGTCAGGGTCGTGCCTGTTCCGTAGCTGAACAGGGCGTTTCCGCCCGCTGCGTCGGTGGTGAAGCTGCCGCCCTCGACGGTCACGTTCGCGCCGTTTGTGGCAAGCAGGCCGGCGTTGACGCCGTAGAAATCGCAGGCTTCGGTGCTGGAGCCGTCGCAGGTCTTGGTCAGAGTCAGATCCGTCAGGGTGACGGTGCCGCCGTCCACGCGGAGGGCGTTTTCATCGGCGTTTTCGGAGGTGAAGGTCTCGCCGGAGCGGTCTTCGGTGGCTGTGTTTGCGGCAGTCCCGCTGGATGCTGCGTTGCCCATGCCGCCGGGATCGCCCATCTGACCACCCATTCCGCCGGGGCCGCCCATTGAGTCCGGTCTGCCCATATGGCCGCCCATTGAGTTGGGTCCGCCCATTCGGCCGAAGGGCTCTGCAGAAACGTATTCGCCGGTTTCATCAAAGAAAACCATCATGTAATCGCCCGCCGACAGGCCGGAGGCCAGGTCCTCCTCCAGCGTCACGGTCAGGAGTTCATCGCCGAAGGTCATGCCATCCGGATCGAAGCCGCCCTTGCCGCCCATTTGGCCGTTCTGATCATGCTTCCCGCCGGGCACGCCGTCGGGTTGTTCGTTCTGGCCGTTTGGGGCCGGGACGCTCGCGCTGGCCGTTCCGTCCACGGTCTGACCGCTCTCGCCATTGGGCATCTCAGGCGGCTGACCGATTTCGCCGGGCTGGCCGCTGGGCGGCGTCATTCCGCCGGGCTGAGCGTTGTCTCCTGCCGACTGCTCGGGCGGCTGGCCTTGATCGCCGGGCCGGCCGGGCATCTGATCATCTCTGCCAAGGCCGTTCTTTCCGCCGGGCATCTGCTGCATCTCCATGCGCTCGGTGGAGAGGGCAAGCGTCACGCTGGTCCCTTCCACCGCCGTGACCTTGCCGATGCGCAGGGTGGCGCTGTTGGTCTGCGCAGACGGAGTCTCCGGGACGTTCGTCGCGGTTTGTTCTGTGGTGGTCTGAGCGACAGTCGTCGCGGCTGCGGTCTCCGGCTTGGAGGTCGTAGAACAGCCCGACAGGCAGCCGACCGTAAGCGCCGCCGCCATGGTCAGGGCGAGGATGGTTTTGTATTTCATGGTATCGCTCCTTTCGGTTGATTCTGGAGCCATCATAACGCGGGTAACTTAGAGATAGCTTAGGGAAAGGAAAACAAACTATGAACGAGGGAATGCCCGCCAGCTCCCCCGTGGGGGAGCTGTTTCGCTGGCGCATTCAACCGGGACTGTTACGGCGCGGGTCCAGTAGGGGGTGCCAATTTCCTGCACGCTCAATTCTCGATTTGCGAGACCGCATAGAGCAGGTCGGCGACGGCTTGGCGGGTCAGGGGAGCGGAGCTTGCGTACAGGGTCTCCACGTTGCTGACGCGGTTGGCGCGTTCCACCGCCTCCTGTGTCTGCGTCGGACGCTGCAGGGCGGAGGCAGGAACCGCTCCGCTGCTCGTCGCCCGGCTGACAATTTGAGCGGCTTCTGTCCCGGTGATGGGGTCGTTGGGGCGGAACACCAGGCCGTCTTCCGTCCGGCTGCCCCGGATCAGACCCCGGCGGAGCGCTGAGGCCAGATAGGGGCGCTGCCAGGCTGCCACTGCCTGCTCATCGGCAAAGCCGGTGGCGGAAAGGCCAGGCTCCGGGGCGATTCCGAGCAGGTCCATCAGCATGGTCAGAAAGTCGGCGCGGCTGACGTGCTTCTCCGGTCCGAAGTTGAGCTGGCCGGAGACACGCTCGCCGCCAAAGAGCCCGCTCTCCCGAAGCCAGAGCGCCGAGAACTGCCCTTCCCGGGGCAGATCGGCAAAGGTCTGGGCATCCTGGGGCGTCAGAATTTTGATGCGGATCGTGGCCGGCTCGGATTCGTTGCCCGCTGCGTCCGTCGCGGTGAAGGTAAAGCTGTCCTCGCCCACCTTGTTCCGCTTGGGCGTGTAGGTGAAGGTCCCGTCGGCAGCCAGCTCCACTGTGCCGCGGCGGGGCTTGTTCTGGATCCGGAAGGTCAGGGGACCTTCGCGGTCGTCCTCCGCCTGCAGGGTCCCGGTATTGGGCAGGTTGCGCCAGGTCTCCAGTTCCCCGTTTTTCGCCTGCGGGGCTGCGTCCTCATCGGACTGGACGTGAAACGTCACAACCGCTTCCGGCTGCGCTCCGTCGTCATAAACGGGAAGGAAGGTCAACTCTGCCTCCGGCGCACCGGGGATCCGGCTGACACGCAGCCGCAGCAGGTCCTCGCGGAGCAGGGCGTCGCCGGCCCGGAGCTCCCGATCTCCCAGCAGAAGCCGAACGGAATCCGGCACGTTGGTCAGGAAGATGCCCTTGAGGTTTGCATCATTGACATAGTCTGCGGCAAAGGCGGCCGCATCCTCCCCGTCGGTCGGCAGATCTGCGCCGCCGGCAAAGGCGGGCAGCGTCAGACAGGCGATCAGGCTCAGGACGAGGGCTGCCCGAAGAAGCATATAAATTTTCCGCTTCATGAAAAACTACCTCCTTTTTTCTTCAGTGGTAGTCTTTGCAGGAAGCGGAAAACTTATACAGTCGGGATGGACCGATCCTGAAATTCAAATAAAAATGAATTATGAAAGATCGCAGACACCCTTCTCCGGAAGAAGGACGTGACTGTCCTCCATGCTCAGGCCGGGCTCCCAGATGATCTCAACGCCTTCGGTGATGAGTGTGACGCGGGAGTTCGGGATGGTGTCTGAGACGTTGCAGCGGAGAATGAACGGTTTTCCGTCCGAGGTCTCAAGAATTGGCTTTCTGTTGACAACCGGATTGCCGTTCTCATCCATCTCAATCTGACAGACGCTGACAGAGACATGATCGTTCAGCGGGATGATACAGTAGACCTCTGTGCCGCCGGCGTCTGCGATATGATCCGGCGAGATCTGACCCACGAAGGGATATTTTTCCCCGATCCCGCTGTTCTGCAGATAGTTTTCCCAGGAGACTTCGGAGCTGTCAAAGGCCGGCGTATCCAGGTCCGCATAACCCAGGAAGAGAACGCCGCAGAAGGCTCCCCTGCTCTCGATGACAGATTGAACACTCACATGGGCGGCATCGTTTATTGGCCGATCCTGGGCAGTGTCTGTACTTGCGCCGGGCACCTGGCTTTCGCCGGTGGATTCGATGATCTGGACGGTGTCATCCGGTGCAGAAGGCGATTCGGTTGCCGGCGCGCCGGATGCGTCTGGGGCGGACTCGTTGGGCTGCGTCGGCGCGGGTTCGTTGGGCTGCGTCGGCGCGGGCTCGTTGGGCTGCGGCTCCGCACTGCCCTCGCTGTTCCTTGAAGGAACGGAGGCGTCGGGTTCGGCCAGGGACGGCAGGCCCGGAGCATCTGCTGTGGGCTTGGTTTGCGCAGCTCCGCCGCAGGCGGTCAGGCCAAGCAGCAGAATGGCGATCAGAATGAGAGCCAATGTTTTTTTCATGAGGATCCTTCCTTTCTCAGGTTTACAGGGCTTCAAGCCGCTTTGCGCCGTGGGTTTTCAGCCAGTGGTAGAGCACAGCCGCCAGGGCTGCGCAAAGAACGGTCCAAAGGCCGATGTAGAGGACGGCGTCCGGCTTGAGCAGGAAATACAGGCCCGCCAGAGCGGCGGCTGCGGCAAAGCTGCCCAGGACCATGATGGTCACCGGCGCAGACTGCTTGAGCACGTAGGTCTCGTTGGTCCAGGCCAGGTTCGGAAAGCGGATGGACAGGGCCATTGCCCCGACACCGGCCAAGGCTGTGAAGGCGAGGACGAAGAGGGCCAGGAGCAGGCGCTGCATCGGTTCCAGCGGGAAGGCGATCTGCATGCAGATCAGCAGAACCAGGTTCGTCGCGCCGGAGAGGATGAGCTGCTCGCGGAGCTTGGCGCGGAGGTTCTGCCAGGGCGTGACGGGCAGGCTCTTGAGCATCCAGAGGGTCTTTGCCTCCAAGGAGACCGAGGGGGCGGCGGTATCGACCATCGAGGCCATGGCGACGACAATGGTGCAGAGGATCACGAGGGCGTATTCGAGCCATTTCGCGCCGCCCATGACGGAGAATACGCCGCAGATGTCGCTGCGGAAGATCGCCATTGCGATACCGAGCGCAGGGATCAGCATCACGCCGAAGCCGGAATTGAGCATGTAGTTGGCGCTTGCACCGAAGCGGCGGAACTCTTTGCTGAGGAGGGCAGCGTCGGAGGAGCGTTGAACCGTCATGCCGGTGCGGGTTTTGACGCGGGCCACCGCGCGGGAGGCCGTGGCAATCTGCAGGAAGCTGCGGGCGAGCACCCAGAAGGTCAGCGCGCAGAGGGCGGCCGTGACGGCGGCGAAGATCAAGAGCTCCGCCCAGCTGCCGGTCCCGGCCTTGCCGAAGCCGTAGAGCACGGAGGAGGCGCCGCGGATGCGTGCGCCGTAGACTGCGGCGTTTTCCAGCAGGTTCCGGATCAGAGCATTGGCCTTGAAATAGACGAAGTAATACAGGCCGATGCCGAGCAGGGCAATCAGGACCGTGAAGTAGCTCTTGTTTTTCAGCTTCAGGCTGAGCTTTGCCACCGCCCAGCCCAGGATGCAGGCGAGCACAAAGACCACCAGCGAGATGAGCAGGGCAAAGAGCAGACCGCCGAGGACGTTGGAGACCGTCGGTCCGACCGTGATCCAGTAGACGATCACCGTTGGGATCGTGACCATGCCGGAATAGAGCAGGCTCATCAGCCAGGTCGCCAACAGGCGCGAGATCAGAATCGCCCGCACGGGGATGGGCATGGAGAACAGCAGGTCGTTATCCTTCGCCAAATACAGGCCGTGAAAGGTGTTGAACACGGAGCCGAAGCAGCCGAAGGCCAGAGCGATCATGCCCAGGATCAGAAACAGGAGCCAGCCCAGCCCGGCCGCGCAGAGCGGGCCGGCCAGGGAATAGGCCAGCAGGCCGAACATGCCGCCTGAGAGCAGGAGGGTCAGCAGGACGAAGCCGATGCTCAGGAGAATCACGGCCTTGCGGCTGCGCGCCTTGTTTTTCTTCGCGTTGTAGACGTAGCCGCGGAAGATCTCCACAAGCTGTTTTTTGACCAGAAGCTTTATCATTTTTCCGCCTCCAGCTCCAGGAAGACCTCCTCCAAGGACTCGTCGCCGCGGACCTCGTCCATGGTTCCCGCCCGGACCAGCTTGCCCTGTCGGATGATGGCGATCTTGTCGCAGAGCTTTTCCGCGACCTCGAGCACGTGGGTGGAGAAGAAGATCGCGCCGCCCTCGTTGCATACCTCGCGCATCATATCCTTGAGCAGTCGGGAGGCCTTGGGGTCCAGACCCACGAAGGGTTCATCCATCAGGATCAGACGCGGGCGGTGCAGCCAGGTGGCAATGACGGCCAGCTTCTGCTTCATGCCGTGGGAATAGGAGGCGATCGGCTGGCCGAGGTCGTCGGTCAGCTCCAGCCGCCCAGCCATGTCGTCGATCCGGCGTTTGCGGTCCTCGGCGGAGACGCCGTAGATATCCGCGATGAAATTGAGAAAGCGGACGCCGGTCATATAATCGTAGAGGTCGGGGTTATCGGGGATGTAGCCCATCATCTGTTTGCAGGCGATTGGGTCGGTGCGGATCGAGCGGCCGCCGATGGTGATCTCGCCGGAATCAAAGCTCTGGATGCCGGCCACGGAGCGCAGGGTGGTAGTCTTGCCCGCGCCGTTATGCCCGATGAAACCGTAGATCTCGCCCGGCGCGATGTGCAGGGTCAGATCGTCCACGGCCTTCTTCTGGCCGTAGGATTTGGTCAAATGATCAATGTGCAGCATATCATACCTCCATGCGGTTGATTGGGGACAGAGATTGGACGAAACCGGACGCAGGAAGGTTCCCCGCCCGGATGTCTTGCTCTCCTTATTTATATATCCAGCTCATCTGTTTGTCAACAGCGATCTTCTCCGGACTGCAAAAGGGAGCCGCCCCGGACGGAAGCAGCTCCCTTTTGCGCGCTTGATCGTTATTTGGCAGCGGCGCTGACCAGGATGACAGCGACCAGGCTCAGCACCACGAAGGCCAGGCCGATCCACTTGGTGACTCTGGCAAGTCTGGCATCCAGCGTCTTGCTGCCGCCCTTCGACAGGAAGGACTCGGAAGAACCGGCAATGGCACCGGACAGACCGGAGGACTTACCGGACTGCAGGGTGATGACTACGGTCAGCAGCACAGCGGAGATCAGGTCCAGGATGATGACGATCAGTTTAGCAGCTTGCATTTTATTTCCTCCCAAAATGGCATAGTTCACGGCAAACGGCTGCCGGAATTTCCAACATAGCATTGGTTATATTAGCACAGCCTGCCGACGATTTCAAGTATTATTTTTGAAAATCTAAAGGTTTTTTGCCGGGAAATGGGCTTAAATTCCCTTGCCGGGCCAGTTTCCGGTGGCGGCACAGGTCAGATAGGCGTTGATGAAGCCGTCGAGGTCGCCGTCCATGACCGCGTTGATGTTGGTGTTCTCATAACCGGTGCGGGCGTCCTTGGCCAGGGTGTAGGGCATGAAGACGTAGTTGCGGATCTGGGAGCCCCATTCGATCTTCTGCTGCACGCCCTTGATGTCGGAAATCTTCTCGTAGTGCTCGCGTTCCTTGATCTCAACCAGCTTGGAGCGCAGCATACGCATACAGGTCTCGCGGTTCTGGAACTGGGAGCGTTCCTCCTGGCAGGCCACCACGATGCCGGTGGGCTTGTGGATCAGACGGACCGCGGAGGAGGTCTTGTTGATGTGCTGGCCGCCCGCGCCGGAGGAGCGGTAGACCTGCATTTCGATGTCCTCGGGGCGGATCTCCACATCCACGTCGTCGGTGATCTCGGGGATGACCTCGATGGCAGAGAAGGAGGTGTGGCGGCGGGCGTTGGCGTCAAAGGGCGAAATGCGGACCAGGCGGTGCACGCCGTGTTCGCTCTTGAGGAAGCCATAGGCGTTCTCGCCGATGACCTCGATGTCAGCGGATTTGAGGCCGGCCTCATCGCCGTCTACGTAGTCGAGGATCTTATAGGTGAAGCCGTGGCGCTCAGCCCAGCGGGTGTACATCCGGTAGAGCATCTGGCACCAGTCCTGGGCCTCGGTGCCGCCTGCGCCTGCGTGGAAGCTCATCAGCGCGTTGTTGCGGTCATAGTCGCCGGTCAGGAGGGTCTCAAGGCGGGCGGACTCCATCTCGGATTCCAACTCAGCGTAGCCGGTCTTCAGCTCCTCGAGCATGGAGTCGTCATTTTCCTCCAGGGCCATCTCACAGAGGGTCAGAAGATCCTCGCGCTGGCTCTGCATCTTCGCAAAGCGGGTGCATTTTCCCTCTAACTGCTTGGTCTGGACCATGATCTTCTGCGATTTTTCGGGGTCGTCCCAGAAGCCGGGGGCCTCGGCCATCGCGTGCAGGCGCTCGAGCTCGTCCTTCGCCCCGTCGATGTTCAGCGAAGCGCGCAGGTCAGCCAGCTTTGGCTCCAGGTCACCCAGCTTGACCTTATATTCTTCAAATTCAATCATAACAGTTCTCCAATAGGTACTTGTTTTTTAACCGTTTTATTATATAGAAAAAGGGTCCGCTTGTAAAGAACTTTTTTTCGGGTTTTTCGCCGCCGCTGCTTTTCTCCGCCGAACTACTTGCAAGGATGCAAAAGCTGTGGTAAAATATAAAATCAAACGAGAAGAAGGAGGGTTCCGCCGTGCGGTTTGCAAAGGCATACGTGGAGATCACAAACGTCTGCAATCTCAACTGCTCCTTCTGTCCGAAGACGAGAAGGGCGCCGAGGTTCCTCTCCCCGGCGGAATTCGAGACGATCGCCCGACGGCTGTCGGGATGGACCGAGTACCTCTACTTTCACCTGATGGGCGAGCCGCTGCTCCACCCGGACCTGGAAGCCTTTCTGCGGATCGCCGGAAGCCTCGGCTTCCGCGTGATCCTCACCACGAACGCGACCCTGCTGCCCCAGGTCGGCCCAGTCCTGCTGGCAGGGTCGGCTCTGCACAAGGTCAACCTTTCTCTGCAGGCCTTCGAGGGCAACGGCGGCGGCGAATCAGACGATTATGTCAACCAATGTGCCGGCTTTGCTGCGCAGGCAGCGGCACGGGGCGTTTTGATCAACCTCCGGCTCTGGAATCTGGACGGCGCGGACGTGAAGGGCCGAAACAGCGAGAACGAGCGGATCCTGGATGCCATTGCCCGGACCTTTCCACGACCCTGGACGCCCAGCCGCGGCGGGTCGCGTCTGGCCCCCGGCGTCTATCTGAGCTGGGGCGAGACCTTCCGCTGGCCGGATCTGAACGAGGCCAAGGTGCAGGCGCACCATTTCTGCTACGGTCTGCGCGACCAGCTCGGCGTGCTCTGCGACGGAACCGTGGTCCCCTGCTGCCTGGACCATGAGGGGGATATTCCGCTCGGGAACCTTTTGCAGGAGGACCTGGAAACGATTATGAACCGCCCGCGCACGAAGGGCGTGATCGAGGGCTTCCGGCGCGGCGAGGCCGTGGAGCCCCTCTGCCAGCGCTGCGGCTACGCAAGCCGGTTCCGCGTTTAGTGCCGAAATCGAAAAGGAGTTTTTGACATGATGAAACACATGACTGCCGCTTTGAAGCGGATGCAGCAGCTGGCGCGTGACGGCTGCAGGATCATGGACGAATCAACCGTCGACAGCCTGCTGCCGCGGCGGGACCGGAACGCCCACAAGGGTGACTTCGGCCGCGTTCTGATCCTGGCCGGGAGCGTCGGTTACACCGGAGCCCCCTGTCTGGCCGCGGAGGCCGCTCTGCGCACCGGAGCAGGACTGATTTTTGTGGGCGTGCCGGAGACCGTCTACCCCATCGTCGCCCAAAAGCTGGACGAGCCGATGGTCTTCCCCCTCGCCTGCGATGAGGCCGGGCGGCTGAACACCCGCGCCATCCCGGAGATCGTCCGCCGCCTGGAGGGCTGTGACGCCTGTCTGGTCGGGCCGGGTCTGGGCCGGAGCGAGGTGATCCTGGACGTCGTCTCCGCCGTTCTGACCCACGCCAAGTGCCCCGTGATCCTCGACGCCGACGGCATAAACTGTCTGGAGGGGCATATAGATGTTCTGGGACAGGCAGGCTGTCCGGTCATTTTGACGCCACACGACGGGGAATTCCGCCGCTTGGGCGGAGACCCAGCGCCGGAGGCCAGGTATCAGAGTGCGAAGGCGCTCTCCGAGCGCTGGGGCGTGACCGTCTTGCTCAAGGGACACCGGACCCTGACCGTGGGCGGCGGAACGGTCTGGCTGAATCCGAACGGCAACCCCGGCATGGCCACCGGCGGAAGCGGAGACGTGCTGGCAGGAATCATCCTCTCTCTGCTGGGCCAGGGGCTCACACCGGTGGACGCCGCAGCGGCAGGGGCCTGGCTCCACGGGGCAGTCGGCGATTTCTGCGCCGACGCCTGGGGCGAATACGGGATGACGCCGACGGATATGATCGCCTGTCTGCCCGAATTTCTGAAATAGGATGTGAAGTCAGTGCGGCGGATGCTTGCCGTACTGCCGATGCTGCTTTGTCTGCTGTGCGCCTGCGGCGGCAAGGAAAACACCGTTCAGGCGCCGATGGATTTCCGGGCAGACCTGCTCGCCGCGGGCGGCTGCAGCTTTCATCTGGCCGCGGTCGAGGACCTGGACGAGCTGGTCTGGGAATTCGCCCTGGACTGCGGCTGCGGAACCGACGGGACCGCAGCGTTGACCGTGGCCGCGCCGGAATCGGTGGCTGGTATCACCGCCCGGATGGAGGGCGGGACCGGGAAGCTGGTCTTTGACGGCACCGTGGCGGTCTTCGGTCTGGCCGAGGATGCGCGTCTGGCCCCGCTCGCGGTTCCTGCTACCCTCGTGCAAGCCTGGACCGAGGGCTACATCGCCTCATCCGGAACGGACGGGGCAGAAATGCTCGCCGTGTTTGAGCTTGGCTGGGGCGAGGACTGCATGAAGGTCTACACCTGGTTCGGTCCGGGCGGCGTGCCGACGCGGGCCGAACTCTCCCTGGGCGGAGAGGTGCTCTGCAAAACAGAAATCACCGGTTTCCGAATGGAAGCCGGATACGGAGGAAGCAATGAAACTGCTGAGGAGAACCTGGGCTGACGTCTCATTGGACAATCTGGCCCACAACTACGGACTACTGCGCGGGATGGTACCCGCAGACTGCCGCTTTTTGGGCGTGGTCAAGGCCGACGCCTACGGGCATGGCGCCCTGCCGATCAGCCGCAGGCTGTCAGAGCTTGGAGCAGACTATCTGGCCGTCTCCAACATGGAGGAAGCGGTCCAGCTCCGGCGCGGCGGGATTCGACAGCCCATCCTGATCTTAGGCTATACTCCGCCGTTTTACGCCGAGGACTTAGTGGACATGGGCATTCGTCAGGAGATCCACTCCCTGGAATACGCCGAACAGCTGAACGAAGCGTTGAATGGCACGGCCAAGCGGCTCAAGGCTCATTTCAAGCTGGATACCGGCATGTCCCGACTCGGCTTCTTCGCCTATGACAACGAGCAGACCGCAGACGAGCTGCGCACCGTGGCACGGATGGCGCACATCTATCCGGAGGGTGTTTTCATGCACTTCCCGGTGGCCGACTCCCTGAACCCGGACGACGTGGCCTTTACCCGCCTG
Organism: uncultured Clostridia bacterium; assembly: GCA_946186225.1. Lineage (GTDB taxonomy): Bacteria > Bacillota > Clostridia > Oscillospirales > Oscillospiraceae > JAFRPC01. The sequence continues at coordinate 14,386 of CAMHMK010000009.1, forward strand.
CAATTTGACCGTTTCACGGCGATGCTCTCCACCCTGGAGGGCATGGGCGTCCGCTTTGAGCTGCGCCATTGCTGCAACTCCGGCGCGACCCTGCTCTACCCGGAGTACGCCCTTGATATGATCCGTCCCGGCATCGCCACCTACGGTCTGGCCCCCAGCCCGGAGATGGAGAAGCGGTTTGATCTGCGGCCCTTGATGAGTCTCAAGACCACGATCTCACAGATCCGGGATTTCGCGCCGGAGATCTCGGTCAGCTACGGGCGGACCTATACCACGCCGGAGCCGCGGCGGATCGCCGTCCTCTCCATCGGCTACGCCGATGGACTTGCCCGATCCCTGTCCAATCGGATCTCCTTCCTGCTCCATGGGAAGAAGGTCCCGGTGGTGGGCCGGATCTGCATGGATATGTGCATGGTGGACGTGACCGAGGTCCCGGAGGCAGCTGTGGGCGACACCGTGACGGTCTTTGGAAGCGACAACGGTTCCGAGGCCCCGCTGAGCGAGATGGCTGAACAATTGAACACCATCACCTATGAGATCCTCTGCGACATCAACAAGAGAATTCCGCGCATTTACCTCGACGGCGACGAACGGCTGGACATTTTACAGTACATTGTCTGAAAAACTGACATTTTTCGACGCCGCCGCATAGCATGACACAGAAGTATAAATCCCGCTCCCCTGTGGAAGAATAGGAGCAGGATTTACGCGGAGTGTGAAGCAGTATGGACAACGTCAGACGCGGAGATATTTTCTACGCCGATCTCAGCCCGGTAGTCGGCAGCGAGCAGGGCGGGACCCGTCCGGTCCTGATCGTGCAGAATGACACCGGCAACCGCCATTCCCCCACCGTGATCGCCGCAGCGATCACAAGCCAGCTCGGCAAGGCGAGGCTGCCCACCCACATCACGGTGACCGGCCCGGAAACCGGCCTGCCAAAGGCCTCGGTCATCCTGCTGGAGCAGGTCCGGACGCTTGACAAGCGCCGCCTGCGCGAGCACATGGGCCGGCTCACGGACGACCAGATGCGCCGCGTGGACGACGCGCTGGAGGTCAGCTTCGGCTTAAAGTAATGATTCGCGCTCCCCTCTGCATACAATCAGCAGAAGGGAGCGTGATTTTTGTTATGGAGCAAACAATCTGGTATCAGGGAAGTGCCGCCGGTGCAGTCCGGATGGAGGCAGACGGGTTGTATTGGAGCTTGGAGGCAAGGCTGAACACCCTGCCAAGCGGGGTCGTGCGGCTCTATGGGGTCACGGGATGGGAGTCTGAGCCCTTTGGGGTCTTCGTCCCCGGGCAGGCAGGCTATTGTCTGCATCGGCGCCTGTCGCGCAGGGCCGTACCGACTCCGCCGGATCGGTGGATCGCGGGGGTCGCTGACGGGGATTTCCGGCCTTGGGTCGGAACGGTGGAGGATCAGGAGATCCACAATGCGATGCTGGCGCCGACGGAGACAGAGGAAGCAGCGGCGGGAACGCTCCGACTGCTGGCCCTGCCCACGGACTGCCCGCCCCTGCCGCTGGCGGAGTACGCCGCCGCGATGGAACCGCGGGAGCTTTGCGGAACGAAATGGCTGGTCCTCCGTCTGCGGGACGGGGCCGTGGAATGGGACGAAGCGGAGCAGACGGAAGCGCCGGAGGAGCCGGAGCCGGAGGAAACGCAACAATCGTCACCAGTCCCTGAGCAATCGAAGCCGTAGGTACGCGCCCCTGCGTCCCCGCCGATACGCCCCTGCGCTCTGACAGAACGGCGAATGTGTTGGCCCGGTCCGGGAGGCAGAAATTCTCAATTCTCAATTGCACACCGTCGGTGCGGGCCAAGTACCTATACGTCGATCACCAGCTCCACCGGGCAGTGGTCGGAGCCGAAGATCTCCTGGTGGATTTTGGTTTCCCGGATCCGGTCGCGGAGACGGTCGGAGACAACGAAGTAGTCGATGCGCCAGCCGACGTTCTTCTCCCGGGCGTGGAAGCGATAGCTCCACCAGGAGTATTCCGCCACGTCGGGATGCTGGAAGCGCCAGCTATCAGTAAAGCCGGCGGCCAGGAGCTCGGAGAACTTGCCCCGCTCCTCGTCGGAGAAGCCGGCGTTGCCGCGGTTGGTCTTGGGATTCTTGAGGTCGATCTCCTCATGGGCGACGTTGAGGTCGCCGCAGTAGATCACGGGCTTGACGGCATCAAGCTTTTTCATGTAGGCGCGCAGGGCATCTTCCCAGCGCATGCGGAAATCGATCCGCTTGAGTCCATCCTGGGCGTTCGGGGTGTAGCAGGTGAGCAGGTAGAAATTCTCGTATTCGAGGGTGATCAGGCGACCCTCGTGGTCGAGCTCCTCCTCGCCGACACCGTAGGTCACGGACAGGGGCTTGTGCTTCGTGAAGACCGCCGTGCCGGAATAGCCCTTCTTCTCCGCAGAGTACCAGAACTGCTCGTAGCCGGGGAGTTCCAGCGTGAGCTGGCCCGGCTGCATTTTGGTCTCCTGCAGGCTGAAAAAGTCGGCGTCCAGACTTTGGAAGTGCTCTAAAAAGCCCTTTTCCACACAGGCGCGCAGCCCGTTGACGTTCCAGGAAAGAAAACGCATATCAGATTCCTCCGTCGTTCCTTGCAGTTTTGAGGTCAGTATAGCAGACTTTTCGGTTTTTCTCAAGAACTTCCGCGTTTTTTGTTGTAAATTTGTTCCGAATGTGTTATACTGATTTGGTATGAAAAAAATAAGAGTCTTTTTCGCTGTCCTGGCCTGCAAGCTGGCCCGCACGGCGATCCGCCTGCTGGGCCGCGGAGGCACCGACTTCCCCGGCCGGCTGGCCCTCAAAATCTGCCCTGACCTGCTCGGGGAGCTGGCAAAGACCGTCACGACCGTGATCGTGACCGGTACCAACGGTAAGACGACGACCTCTCGCATGATCGAGCAGGCCTTCATCGACACCGGAATCTCCTATTTTGCCAACAAAACCGGTGCAAACCTGATCAGCGGCATCACGGCGGAGTTCGCCGTACATTCCACCGCCGGCGGCAAGTGCAGGTTCCCCTACGCCGTCATCGAATCCGACGAGGCTGCCTTCAAGCAGGTGGGGCGTCAGGTCAACCCGAAGGCCGTGGTGGTTACCAACGTCTTCCGCGACCAGCTCGACCGCTACGGCGAGGTCACCCACACGCTGAACAACATTCGCATCGGCCTGCAGGGCTGCAAAAGCGCCGTGGTCTGCCTGAACGCCGACGACTCACTTTCTGCCTCTCTGGCAGACGAGCTGCCGAATCAGGTCCTGTTCTACGGTGTGAACGTGCCGATCTACAAGAACCGGGTGGAGGAGGTCAGCGACGCGCCCTACTGCATTCGCTGCAAGAGCGAATACGTCTACGACTACGTGACCTACGGCCACCTCGGCGGCTACCGCTGCCCGAAGTGCGGCTACGCGCGGCCCAAGCCCGCAATCGCCGTGGAGGAGGTTCGGACCTCCGACACCGAGCATTCCGAGATCGTCATCTCTGCGGGCGGGAAACGGTATGAGACGAACGTCGCCCTGCCCGGCGGTTACAACATCTACAACGCGGTCTCCGCGATGGCGGCGGGCCAGGCCATGGGCCTGGACTTAGATGTCGTGAACAAGGCCCTGTCGCAGTTCGACTGCGGCTTCGGACGGATGGAGAAATTTGACATCCAGGGCCACAGCCTGCGCATGATCCTGATCAAGAACCCCGCGGGCTGCAACCAGGTTCTGAACTTCCTCACGGCCTCCACCGAGCCCTTCCTGTTCGTGGCCTGCCTGAACGACCGGGCCTTCGACGGCAAGGACGTGAGCTGGATCTGGGACGTCGATTTTGAGCGTCTGACCGAGCTGGGCAACCTGCTGAGCGGCGTCTACGTCTCCGGCGTCCGCGCTGACGATATGGCGACCCGCTTCAAGTACGCGGGCGTTCCGGCGGAGAAGCTGCGCGTGATCAAGGACTACTCCGAGCTCTGCAAGGCGATTTTGGCCCAGGACAAACCGGCCTTCATCATGCCGACCTACACCGCAATGCTCGACCTGCGCGCCACGATCAGCAAGAACTACGGCGTTAAGCAGTATTGGGAGAAATAGGAGGAGCTTATGGAACTGAAAATCTGCCACCTGTTTCCCGATATTCTGAATCTCTACGGCGACCGCGGCAACGTGGTCTGTATGCGCAAGCGCCTGGGCTGGCGCGGGATCGACGTCTCGGTCAGCGAGGTCTCGATCGGCACGCCTCTCAAGGCCTCCGACTACGACCTGTTCTTCATCGGCGGCGGCCAGGACTTTGAGCAGGAGGTCCTTCTGGAGGACCTCAAGGGCGGCAAGACCGCCGAGATCAAGGCCGCGATCGAGGACGGAAAGACCTTTTTGGCGATCTGCGGCGGCTACCAGATGCTCGGCGCGTACTACAAGACCTGGGACGGCCAGCAATGCGATTTCACCGGGGCCCTGGACCTCTACACCGTGGGCCACAAGGACCGGATGATCGGCAACTATATGTTCACCTGCGAGGAGCTGGACGGTCAGACCGTGGTGGGCTTTGAGAACCACTCGGGCAAGACCTATCTGGGCAGCGGTATCCGTCCCATCGGCAAGGTGCTGGCCGGGTACGGCAATAACGGCGAGGACGGTATGGAGGGGGCAAGATACAAGAACGTGTTCTGCACCTACTCCCACGGCTGCCTGCTCCCGAAGAATCCGATTTTGGCGGATCATATCCTGAAAACCGCCCTGACGCGCAAGTACGGCTCCGCAGACCTGGCCCCGCTGGACGACGCCATCGAAACCGCCGCCCACGCCTATATGGAGCGGCGTTTAGCCGCGAAGTAAGAAAACAAGGACTGCAAGCCGTTGTTCTTCTGGAGGATCTATGATTTCTATCCTGAAAGTTCTCCTGCTCGGGATCATTGAGGGGATCACGGAGTGGCTGCCTGTTTCCAGCACGGGGCACATGCTGCTCTTTGACGAGTTCATCCCCTTTGAGGCCTCCGGCGCCTTCAAGGAGCTGTTCTTCATTGTGATCCAGCTCGGCGCGATCATGGCCGTGGTGGTCCTGTTCTGGAGTCGGCTCTGGCCCTTTCAGCGGCCGAAGGCGAGCGGCGGCACGATGATCCGCCGGGACGTGATGCACATGTGGGGCAAGGTCGTCCTTGCCTGCATCCCCGGCGGTATTGTTACGATCCTGGCAGACGACTTTGTGGACGCCCATCTGCACACCCCGGTCATCATCGCCACGGCCCTGATCGTCTATGGCGTGGGCTTCCTGCTGATCGAACGGGCGAACCAAGCCCGGAAGCCGAAGTATGAGACCGTAGCAGATATGCCCTGGACGGTCGCCCTCGGCATCGGCCTGTTTCAGGTCCTGTCGCTGATCCCCGGCACCTCCCGTTCCGGCTCCACGATCTTAGGCGGGCTGATTCTGGGCGTGTCCCGCGTGGCGGCGGCGGAGTTCACCTTCTTCCTGGCCGTTCCCGCGATGCTGGGCTACAGCTTGATCAAGCTGATCAAATTCGGCCTGCACTTTACGACCGGCGAGCTGGGGCTTCTGCTGATCGGGATGGCGGTGGCCTTTGCGGTCTCACTTGCCTGCATCCGCTTCCTGATGAGCTACGTGAAGCGGCACGATTTCCGTGTCTTCGGCTGGTACCGGATCGCTCTCGGCGCGCTGGTCCTGCTCTATTTCCTTGTGATCAAATAAAGAGATATATGGTCAAACACACACCAACGATTGAAAAGAGGTATTTCCCATGAGCGAATGCAATCACGACTGCGCATCCTGCAGCGCAAACTGCGACTCCCGTTCGGCTGAAAGCCTGCTGGCCCCGCTGAATCCCAGCGCGAAGGTCAAGAAGGTCTACGCGGTCGTCTCCGGCAAGGGCGGCGTCGGCAAGTCCACCGTCACCTCCATGCTGGCGGTCGCCGCCCAGAAACGCGGCCTCCGCGCAGCCATTCTGGACGCCGACATCACCGGCCCGTCCATCCCCAAGGCCTTCCATCTGGATCACTGCGAGGCAATGGAGGACGTGGGTCTGCTGCCCGCCGTCACCGAGAGCGGGATCCAGGTCATGTCCGTCAACCTCCTGCTGGAAAACGACACCGACCCGGTCCTCTGGCGCGGACCGATCCTGGCCGGCGCGGTCAAGCAGTTCTGGACCGACGTGATCTGGGAGGACGTGGACTATATGTTCGTCGATATGCCTCCCGGAACGGGCGACGTCCCGCTGACGGTCTTCCAGAGCCTGCCGATCGACGGCATCATCCTGGTCACGAGCCCCCAGGATCTGGTCTCCATGGTCGTGGCCAAGGCCGTGCGCATGGCGAAGATGATGAATCTGCCCATCGTGGGCATCGTGGAGAACTACGCCTGGCTCTCCTGCCCGGACTGCGGCAAGAAGATCGAGGTCTTCGGCAAGAGCCACGTGGAGGAGCTGGCCAAGGAGTACAGCCTTGCCGTTCTGGCCCACCTGCCCCTCGACCACACGGTCGCGGAGATGATGGACAACGGCCAGGCCGACCGCGTGGATACCGCCGCCCTGGACGCCGCCATCGACCTGCTGATCGCGCAGAACGAAGAATAAGGCAGGGCGCAGTTACGGACTGCAGAAACTGCCCGACGCTCAGGTTCTGGCAAGACGAATCCCCCGGCTCCCGGATGATTTCCGGGGCCGGGGGATTTGCTGTTTCGCTGCGCAAGGCAGATGTTGGGATTCAGATTTCCAGACGGAGCGTCTTTTCCTCGCCCGCGAGGCGGTAGGTGACGGCGACGGTCTGGGTCTTACCGGGGGCGCCTGCTTCCACCGCGCAGATCTCGGCGCGCTGGAGGTCGCAGAGGGCGGAGAAGAGCTTGCGCTTCTTTTCGTCGTAGGCCCCGAAGTCGTCGCTGCCAAAGAGGACAGAGCCGAACAGGGCGTTGACGACGGCAAGCGTGTGCTTCTGCTCCACGGTCAGGGTCGTGTTCTCCTCGCGCAGCAGGAAGACGTCCGGGTCATTGCGGAAGGCGCGTCCGTCAAGCTGGCGGCGGAAGACCGTATTGCGCTGGGTGTGCATCGTGGAGGGGCGCTCGTTGTGGAAGGCCCGCATGAAGAGCTTATCGTCGAAGTCCAGGCTCATGTCCGGGCCGATGCGGCAGTATTCCACCTTGCCGAAGGCCGAGGCCAGCGGAACGCCGCAGCCCAGGATCTCCGCGTCGCCGCAGGCCTCGCGCAGGAAGTCCATGGCTTCGGCCATGATCTCGCCGCGGGTCTTGTCGGGCTTGGAGGTCATGCAGGCGGCATAGAGGAAGTCGAGCTTGAACAGGGTGACGCCCATATCCTGATAGTGTCGGATGCTCCGGCGGATATAGTCGCGGACGTCGTCATTGTAGAAGTCCAGGGCCAGACCGCCGGACCAGTTTGCGCCGGTGAAGACGGGCTTGCCGCCCTTGTACTGGAACCATTCGGGATGGTCACGGAAGAGGGCGGAATTGCGCTCGGCAACGAAGGGCGCCAGCCAGATGCCGGCCTGATAGCCCTCGGTCTTGATTTTCTCGATGATCGGGGCGACGCCGTTCGGGAACTTCTTTTCGTCCACGTCCAGCCAGTCGCCGACGAAGCGCTCAAAGCCGTCGTCGATCTGGAAGATATCGGGCTTCCGGGGCAGGGTCCGCATGCCCTCGAGGTCGCGGAGAATCTGGGCTTCGGAGATGTTCTGGTAGCAGTTGTACCAGCTCGTGTAGCCGATCTTCGGCTCTGCCGGGCGGGCGGTGACGCCCATGGCGGCGAACCACGCGTCGAAGACCTCGTTCTCGCCGCCCTCACAGAAGATCAGGTCCAGGCCGGTATAGACCTCGCCCGGCTGGAGATAGCGGTGATGGCAGTCCTTTTTGAAGGTGACGGTGTTGTCGGCTGTGTTCAGCACGATGCGGGTGAAGCCGGTCTGCTCGGCCACGGAGGCGAACAGGTGATAGAGTGCGCCGCGGCGGACGTAGGCATAGGTATAGCCCTTCTTATAGCCGGCGCGGAGGTCCTTCCGGTAGACACGGTCGGCAAAATAGCCGTCGCCGTACTGGGAGAAGCCGAATTTCCGGTCCAGGGCCTTGGGCACGAACTGCATCGCCTTGTCAAACTGCCTGCGGTTACGCTCGGGGCTGTAGGTCCAGCTCTGGTAGCCGTTGAGGAAGAAGACGTCCGCAGGAGAGAAATCGAAATGGAACACCGCGGAGACGGTCTCCAGCTCCACGGGCTCTTCCGTGGGGTTGGTGAGGGTCACGGTATAGCGTCCGTCCTTGCAGGATTCCTCCCGCAGGACGCCGACGGGGAGGACGGTGAGCAGCTGCAGTTCCATCGCTTACTTCGCCTCTTCTGCGGCGTGGAGCTTCTTGACCTCGTCTGCGATCTCCGCAACCTTCCGGTCGGTCAGGATGTACTTCTTCTTGAACCAGAAGAAGGCGACGATCAGGCCGGCGATCGGGATGAGGGTCATGGTCATGCGCAGGCCGGTCTTGGCCGCGGCGGAAACGCCGACGGAGAAGTCGGTCACGGCGTCGGTCTCGGAGACCTCGGTTCCGCTTTGCAGATTATTGATGGACAGGCAGATGGAGGCGGCCAGCGCGGCGATGCCGGAGGCCAGCTTCACGACGAAGGTCTGCATGGAGAAGATGACGCTCTCGTCGCGGCGGTGGTTTTTCAGCTCGCCGTAGTCAACGGTGTTGGCCAGGAAGACCGTGGTGATGACCGTGAGCATGCCGTTGGCGGCAAAGATGAAGAAGGCGGGGATGAAGAGCAGGAAAACAGACTTCATCGCCGTGAAGGACAGGCCCAGCAGGACCAGATAGCCGGCCACGGCCATGCCGATGCAGATATAGAAGATCTGCAGGGAGGAGAACTTTTTGCGGAGCAGGGGGTAGAAGAGCATCATCGACAGGACCTGGATCGCGCCGCCGAACATATTGAACAGAACGTAGGCGTTGTTCCAGCCGGTGGTGCCGAAGTCATATTTAAAGAAGTAAATGACGAGGTTCGAGGTAATGTAGACCGCGCAGTTGATCAGCACGATGGCGATGGTAACGGTCATGGCCTGGTCGTTCTGGATCAGAGCCTTGAACATCTGGCCGACGGAGGTCGTCTTCATCTCGGCAGTGGACTTTTCCTTGACGTTGATGCAGGTCAGGCCGATAAAGACGATGAAGAGGATGCCAACGATGGCGGCGAAGTACTTGAAGCCGACGATCTCGATCATTTGGGCGCCGGCGTTCTCGCCTGCGAAGGCATTGCCGAGCATCGGGACGAGCTTCATGGTGACGATGGTGATGATGGCCGAGCCGACGCCGGCGCAGGTACGGGCCAGGGTGGTCAGGTTTTCACGCTCCTTGCCGCCCTCGGTGAAGGCGGGGATCATGGACCAATAGGGGATGTCCATCATGGTGTAGGTGACGCCCCAGAGGATATAGAAGACGGCGGCGTAGGCCACCAGGCCCTTGGCGTCCATCGCGGGAGGCGCGGCAAACATGAAGTAGAGAATGACGGCGTTGGTAATCGTGCCAATCAGCAGCCAGGGACGGAATTTGCCCCAGCGAGTCTTGGTCTTGGCGACGACAACACCCATGATGGGATCGTTGAAGGCGTCAAAGACGCGGGCGATCAGAAGGATGATGCCCATGATGTAGGCCTTGACCCCAAGAAGGTCCTGGAAGTAGTAGAGCACGTAGCTGGCAGAGAGCATGTAGACCATGTCCTTGCCGACCGCACCCAGCGCGTAGGATAATTTCGACTTGCCGGAGAGCTTTTGCGGTTGCATTTCGGTAACCCCTTTCGGTAAAAAATCACGGAGAAACTGCATTCCCCACTTGACAAACAGGCTCCGGGATGGTAGCCTGAACTTATCAGATTTATTGTAAGGGATATTCCGAAAATTGTCAACCAATAAATATACGGAGGATAAGATGTTAGAGAAATCGAAGGAAATCTTCGGCAATCTGATGCCGGAAAAGATCGTCAGGAAAGCGGAGAAGACCAAGCAGAAGTTTGCAAAGAAGTACGGCGACGACAGCGCGAAGGACTACCGCTTCGCCCTGAAGGACAACGCCGTCCTCGCCCCCCTCGGCACGAAGGTTCTGACGCTCGGCGAGGGCGCAGAATTCTCGGACAAGACCGTTTTCGTCGGCAACATCCGCATGGGCTTCGGTCACTACCGCATCTCGATGGCGATGGCCTCCTGCGCAAAGGCCCTGGGCTACGAGCCGGTCTGGCTGGATCTCAACTCCTTCGAGGGCACGACCTGCACCGGCATCATCAGCGGCCAGAACAAGCTCTACTCGATGGGCTCCCGCCTGAGTCAGAAATCCAAGCTGTTCAACAAGCTCTATTGGGAGCCGCTGAACTCCGAGGGCTTCCGCAAGCTCAGCTACAACGCCAACGACCAGGCCAGCGCCGAGCTGATGGCGAATCTGCTGAAGAATCTGCCCAAGGACAAGCCCTACGTGGCGACCCACGTCTGGCCCGCCCAGGCCGCGATCCACGCGGGCTTCACGAAGGTCGTCAACGCGATCCCCGACAACTGGCCCATGGCCCTGCACCTGGCTGAAGGCAGCGTCCACACGATCCAGACCGAATCCGCATGGCTGGGCTACAAGGCCCTGCGCGGGATGGACAAGACCCGCTCGCTCAAGCCGATGCCCAAGGGCGATATCGTCTACACCGGCCACTATATCGACCACGAGCTGGTGGTGAACCTCCCGGAGGATACCGCTCTGCGTCTGGACCGCGTGCAAAACGGCAAGGCCAAGCGCTATCTGCTCACTGTGGGCGGCGCCGGCGCTCAGCAGGCCCTGTTTGCCGACATCATTCGCGCCCTCCTGCCCGACATCCGCGCGGGCAAGGCCGTCCTGTTCGTCAACGTGGGCGATCACAAGAACGTCTGGGACAACCTGGCCAAGGCCGTGCCGGAGCTGGCGAAGGCGAAGCTCTATTTGAACGACTATGCCGCTGCGCGCGCTTATGCCGAATCCGCCCGCACCGGCGAGGCCGAGGGCATTGTGGGCTTCTGCCACGACGACATCTTCGCTGCGGTCTACGTGACGAACCTGCTCATGCGCGCCAGCGACGTGCTGGTGACCAAGCCCTCCGAGCTGGCCTTCTACCCGGTCCCCAAGCTCTTCATCCAGCACGTGGGCGGCCACGAAATCTGGGGCGCGATCCACTCCGCCGAGGTGGGCGACGGCACCTATGAGGTCGCCCCGGGCCGCGAGACCACGGATATGATCCGTCTGCTTCAGTCCGAGCCGGAGATCCTGGAGCGGATGAACCATCGCATTCTCGAAAACTGCAAGGCCGGGCTCTACAACGGAGCCTACGAGGTCATCAAGCTGGCGGTAGGGAAATAATGGCGACCGAACTTGAATGGAAATACGCCGTGCCGAGTCCTGCGGTGCTGGCCGAGCTGCCCGCCTGGGAGGGCTTTTCGGGTCTGTTTGACGGGCCGCCGAAGCAGTACCACATGCAGACCCTCTATCTGGACACCGCGGACCGACGTCTGGCGGCGGCGGATATCACCCTGCGCCGCCGGATGGAGAACCAGACCTCTGTGGTCTGCTGCAAGGCCCCGCTCCCCGGCGAGACCGCTCCGGCAGGCAAGCTGCGTGGAGAATGGGAGCTTGAAACGGACGACATGGAAGCAGCCCTGCCCGTCTTGGTAGAACGGGGCGCGCCGCGGGTCATCCTGGAGGCCGCTGCGGACGGGCTTGCGCCGGTCTGCTCTGCGGACTTCCTCCGCACCGCCCGTCTGCTTCGTCTTCCTGACGGCACGACTGCAGAGCTGGCCCTGGACAGCGGAAGTCTCCTGGGTCAGATCAAGACCATGCCCTTCTGCGAGGTGGAGCTGGAGCTGAAATCCGGCAATCCCGATGCTTGCCTGGCCCTGATCGAGGCCCTGGCCGCCGCCCGCGGCCTGAAGCCCCAGCCCCTGAGCAAATACGCCCGCGCGAAGCGACTGCCGTAGGCCATGCAGACCTGCGAAACAGTCCTCTGCCCCACAGACGGGGCAGAGGACTGTTTTGTCCTTCTGCCGACTGCGGAATGCAGAATAGACCGCAGTAAAATTGTGAACAATAAAAAAAGACTTGTGCTTTTGACCAACATGCTGTATAATAGTCTGGAATCTCTGATTTTCGGAGTCTTATTTCAACTATGAAACACTTTCGTCAATTCTTGGATCGGTTACTGCCGCCATATGCGCGTGTTCCGGCCTTGAGCGTGATCGGGATGAATCTCGTGGTCTATTACGTCCCCAAGCTGCTGGAAACCCATCGCAGCCTGCACCTGGTCTCCACCAGCCTGGACGACGCACTGCCGCGCGTGCCGGTTTTTGCCATCATCTACGTCCTGGCCTACGCCCAGTGGGCCATCGGCCTGGTCACCATCTGCCGGGAGAGTCGGGCGCACTGCTTCCGCGTGACCGCGGGCGTGCTGATCTCCGAGGCTCTGGTCCTGTTGTTTTTCCTGATCTACCCGACCACGCTGAACCGCCCCCCCGTGACGGTCAAGGACCTGCCCACCGCCGTCCTGGCCTGGGTCTATCGGTCGGACACGCCGACGAACCTCTTTCCCTCCATGCACTGCATGATGAGCTGGCTCTGCTTCCGCGGCACGATCGGCATGCGCCGGACGCCGCGCTGGTATCCCTGGGCACAGCTTGTTTTTGCGCTTCTGGTCTTCGCCTCGGTGGTGCTGACCAAGCAGCATATCTGGCCCGACATCCTGGGCGGCATCGCCTTCGGCGAGCTGGGCCAGCTTCTCGGACGGCGGCTCCGCGCGGAGCGCCTGTTCGGCAGACTTGAAGCAATGTCAAAGGAGTAAGCCATGCCACAAGTTGCTGCCCCGACACGGCCCGGAAAAAAGAAGCATCTGCTTTGGAATATTGTATTCATCGGGATCGCTGTGCTGACCGTATGGGTCGTGGCCTCCAACGCCAAGGGGTTCTCGCTGGAGAATTTCCGCGCTTATCTGAGCGGAAATAACCCCTGGTGGCTGTCCGCCGCCTTCGGGAGTATGCTTGCCTACGTCCTGTTCAACGCCCTCATGATCCGGATCCTGCTCCGGGATTTCGGCTACAAGAAAAGCCTCTGGGACTGCACGACCTACACCGCCGCCGACCTCTATTTCTCGGCCATCACGCCCTCCTCCACGGGCGGGCAGCCGATGGAGGCATGGTATATGGTGCAGGACGGGATCCCTGGAGTGATCAGCACCGTGGTCCTGCTGACCTATCTGCTGCTCTACACGGTCTCTATCGTGCTGATCGGGCTGATCTGCCTGATCCTCTATCCGAAGTCCTTTCTGGCATTCGGAAGCTTCGGTCGGATTTTGATCTCCGTGGGTGCGGCGATCCAGCTGGGGCTCTCCCTGCTCTACGCGATGCTCCTGTGGAACGAGCGGCTTTTGTCCCGCATCTGCGACTGGTTTTTGCGGCTGCTGGGAAAGCTGCACCTGCTGCGGCACCCGGAACAGAAGCGTGAGCGGCTTCGCCGTTCGATGGAGCGCTACAGCCAGGCCACCCGCCTGCTGGCCGGCAGACGCCGCCTTCTCGTCAAGGCCCTGCTGCTCAACCTTTTCCACCGAGCCGCCCAGATCATGGTGACGGTCTTCTGCTTCCTGGCAGGCGGCGGTCCGCTGGCGATGGCGCCGAAGATGTTTGCCATGCAGAGCAACGTCGTACTCGGCGCATGCTGCATCCCGATCCCCGGCGCAATGGGCGTCACGGACTATCTGATGATTGACGGCTTCTCCTCCTTCCTGAACGAGACGCAGTCCGCCAATCTCGAGCTCCTGTCGCGCACGACGTCCTTCTATATCTGCATCCTCCTCTGCGGTCTGATCGTGATCGTCAAGGCGCTGATCGTCCGCTTCCGCGAAAGAAAGCGTTCCTGACAGACGAATCCTAATACAGAAAGAAGCGGGCAAGCCCCGCGGTGTGCAATATGAAACACGAACAGCTGAATCTCAACAAAAATCTGAAGCAGCTCCGGGAGGAGATCGCCGCCGCCCGGAAATGCGAAAACATCAACGACCCGATCGACACCTACGTGATCGATTATCTGGCGATGGGCTTCACCAAAATCTTTGTGAAGCTGGGGATCGTTCCCAACGCCGTGACGATTCTGTCCATGCTCTCGGGCGTGGCCGGGGCCGTGCTGATTGCCCGGGACACTCTGCCGATGACGCTTGGCGGGATTGTCCTTGTGATCCTCTCCGCCGTCTTTGACTCCAGCGACGGCCAGGTGGCCCGGAAGACCAAGCATTTCAGCAAGATCGGCCGGATGCTCGACGGCGTCAGCGACGCTACGGTCTATTTCAGCCTCTATCTGGTCACCGCGCTCCGGGCAAGCCGCCGGCTCATTGCCGGCGTGAGCCCCGCGGTCTGGACTGGCCTGATGCTGGGGCTGGGTCTGCTGACCTTTGTGATCTACGTGATCCAGTGCCAGCTCCCGGACTATTTCAAAAATCTGCACATGTTCATGATCGACAACGCCCACGGTTCCGAGCTTACCCGGGGCAAGCGCGTCCTGGCCGAACGGGATCGGGCAAAGAAGGGCTCCTTCGAGCGCTTCTCCCTCTCCTGCTACGCCGCCTACACCCGGATGCAGGAGCGCCGCGCCCCGGTCACCCAGCGCATGCTCGACAAGATCGAGGTCGAGGGCAAATCCGACGCCATGACAGACGCCTTCTACCAGACCAGCCGCAAGCTCGTGATGGCAACCAATCTGATGACCTTCAACCTGCGGACCATCGTGCTGTTCATCTGCCTTCTGCTGCGGGCGGAGCCCATCGTCTTTGCCTTCTGCCTGTTGATCCTGGAGCCGCTCCGCCGCTGGCTGCTGTGGCGGTATGAGCGCCTGGCCGGCAGCCTGCTGGACGAAGCCCCCGCGGAAGAGGCCGAGGCCGTCCCCGTCTGATGCGAAGCGTGACCGTGCTTGCCATGGGCAAGCTCAAGGAGAAATTTTATCTGGATGCCGTGCGGGAGTATGAAAAGCGTCTGTCCGGCTACTGCCGGTTCAGCCTGGTGGAGCTGCCGGAGCACCGTCTGCCCGACAACCCCTCTCAGGCCCAGATCGACGAGGGACTGCGCCGGGAGGCAGAATTGATTTTTGCCCGCATCCCGAAGGGAGCCTGGTTCTGCGTTCTGACCCCGGAGGGAAAAAAGCTCTCCTCCGAGGCGCTGGCAAAGACGATCGACGAGGTGAGTCTGCGCGGGGCCTCCCAACTCTGCTTCCTGCTCGGCTCGTCGTTCGGGATCGATCCCGCCGTGAAGGCCCGGGCAGACCTCCGTCTCTCCTTCTCTGACATGACCTTCCCCCACCACCTGGCCCGAGTGATGCTGCTTGAGCAGCTCTACCGCGCGGAAAACATCCTGGCGGGAACCAGGTATCATAAGTAAAGCTCCGGCTGCCGCCGGAGCTTTC
>CAMHMK010000010.1 GCA_946186225.1 uncultured Clostridia bacterium
ACGAATAATAAAATAGGTGATGGAGATGCTTAATATTCGTATTGCAAAGAGTTACACGATTTACAAAGGTATTGATCGAGAGATTGGAATAGATGATGTTATCCCTCCAAAACTGTGCAAAAAGGAGACTGAGCCATTTCTGAACGAATATTTTCAGTATATCACAGATACCATGCTATCGCCGCTCAATGAAGATACATTCCGGCGGATTTGCGATTACTATCGATCCTTGAATCTGCGTGGAGTGCCATGCGAAGTTGTCGCCGGCGACGATAAGCCTCTATCGGATGTGTATGGAAAATCTCTGCTTTTTTTGGGGATTGATGTTGCTTTTAAGTGCAGTGAATCTCTGCTTGAATCTGACTGGGATCTTCTTCCACGAGAGCTTTTGAATGAATACTGCCTATGCAATCGAATGGAAGATACCCCTGCCGTAATCAATGCGTGTAGACATGGAGGAAATGATTGGAAGCCTTGTTGGGTTTACCAGGTCTTGATATGATTTAAAGCGAGTTTTCCTGTATCAAAAAATCAGCTCCTGGGAGGACGTCTCCCTTCCGGATTCTGTTGATTTTTTCCCATATATTTCTACCCCTTGTTTTGAGTTCGAGGCATTCTCTCCTATCGATTTTGTTCAATGACTTTGACATAAAGAGGGCGTTGAGTTTTATTATACGAGGCGATGCAGCGTCGAACTGCACCGCCTCTGTTTCTTGACTGTGCCCTATTCGGGGCGATGGCGCTGGTAGCAGCCTTTCCAGATGTAGTCGTCCAAGCCCTTATACTGGGGGTCCCAAAGGTATGTCCCGAAGTGGAAGCCCATCTGACTGAGCAGCTCGGTGAGGCTGCGGTAGCCGTTTTGTACGTGGTCGTTGGTGGCAAGGTCCGTGTCGAAGGCCGTCTTGATCTCCTCCACGCCTTCCTTGCGCAGCGCCTCCAGCGCCTTCTGAAGCTGGGTCAGAGCGTTGACGCCGGGAACGGCAAGTACCGTTGCCCCGGTGAGGGTGTGGATCACGTCGGTCTTCATGGGCCATTCTGTGAGAATGATTCTTGTCGTCGGCCTGCCTGCGAGATGGACCCAGCCTTCGGCGCGGCAGCCGTCGGGCTTCTCCGCACTGGAGGGACTGCCGCTGACACGGGAGGATATGGATACGATTCAGAGCATACTGGAAGGAAAAACAACGCTGCAGGAGTTTTTATCTATGATGAAAGCGACATGCGGTGACGCATAATGAGTTATTCCATTGACCAAACCGACGTCGGCTGCCATCCGGGAACAACGGTTCTTTGATGGAGAGATTCACTAAGAACCGCTTTGGTCGGCAAATGGTCGGCATTGAAAGGGCTTGGTGTGTCGATGTCCTTGCATTTGCCTGTCTGTCCGAACAACCGATTCTCTGGCCCCTCTTACAATGGAAATGCCACCGCATCTCGGTACAACTCCTTCAGCACATCGAGAAAAGCCTTGAGGGAGGGTCGGTTGTCATCCTTGTGGGTGCAGAGAACGCAGGAAAAGCTCTCCTTGCAGTCGAATGGGATCCACGCGAACTGGCCGCTGTGGTCGTTCAGAAAGCCCGGTGCCAGGCAAACACCGCGTCCGGCGGCCACATTGGTCAGTGTGGTGTCGTGGTCTGGGCTGTTGAAATAGCGGATCTTCCCGGTGGAGATCAGTCTGTGCTGGACCGCCTTCAGCGCGGCGGGTGAGCCACCGCCCACCATTAAGGTTCTGCCATAGAGATCGACCTCAGTGATCAGATTCTTTTCGGCAAGGGGATCATCTCGTTGTGTGATGAGGTAGATATTGCTGGTAAACAGGTTGTGGACCACGATTCCGGGGATTTGCCGGGTGTGCTCTTTGAGAGAAAACAGGATATCTGTTTCGCTTTTCAAAAAGCCGTTCAAGCCGTTTTCATACTGAAACTTTGGGGAGATCTGTACGTCCGGGAAGGATTCGGCGAACAGACGCATGGCCTCAGGCAGAAAATACACCGCCTGGCGTACCATCAGGCTGATGGAGATGACGTCCTTATATTTGGCACTGAAATTCTGCCCCTGTTCAATGGCGCGCTTCAGATCCGCCCGCATTCCGGAGAGGTAGTTCACGAACTGGCTCCCCGCCGGCGTCAGCGACGCGCCTTTCCCGCTGCGCTCGAAGATGGAAAAACCCACTTCCTCCTCCAGCAGCTTGATCTGATAGGAGAAGGTAGGCTGGCTGACGAACATGTTGTCAGCCGCCCGACTGAAGTTCAGTGTCCGGGCCAGTTCAATGCAGTAGTCAATCTGTTTTGTAGTCATAACGGCCTCCGTATCATCAAATTATTAAATAGATTATACAACATTTCGATTGGACTTTGCAATAGTGTGGCGATATAATCAGGACGACAAAAATGATTTGGAGGAAATATTCATGGCCAAAACTTTGATCGCATTCTTCTCCCGGGCGGATGAAAACTATTTCGGCGGCGCCATGCGCTACGTAAAGGTGGGCAACACGGAGATCGTCTGCGGCATCATGAAGGATCTGCTCGAGGCGGACACCTTCAAGATTGAGATGAAGACCCCCTATTCGCCCGTCTACATGACCTGCATCGAGGAGGCCAAGAAGGACCTGCGGGAAAGAACCAGACCCGAGCTGGTCTCCCTGCCGGAGTCCATCGACGGGTATGATACCATCGTGCTGGCCTATCCCAACTACTGGGGGACCATGCCCATGGCGGTGTTTACCTTCCTGGAGGCCTTTGACTTCACCGGGAAGACCATCCTGCCCCTGTGCACCAACGAGGGCAGCGGTATGGGCGCAAGCGAGCGCGAGATCAAGAAGACCTGCCCCGGCGCCGCCGTCAAGCCCGGCCTGCCCATCACCGGCAGCAGAGCCGCTGATTCCGCGGAAAGCGTGAAACGCTGGCTCTCCGCCAACGGCCTGCTGTAAGGAGGAAACCCATGGAGTACGAAACAGGCTGCGTTTACGAGCTGATGGATCGGGGCGGTCCCACCGACAACCGGGAGCCGTACTTCAAGGAGGCCGTGGAGGAGATGATGCGCTCCCGGGTGCTCTGCGCGAAGGCCAACGCCGCCATGCCGGACGATCCCGCCTACGTGGGATACCTGGAGGAGCTGTTCGGCCGGAGGCTGGACGACGTCCGCATCCTCACACCGTTCATCTGCGATTTTGGCAACCGGGTCAAATTCGGCAAGGGCGTGTTCATCAATCACTCCGCCATTCTCTCCGCCTCCGGTGGGATCGAATTCGAGGACGGTGTGATGACCGCTCCGGGCCTCCGGATCGCCACCATCAATCACGACATGAACAACCGCCACACCATCTACACCTATGGCAAGGTGCATATCCGGAAGAACGCCTGGCTGGGCATGAACGTTACCGTCTGTCCCGGCGTCACCATCGGAGAATACGCTGTGGTGGCGGCCGGCGCCGTGGTCACGAAGGACGTGGCCGATCATGCGGTGGTGGGCGGCGTGCCGGCCAGGATCATCCGCTGGCTCGACCCCGATGAACAGAAAGAATAAAAGGAGAAGCATTATGGAATCTATCACGTTGAACAACGGAATCAACTGCCCGGTGGTGGGCATCGGCACCTTTATGCTCAGCCCCGCAGAGGCGGAAAACAGCGTCCGCGAAGCGCTGAAGATGGGCTACTCCCTTGTGGATACGGCAAACGCTTATGTGAATGAGCGTGCGGTCGGGCGCGGCATGAAGGAAAGCGGCGTCAAGCGGGAGAACGTGTTCCTCTCCACCAAGCTCTGGCCCAGCGAGTACGAGAATCCCAACGCTTTGGACGAGACGCTGGAGCGCCTGGGTGTGGACTATGTGGATCTGCTCTATATCCACCAGCCCGCCGGCAATTGGATGGCCGGCTACCGGCAGCTGGAAAAGGCCTGCAGAGAAGGAAAAGCCAAAAGCATCGGCATCTCCAACTTCGAGGGCAAATACATTGCCGAGCTGGAGGCCAAATGGGAGATCGCACCCCAGTTCATCCAGGTGGAGGCGCACCCCTATTACACCCAGAGCGAGCTTCGCAAGACCCTGGACAAGTACGGCATCCGGCTCATGAGTTGGTACCCCCTGGGCCACGGCGACAAGCGTCTGCAAAATGAGCCTGTCTTTGCAGAGCTGGGCAGAAAGTACGGGAAGACACCTGCCCAGGTCATCCTCCGCTGGCACACCCAGATGGGCTTCGCGGTCATCCCCGGCAGCCGGAACGTGGAGCATATCCGCGACAATTTGAATATCCTCGACTTCACGCTGACGGAGGACGAGATGGCGGAGATCGCCAAGCTGGACAGAGGCGAGCGCTATTATCACCGAACGGACGAACAGCTGGCGCAGTTCGCTGCCTGGCATCCGCAGTTTGAAAAAGCATGAGTGACACAGAGCAAATAGAAGAACTGTACCGCACATACTGGCAGTGCATGATCAACAAGGACATTGCCGGTATGGATCGGCTCATGGCTGACGATTACGAGCTCCGGCATATGACGGGGCTCAGACAGCCGAAACAGGATTTCTTCCGGTCGGTGGCAAGCGGGGAACTGAACTATTATTCTGCAAAGCATGATGAGATCATCGTTCAGGTGACCGGTGACACGGCAACGATGATCGGGCGAAGCAGAGTGGTGGCAGCCGTTTACGGCGGAGGAAACACACCCTGGAAGCTTCAGGGAGACTTCACGCTGAGAAAAGAAGACGGCGTCTGGAGGCTGACATCCAGCAGGGCGTCGACATACCGATAATCTGCTGTTTCGATGGGAGGGGTTCCTGCCTTCTTTGTGCGCCTTCTGACTGAAAACACAGATGATGCGACACTTTATCAATCTGCTTGCTCAAGTGCGTTATTCACCGCTTGACCCAAAAAGTACAGTGCTGAAACACTGAGAAAAACGCAGACTTCGATCAAATGCTTTCGCTGCCAATCGAAGTCTGCGTTTTGTTATATCCATCGTTCTCAATATGCGCCTTCAATCCGAACGAAAAAGCTGGAAACGAAAAGGAGGTCTTAAAAGGAATTACAACCAAATCAATCTGCTTCGGCGCAAGGTTGAACCTGCAGGCAAAGAAGCGCGGCAGGATCGGAATCGGGAATCGCCGGCGCGGAATAAGACGCAAGCCTTGGAGTGAAAAGAGCGAACACGGCGGCTGATCGTGGATGGTGCAAATCCGGAACCTGTGTTCCCGTGCGCGGCCGATCTGCCGCCGGATGACTCTGATCCCACGACGGTTTCATTGCATCAGGCCTTCTTGTCACGCCGACAGATACCGCTCCAGCATCTGCTTCGTTGTCAGTCTGTCCTGCCGGTACTGCGCTCCGATCCGCCCGGCGTAGGCAGCAAAGGCTCGGCACAGGTCGGGATGCTCGAATTGGACCGTGAAGTACGGCGGCTTCAGCCGTGTTATCGCCACAGCGCGATCCGAAATGATGACCTTGATATCCGCAAAGAGGGGTTCCGGCAGAGGAATGACGCGGTAGCCCATCAGTCTGTCGGAAAGAGACAGAATATTCCGTATATGGGCAGCGTATTCCTCCGGCGTATAGGCCAGCGCCAGCCCGGGGATATCCATGGGGACTGCGCCGCCAAAAAGCGCATCATCGCTGGAGAGGGGCACATATTCGTGGAGATATCCTGTCTTTGCGTCTCGCTCCAGAACGGCAAGCTGCTGAATCTGAATCCTGCGAATGCGCTCTTTCAGAGCGTCATCTGCGCCGGCACGCCCCAGCGCGGAGAGAAGCGTATCCTCCGGCATGGAGGCAAGGGACAGCGTACTGCACAGCACAGACAGGGCGTTCACATCCGGGTCGCCCAGCCTGCCCGTCTCCTCCGTGCTGTGTACCTGGGCAAGCTGGCCGGAGCGGTCCAGCAGCGCCCGGAAGGCCGCCTCGTGGGCCTCCAGCTGCCTGGGATCGGTGTCAAACCGGTACATACCCGTTTTGTTTTCCGCACCGATGACGTTGCAGCCCGAGATACAGGCATACCCGGGGCAGATGAACCGGGTGGCGGAAAAGCGCTCGCCGACTCTGGACCGGCAGTAATACGGCTGGATCATGCCCGACGGATAGAGGGGCAGCCAGCTCTTGATGGCGTCCGCCATCTCCGGGAGATTCCGGTTGACGTTGTGGATGATCGTGATCTTAACGCCTCCGGTCACGCAGAGGGCCATCAGTGTTGCCCATTTCGCCCGGAATGCGGGATCGGAGACCATCCATTCCATACTCTGATCGGAGTACAGAAGCAGTTCTCTTTCCCAGCGCAATACCACGTTCCCCAGAAACCGGAGCACGGCCCGCTGCAGGCCTGCGGCGCCGTAGTAGGTCTGGGCCTCCTCCGCAAGAATCTCGCTGTCCGCCGCCTCTTCAAAGGACAGGGGCGGCGCTTTGATGTCTCCGGAGAACGATTCGATCTGGTCGATCAGCCCCTCCACAAACGGCTTGCTGTCGGTTTTTTCCGTGTGATACAGCCAGACGTAAAGGGACTCCAACGCCTGCTCCCGGTCGGAAAGCGCCTCGGCAGACATGCCGATGAGCCCGGAGAGCCGGTCGAGCTTCCCCTGCTCATCCAATCTGCCAAGGAGAAACACGCAGATATCGTTCATCAGCTTGGGATTCGCCTTTGGGGAGCGGAGACCGCTGCAGAAGCGGCTGATATACGACGGGTCTATGCTGAGGGCACGGCTCAGCCGGATGTTGGACACACCTGCCAGCTCCATCACGGCGCCGAGTCGCTCCCCAAACGCCCGGTACGGCGCCTTCTCCTTCGGACGTTTCATCCTGCCGGCGGCTGGCTCCTCCCCGTCGTAGAGCCAGACCATCAGCTGCGCCCGGATGCCGGCGGCGGAACTTTTGTTTTCGCAGCCGATTGCCCGGCAGAGCGCATCGACCCGCTCCTTTTTTTCGGCCCAGAGATAGATCCCTTCCACCAGCCGCCATGCGGCGGCGCCGCCGTTTTTGGGGACTCTTGCACCGCTGGCCATGCGGCTGATGTGGGACTTGTCGCAGTGGGCGATGCGGGCGCAATCCGCCGCCGTAATCTCCAGCAGCGCAAATAATCGGTTGACTTTTTCGCCGAACATAGACGATCCCCCTCCGTTTTCTTTCGCTTACAAGCTTAGCACACGGTCAACCCGAAAGCAATGGGTTGACAAATTTTTTGTCATTGTCAATTTTTTGGCAGCGCTTGAGAGTGACTTTCGGAAGTAGTATACTTTGAATGGAGGAATAGACGCAGCCATTTCATCCTGTGCCGCCGGCCCTGTTTCAGCAGTGAATGCAGCATGGGATAAACAGACAGAGGAGGATTGAGCCGATGAGATGCGCGATGTATCGAATGATCCCGCTGCTGCTGGCGGTGCTGCTCTTATGCACCGGCTGCACCGGCGGCGCAAGGCCGGATAATATGCCCTATGAGCCGGACACCCCCGCACCGGCGGACCACGAGGGCGTTTTCACCTCAGAACACGGCAGTATGCAGTTCAACGGAGACGGGGAGAGCATTGTCATCGACTTCGACGGGGAGCTGGCGGCGTTGACTGGCCTGCCGGAGGGGGAGCATCCGGGGACCTATGAGTTTTTAAGCGGGGACCTGCCGCCCCACGGCAGCATGCCGGTCCGCTATGACGTTGCCCACGAGCTGCGGATCTCCGTGGGTGAACAGTCTGCGGTGATCGACATGGGCCTTGCCGCCGAAGATGGAAAAACCGGGCAGGTAGGCGTGAACGTGGTGACGCCGGAGCGGATCCCCATGCTGTTTCATGAGAATGGACAGTTTTTCCATATTGCGTTCCTGAAAGAAAGCGGAGGTGACTGAGGATGAATGACGATCAGCTTGAAAACCAGGGCAAGCGGGTGACGGAAAACATTTGGCTCTGCCCGGACGGGGTCTATCGCTGGACCTATGAGTACAACATGCTGCGCAATCCCACGATCCTGTTCACGGTGTGGAAGGTCCTGGGCATCAGCTTCGGGGCGGCGTACCTGCTCACGCTCATCGTCGACCTTTTGCAGGGCACGGTCAAAAGCGGGGCCGATCTGTGGGCATCGTCGAAGGTGTTCGTGATCCTGATCGGCGTATTCTTCGTCATCAGCATTATCGCCTATCTGATCCTTGCGGCTGCCTACGGATGGAAGTATCAGGTGCTTTTTGAGATGACAGAGGAGTATGTGACGCATATCCAGATGCCCCATCAGTTCGAGAAGACGGAGGCCCTCGGCTGGGTCACCGCGCTGGTGGGCTTCAAGTCGGGGAACCCGGCCATGTCCGGCCTGGGGCTGAACACTGCCGTCCGCAGCAGCAGTACGTCTCAGCTGAGGACGGTGACGAGTATTCGAGTGCGCAGGAAGCGCCACACCATCCACGTAAACCATACATTGGACAAAAATCAGATCTATGCCGAGGAAGCGGATTTTGATTTTGTGGAGCAGTTCCTCCGGGAGCACTGCGGCAAGGCAAAGATCCGGTGAATCGCATCGCAGCTTTGCAGGCTGCACAACACAAAGGGAGGAGAACGACTGTGAAAAACCTGATTTCCATCGCAGAATCCCATGGGCCGCACCGCGTCGGCGCACCCCCGAAGCATAGAAATGATTCCGGACGTTCCGCAGAAGTCATTGTTTTCAACTGCGTTGCGGTTTCTGTGCTTTCGACAGATGTGGATGCAGCCGGAGATTTCCGAAAAAAGTGCTTTACTTTTTCAGGAGAATGGTATAAAATACCGGTGAGGTGAAATAATATGAGTACATCAGTCAAGCGAATCGGCGTCCTGACTTCCGGCGGTGACGCACCTGGCATGAATGCGGCTGTTCGAGCGGTTTACCGCGCCTGTGTGAACTTCGGTGTTGATTGTCTCGGCATCTATCGCGGGTGGAACGGCTTGATCAACAGTGAGGTAAAGCGTCTGGAGCGAAATGACGTGGCGCACATCATCAACCGGGGCGGCACCATCCTATACTCTGCCCGCAGCAAAGAATTCATGACCGACGAAGGTCGGAAAAAGGCCTACGCCACCTGTAAGCTCTTCGGCATTGATGGCATTGTTGCCATCGGCGGCGACGGGACCTTCCGGGGAGCACTGGAACTCTCAAAATACGGCATTCCCGTGATCGGGATCCCTGGCACCATCGACAACGACATCTCCTCCACCGGTTATACCATCGGCTTTGACACCGCCGCAAACACTGCAATTGAGTGCATCGACAAGCTGCGCGACACCATGCAGTCCCACGAGCGCTGCTCGGTTGTGGAGGTCATGGGCCGCAATGCAGGTTATCTTGCCATGTATGTGGGCATTGCCGTGGGGGCTACTGCCGTGCTGGTACCGGAAGAATCCATTGATTTTGATCGGGACGTCATTGAAAAAATCCGCGCGGCCAGACTTAACGGCTTTACCCATTACATGATCGTGGTTGCCGAGGGCGCCATGAACGGAGCCTATGACGTAGCCGGAAAAATCAAGGATTCCCTGGGGCTGGATCCACGGGTTACAATTTTGGGCCACATTCAAAGAGGCGGATCCCCCACCGCCAGAGACCGGGTAACTGCCACCCGAATGGGCTATTACGCGGTGAAAGCTCTGGTCGAGGGCAAGGCAAATCGCGTTGTGGCATTGAGGAGCGGCGATTTGACCGACATCGACATCGTGGAAGCCCTGAATATGACCAAGACGATCTATCCCCTGGATTCGGAAACCCTTCGGGCCATGACGGGCATCAACACCTATTCCAGAAACAATTAACCCTCAAAGATGCTATAAAAGAACAGTCGCCTCGCGGCGGCTGTACTTTTATAGGTGCGCCGGGCAGCGCTATTGCACGAACAGATGGATGGTTTCGGTGGCCTCTGGGCAGATCGGAATGTACCAGAAATGCTGTCCGAAGCCCGGATCGTTTCGATCAAATTCGAGATGGAGATCGAAAGGATACACGGAATAAACGCTTCCGTCGGAGCCGGTGATTGTCGTTTCGCCCTGTTCCGAATCCCCGGTCATGAAGTTGAGGATCGGCAGTCGTCCCGCCGCCGCATCGGCCAGAATCGCACTGCGCAGGGCGGCTTTGCGTTCCGCGCCGCGGATCTCGATGTCGTTGGAAACTTGGTAGTAATTGCCGTCTTCCGCTTCCTCCTTCATCAAGCCGGTGATGCAGACGCTGTCATAGGGGTCCGGGATCATCTTCTCGTACCAGGCCGTTGCGACGTCCGGACGGGAAAAGATGGCGGCGAGGTCTTGCGCATCAACCGTAGAAGCCCTATAGACGCGGCGCAGGGTCCCGCCGTTTTTCAGCCGATAGCAGAGGTGGACCTGCCCGTAATCGTAGTGCCCGACGGAAAAGAGACCGTTCAGATCGACCGATTGATTCGCAGCGTTCAGAGCGTTCCGGTGGAAGTCGCGGATGGTCTCGATGTCCGCGCGCTCCGTCAGGGTGATGCAGTCGCTGACATTCAACCGGCTCTGGGGGTCTCCATAGGTCCAGACCTCCACGGAAACCACGTCGGCAGTTTCGGGGATCTTGCGCTGGAAGCCCAGAACGTCATGTTTCAGACCCAGCACCGCCGCGAGCAGTACGACGACGAAGGCGGCGAAGCCGATCCAGACGTTTTTCTTCCGAAAGACCTTGACCGTCCGCTCGATCATCATCGAGGAGCCGAACCAGCCTAAGAAGCAGCCGAGCAAAGCGAAGGGAAGGAATGCGCGGCCTTCGTTTCCGTTCAGGACGCCGAAGAAGGCGGACAGGATGAAGCCGAGTCCCATGGCGCAGCAGAGGGTGAAGATCAGACGGAAGGCTGCCCTGGCCCAGGGGAAGGCCATCGGGTCTCCGGCCCGCTCCACCTGACGGAAGCGGTAGTGGACCCAGGCCAGGACGGTCAGAATCAGCCCCACGGCGGCATAGATCCAGAGTATCTTCGGATCCGGGCTGCCGTCATTCAGCAGCTCGATGATCGGGGCCAGCCGAAGGATCCGGCCGGAGAGCTCGAAATCGAAGCCCCGGAAATAGAGCTGCACCAGCAGCAGAACCATCACGGGCAGGCCAAGGCAAATGAAGTTCAGCGCCGCATAGCTCAGGACGGCAATGACCGTGTTGCCCGATATGTGCATGGAAAAGACTGCCAGCCCGTAGAAAAACAGATCGGCCAGGAGCCACATGCCCAGCATGGACCAGACAGCGCCCCAGCAGCCGCCGACGTTCATGGCCGCGAGGACAGCCAGCTCCAGCAGAACGGTCACCAGAGCGGGCACCGCCCAGAACAGGAAGCCGGAAACGGCGTTCGTCAGAAACAGGCAGTTCCGGGTCATCGGGAAGGCGTGCATCATATAGGCCGAGCGGGTCTTGTGCAGGTACTTGAAGACCAGGGCGGCAAAGATCGGCGCCGCCCCGAAGGCGAAGAAGATTCCCATGGGAAGGTCGTTCCGGAACTGCTCCAGGGCAACCTCCGTTCGCACCTCCGGGATCACCCGATCCAGCTCCAGCATCAGGGGCACCGGGCCGCTGAGAACGAACAGCACCAGCAGCAGCGCCCAGGCAGGGGAGAAGCGGCTGATGTTCTTCCGCAGCAGGGTCGGATCAAAGAATGACAGTTTTGACTTCATAGTCCACACCTCCCAGCTCATAGACGAAGACCTCCTCCAGCGTCAGCGGGACCAGGTCGTAGAAGATCGGATTGACGGCGGCCAGAGCAGCGCTGACGGCATCCTGGCTGCCCCGGATGATAATGGTCTCCACCTTGCCCGTCTTGGACCGGTGCAGGACCTTGAGGCGCTCGGGCAGTTCCGTCCCCTCGCGGAGAACGATCTGCGCCTTCACCACGTTGTCCTGCAGCTCGTCGAGTGTCCGCTCCAGCAGCATCTTTCCCTTGTGCAGGATGCCCACGTGGTCGCAGACGTCCTCCAGCTCGCGCAGATTGTGGGAGCTGACCAGGACGGTCGTCCCGCGCTGGGCCACGTCCTGCAAAAGCAGACCCCAGACCTGGCGGCGCATCACGGGGTCCAGACCGTCCACGGGCTCGTCCAGGACCAGGACCTTCGGACGGCTGGCGATGGCCAGCAGAAAGGCCGCCTGCTTCTGCATGCCCTTGGAAAAGCGCCGAAGCTGGCTCTTCGGGTCCAGGTTGAAGCTCTTGCGCAGCTCCTCAAACATGGCCGGGTCGAAGTCCGGATAGGTTCCGGCGTAGAATTTCTTCATGTCGGTGAGATTCGCGGAAGGGAAGTAGAAAACGTCGTCGGGGATGTAGGCGATTCCGGTCTTGACGGCAGGATTCTCATACACCGGCGCGCCACCGACCGTGACGGTTCCGCTGTCGGGGCGGAAAATGCCGGTCACATGGCGGATCACGGTGGACTTGCCAGCCCCGTTGGGTCCGACCAGGCCGTAGACCGCGCCGTCCGGGACCGTCATTGTCAGGTCGTCCAGCGCGACGAAGCCGTCAAAGCTCTTGCGCAGATTTCGTACTTCAATCATGGGAAGATACCTCCTTCAACAGGGTTTGCAGCTCGTTGGGGTCATCTCCAAGCTGCAGCAGCTCGGTCCAGATCGCGGTCAGCTTTTCGCGCAGCGCGCGGCGTCTGCTCTCGTCCACGCCGGAAAGCTTGCCCGCGAAGGAGCCCTTGCCGGGGACGGAATAGATGAAGCCTGCCTGCTCGAGCTCTCGATAGGCCCGCTGGATCGTGTTCGGGTTGATGGCAAGCTCGCTCGCCAGCTCGCGCACCGACGGCAGCCGCTCGCCCTCGGCGATGGCCCCGGACAAAATCAGCCGCCGCAGCTTTTCTTCCAGCTGCTCATAGATCGGCCGCGGATCGCGGTAGTTCAGACTGATCAAATCGCATTGCTCCTTTCACCTGTATTAACTGTGTTAACTGTTATAATACAGTTATAGCATGCTCCATACGTCTTGTCAAGCGATTTTTTCATCTGCACCGATAAAAATTGAGCGCACAGAGCGGAGCTCCGCTCTGTGCGCTCGATGGAAGGCATGCGCTCACGCCTCTGCCGATTTCAGGGCACGGCTTCAACCGGGCCGATTTTCGTTGATGATGCGGACGATGACGTCGTGCAGAAGCTCGACCTCATAGCTGCCGACAATGGGCTCCAGATGTTCGCCGCCCACGCCGGAATCGTCAGTCAGGAAGACGTAGGTGCCGCCGGTGACGATGGCTGCGGCCCTGCCGAAGAGCTCCGTCTCGCGGTCTGCGTTGGAGGCAACCACGGGGACCACGCGGATGCCCTGATCGGCGGCGCTGCGGATCGCGGCATCCAGGGCGGCGTCCGTTTTCTCGTGCGGGGGCGCGTCGTAGATCAGAAAGAGGAGCTTCGCATCTGTCTCGGACCAGCCCTGCGCTGCGGAGACGGCCTCGGTCAGCGCCTCTGCCACGGCCTCCGGCATGTCTCCGCCGCCATCGGCGTACTCGCCGTTGATCTTGCCCTGGACCGCAGCGACGTCTGTGGTAAAGGGATTCATCCGGGTCACGTAATCGTCGCCCTCGTCCCGGTAAAAGCAGGCGGCGTAGGAGATCCCGTCGCTGCCGACTGCCGCGGCGATGTCGGAAAAGTCCTTCTGCAGATAGGCGATCTCGTCGCTCATGGAGCCGGTGGTGTCCACCAGGAACATCACCTGCAGACCGGTTTGCGCAGCGGCTGACCGGGTCCCGGTCACCGCCAGCGTATCGACGCGTGCAGTCACGCTCGTGCCCTGGCCGCTGCCGTCCGGGGTCTGGACGGTCACGGGCGTGGAGACGCCGCCTGCTTCCACATGGTCGGGGGTCTGGTCCTGCCCGAAGAAGAGATAGGCTGTGCCCTGCTTGTCGGTCCGGGCGGTCCAGAGCGCGTTGCCCGCCGCATCCGTCAAGACGGCGGTCTCGTTGTCCAGGGGATTGCCGGCTGCGTCGGTCAGTGTCAGAACAATCCGGTTGCGGGGGTCGATCCCGAAGCTGGGGAAGGAGATGGTCCCGGCGTTGACCAGATTCGTGAAGAAGGGCCAGTTTTCGTTGTCGTTCCACTCCGCGGCAGTCAGGACGAAGGCCTCGCCGGAGTCCGCCGCGACCGGCTCCGGGTCGCCGATCTCACCGGCAGGGTCGTCTTCCCCTTCCGGCGCTGGCGCATCGGGGATCGGTGTGCCGAGTACGGGCGTGTCGCCATAGGATGTGGATTTTCCGTCGACTTCAAATGAGATGCTGGCGTCTCCTATGTCCCGCACGGGCAGCTTTCCTCCTGCCTCTTCGACGAACGCATCCGGAGCGACGGTGTCGGAGCTTCCTGCTGTCGTCTTGGATGTGGGTACAGGCGTGGCGCCGTCTTTGGCCGAATTTGATCCTGCGCAGCTTGCAAGCAGCAAAAGAACGACCAGCGAGAGTCCGAAGCCGAGCAGACGCTGCCACCAGGTGTAATGCTTCATGGTCAGTACCTCCTTTATGGGGATGATCTGCGCTTATGACGTTGCAGATTCCGGGCAGTTCCGTGATTTGCAAAAATAGCGGAATGTACCTTGACTTTTCGGTCGGATTTTGTAAAATAGGACTTGGCGCACGCAGTGCGCTGCATTCTGCAATGAAAACCGGAGTTTGCAATGTCCATTATTTCCGTGTCCTTTCTGCTCCTTCTGCTGGGGCTGACGATCGTATATTTCCTCGTACCCAAGCGCCTGCAGTGGTGGGTCCTGCTGGCGGCCAGCCTGGGCTTCTATGCCTGCGGCGGCTGGCAGCTGCTGCCCTTTGTGTTCCTTACGGCCCTCTCCACCTGGGGCGCTGCGCTCTGGATTTCTGCCCGGCAGAAACGGGACAAGCTCTGGCTGAAGGCCAACAGGGAGACGCTCACCAAGGCCGAGCGCGCAGCCTATAAGGCCAGAGGCAATGCCCGCCGCAGGCTGGTGCTGGTCCTCTGCCTGGTATTGAATCTCGGGATTCTGTGCGCGTTCAAATACGTTCATTTCCTGCTGGCGCAGGCCGATGCGATCGCCGCCCGCTTTGGCGGCCGCGTCACAGACGCCATCCACTGGGCGGTGCCGCTGGGCATTTCCTTCTATACCTTCCAGACCGTCGGCTATCTCTGCGACGTCTACTGGGAGAAAGCCGAGGCCGAGCGCAACCCCTTCAAGGTGCTGCTCTTCACCTCCTTCTTCCCGCAGATCACCCAGGGCCCGATCAGTACCTGGAACGACTTAGGCCCACAGCTCTTTGCGCCGCACGATCTGGACGACCGCAATTTCTCCCGCGGCGCACAGCGGATGCTCTGGGGCTTTTTCAAGAAGATGGTCGTCGCCAACATCCTTTCCGTCTACGTTGCCGACGTCTTTGCCAACTACCCGGGCTACACCGGCCTGACCGCCTTCCTGGGCGCCCTGTGCTACAGCGCGCAGATCTACGCCGACTTCTCCGGCTACATGGACATCATGTGCGGCTTCTGCGAGATCCTGGGCATTCGCCTGACCGAGAACTTCGAGCGGCCTTATTTCTCCAAATCCGTGGCGGAATACTGGCGGCGCTGGCACATCAGCCTCGGCGCCTGGTTCAAAAACTACGTCTACTACCCGCTGGCAGTCTCCCGCTGGAATCAGCGTCTCGGCAAGTGGTCCAAGAAGCGCCTTGGCCGCACGGTCGGAGCCTATCTGCCCGCCACGATCGCCCTGGTGGTGGTCTGGCTGGCCACCGGCCTATGGCATGGGGCCAGCTGGGGCTATATCGCCTGGGGCGGCGTCAACGGACTGTTCATCATCTTCTCCATGTGGATGGAAAAGCCCTTCGACCGCTGCAAGAAGGCCCTGCGCATCCGCGAATCCGCCTGGCTTTGGCGGGCTTTCCAGGTCCTGCGGACCTTCCTGCTGGTCACCTTCATCAAGGTTCTGCCGGAGGTCGGCAGTCTGCGCGACGGCCTCGGCCTATGGAAGCGCATCCTGACCGAACACACCCTTCCCGGGTCCCTGGCTGAGCTTTTGCCCTTCGTGGATTCGATGCGGAACCTGGCGGCGGCTGTCTTCGGGAGCATCCTGATGTTCGTCGTCAGTCTGCTCCAGCGCAGAGAATCCGTCCGCACGCGGATGGAACGCCGTGTGCCCTATGTTCTCCGGATCCTGCTGTTTGTCGCGCTGTTCTTTGTGATTCTCTATTTCGGCGTCCCCGCCTCCACCGATCAGGGAGGGTTCCTGTATGCGGAGTTTTAAGATTGCTTTGAAAATACTCAGGACAGTCGGGATCTTCCTGCTGGCTGTCGCGGTGCTCAGCGCAGGCTTCGTCTGGTGCTATCTGCACGGGGAAAACTTCCACTATCAGGACAGCCGCGAGCGGGACGAGCTGGCCGGAAGCGTCACGGTCCTGGTCAACGGCGCATCCTATGCCTATATGGGGGTTCGCCCCGATATTCTGGACCGCTACCTGGGCGTGCGCAGCTATAACCTCTCCGGCATGCTGATGACGATGGAGGGCCGCTGCGCGCTGCTGGAGGAGGAGCTCTCCCGCAACCCGGTCCACACCGTGGTCCTCGAGGTCTCGTCGGATACGCTGACCCGGAACCGCTC
The DNA here is from genome assembly GCA_946186225.1 of uncultured Clostridia bacterium. Classification (GTDB taxonomy): domain Bacteria; phylum Bacillota; class Clostridia; order Oscillospirales; family Oscillospiraceae; genus JAFRPC01. Next base: position 16,501 of record CAMHMK010000010.1, read on the forward strand.
AGAAGAGGGGCCCCACGGCGATCTTCCGATCCTGGCCAAGCTCAACAATTCCGGCGACCGCTGGCGCTTTCTCCGCAGGGCCTTTCCCATCTCGGAATACCCCGACGTCTACTATGACATGGTTTCCTGCGGCGTTGAATCTGCGGCCCGTTTTCTGACCGGCACCTATTCGACCCGGAACCGGGAGCTGGCGCGGGGCTTCTACGCCACGCCGAAGAAGAACCGCGAGATCGATACAAATTACATGGAGATCTACCACGTCCGATCCCTGCCGGACGAGATCCTCCCGGAAAACGTGGCCGGCCTGCGCAGACTGCTGCAGATCTGCCGGGATCACGGCGCGAAGCCCGTCCTGATCACCACCCCGCAGAGCCGTTACTACAACTATCTCTACGACAACCTCGAGTACTTCCAGACCTGGTTTTCCGCATTCGCCGCGGAGGAAAAGGTCGCCTATTATAACTTCAACCTGGCCATTGAAAAGGTGTCCACGATCCCGGACTCCCTTTACTATGACGAGAACCATCTGAGCCCCGAGGGCGCCGAGATCTTCTCCGCCCTGCTGGCCAGGGTCCTGGACGCCTACTTCCACGGAAGGGATGTCAGCGACTGGTTCTATCCCAGCTATGCCGATCTGGAGATCGCCTATCCGGTCTGGGATGCATGATCCTTTGGTTGAAAAGAGCGCCGCAGGCGGATCGATCTCCGCCTGCGGCATTTCCCTGTCCATGCCCGGTTTTCGTGATTTTTCATAAGACTGAGGTTGACAAACACAGCCCTTACCGTTATAATGTTATACGGAAATTCACGAAAAAAATCAGGTTTGCGCCTGCGCACTGCGCCGGTGACCGGATAAAGGAGTTCTGTCTATGTCCATCTTCGTAAAAAGCGAGATTGCGCCCCTCAAACGGGTCATGCTCCATCGCCCCGGCCGCGAGCTGGAGCACCTGACGCCCGGCACCCTGGACCGTCTGCTCTTTGACGACATCCCCTATCTGCCCGTTGCGCAGGCCGAGCACGACCGTTTTGCCGAGATCCTGCGCGAAAGCGGATCCGAGGTCGTCTATCTCGAGGATCTGGCCGCGGAAACGCTCCGGGCCAACCCCGGTCTGCGCGAGGAATTCCTCCGCGAATTCGTCACCTTCTCGCCCAATGTGGACTACCGCGAGGAGCTCTATGAATACCTGATGTCGATCCCCGACGATAAGGAGCTCATCCTCAAGACAATGGCCGGCGTCTCCTTCAAGGAGCTGAACGTGCATCCCAAGTTCATCCTGCCCGGCCTGCTGAGCCGCCAGCACGATTTCGCCCTGGAGCCCATGCCGAACCTCTATTTCACCCGCGATCCCTTCGAATCCATCGGCGAGGGCGTGGCCATCAACCGCATGTACTCCGTCACCCGCTGCCAGGAGACGATCTTCGCGCGTTACATCTTCAAGTACCACCCCGAGTTCGGCGGTAAGGTTCCTCTCTACGCCAACGGCAATGAGAACTATTCCCTGGAGGGCGGCGACGTTCTGAACATCTCCGCCGATACGATTGCGGTCGGCATCTCCCAGCGCACCACGCCGGAGGCCGTGGAGACCCTGGCAAAGAAGCTCTTTGCCGACGAGTCCGCCACGATCCGCACGGTCCTGGCCGTCGTCATCCCGTCCATGCGCGCCACCATGCACCTTGACACCGTCCTGACCCAGATCGACTACGACAAGTTTGTGGTCTTCCCGGATATGCTCCCCACGCTCCGCGTCTTCGAGCTGACCCCCGGCGCAAAGGGCGGTCTCAACGTCCGCGACGCCGGCGACAGCCTCCGCTCCGTCCTGGAATACCACCTGCACCAGGATCACATCAACATGATCCTCTGCGGCGGCGGCGACCCGGTGGCCTCCCAGCGCGAGCAGTGGAACGACGGCTCCAACACGCTTTGCGTGGCCCCCGGCAAGGTCGTCACCTACAACCGCAACACCGTCACCAACCGCATCCTCCGCGACAACGGCATCGAGGTCCTGGAGATCCCCTCCGCCGAGCTCTCCCGCGGCCGCGGCGGCCCGCGCTGCATGTCCATGCCGCTCAACCGCGCGCCCCTGTAACCTGTCGTCTGTCAGCCCGCGGGCTGTTCAGCATATACCTCTCTTATTTTATCACAACAAAAGGAGAACATTATCATGCCTGTCAATCTCAGAGGACGTCATTTCCTGAAGCTGCTCGACTACACTCCCGCCGAGATCCGCTATCTGCTGGATCTGGCCGCCGAATTCAAGCGCATGAAGCGCAACGGCGTTCCCCACCGCTATCTGGAAGGCAAGAACATCGTTCTGCTGTTCGAGAAGACCTCTACCCGTACCCGCTGCTCCTTCGAGGTTGCCGGTATGGACCTCGGCTGCGGCGTGACCTACCTCGATCCCGGCAGCTCTCAGATGGGCAAGAAGGAATCCATCGCCGATACCGCCCGCGTTCTGGGCCGCATGTATGACGGCATCGAGTACCGCGGCTTCGACCAGACCATCGTGGACGAGCTCGCCCGCTACGCCGGCGTTCCCGTCTGGAACGGCCTGACCAACCAGTTCCATCCCACCCAGATGCTGGCCGACGTTATGACCATCGAAGAGAACCTCGGCTCCGTCAAGGGCAAGAACTTCACCTTCATGGGCGACGCCCGGAACAACGTGGCCAACTCCCTGATGGTCGTCTCCGCCAAGCTGGGCATGAACTTCACCGCCTGCGGCCCCAAGGAGCTGTGGCCCGAGGAGTCCCTGGTTGCCGAATGCAAGAAGATCGCTGCCGAGAACGGCTGCACCATCCGCATGACCGACGACGTCAAGGAAGGCGCCGCCGACGCTGACGTCATCTACACCGACATTTGGGTCTCCATGGGTGAGCCCGACGAGATCTGGACCAAGCGCATTGCCCTGCTGAAGGACTACCAGGTCAACAAGGAACTGATGGCCAACGCCAAGCCCACCGCCATCTTCATGCACTGCCTGCCCTCCTTCCACGACACCAAGACCACCATCGGCGCCGACATCGCCAAGAAGTTCGGCATCACCGAGATGGAAGTCACCGACGAGGTCTTCGAGTCCAAGCAGTCCAAGGTTTTCGACGAGGCCGAGAACCGCATGCACACCATCAAGGCCGTCATCTACGCTACCCTCTGCTGATTGGAATGAATGAATCGCCCTCCGGTCAATCGCCTTTCGATTGACCGGAGGGCATTCTTTGCTTGGCGGTTGCAATCAGTCCGGCTTCGAGACCGAGATCAGCCGGAGCGTCTGGCCGACCACCCGGAATTTCACCTCAAAGCCCGCAAAGCGCATCCCATAGACCCGTTCCGGGTCGTCCTGATAGGAGGGACGGGGATCCAGGGCGAGCACATCCAGCAGGGCAGTCCTGGTCTGCACCGGCAGGGGAGAGAGGACGCCGTCTTCTGCCTCCACGGCCAGACGCGGCACCGGAGCGGAAGACGCAAAGCCGCCGACGGCCTCCGGGATGGAGTCGGCGTAGGGAAGATAGGGCTTGATATCGAAGATCGGCGTCCCGTCCAGCAGGTCCGCGCCGGAGACAATCAGCACCGGGCCGCAGGCGGGGTCCTGCGCAACGGCCTCCAGCTTGACGCACGACAGACCGATCGCGTTGGGCCGGAAGGGGGAGCGGGAAGCGAAAACGCCGACGCGGGCGTTGCCCCCCAGCCGCGGCGGCCGGACCGTGGGCGACCAGTCGCTTCGCACGGCCTTGGAAAACTGCCAGACCAGCCACAGATGGGAAAAGCCATCGATGCCCCGCAGGGCGTCCGGATTCCGAAACGCCGGCTCAAAGACGATCCGTGCCGTCAAGGAGGGCACCAGCCCGCTCTGCCGCGGGATGCCGAACTTCTCCTGATATGCCGATTCGATCCGCGCAATGATTTTCATTTCCACCGTTTCCATGCTGCCGCCTCCCTCGCCCGGTCGATCCGGGCCGTTTTTTTCTTTGTTGGTACTCTACCACAAAACCGCGCGATTTGCAAGCATCGTTCGGCGCACTGTGCAAACCGCTTGTGTCCGCCGCTTTTTTCTTGCATTTTCAACGGATTTGCGTTATGATGAGGAAAACACAAGGAAAGAGGGGAGCGCCGGATGCTGCCGGAAGCGTTTTGTGAAAAGATGGAGGCCCTGCTGGGGGACGAGTACCCGGCGTTTTTGGCAGCTCTGGACCGCCCCCGGGCGGTCGGTCTGCGGCTGAACCCGCTGAAAACCAAGAACCCGCCACCCCTGCCCTTTGGTCTGGTCCAGGTCCCCTGGGAGCCAACCGGCTTCTGCTACGACGCGGAGACCCGTCCCGGTCTGCACCCGTATCACGACGCCGGCCTCTATTATCTGCAGGAACCCAGCGCCATGGCCCCTGCCGCCCTGCTGGAGCCCCGGCCGGGCGAGCGGATCCTGGACCTCTGCGCCGCCCCGGGCGGAAAGACGACCCAGATCGCAGGACGAATGCAAAACCGCGGCCTTCTGGTCTGCAATGAGATCCACCCCAAGCGTGCCGCGGTCCTTTCCGGCAACGTCGAGCGTCTGGGCATTGCCAACGCCCTGGTTCTGAACGAACATCCTGCCCGCCTGGCGGAGCGCTTTCCCGCCTTCTTTGACCGTGTCCTTGTGGACGCGCCTTGCTCCGGCGAGGGTATGTTCCGCAAGCACGACGCCGCCTGGGCGGACTGGAGCCCGGAGACCGTCGCCATGTGTGCCCGCCGTCAAGCCGAGATCCTGGATTCTGCGGCCGCCATGCTTCGCCCGGGCGGCCGTCTCGTCTATTCCACCTGCACCTTCTCCCCGGAGGAGAATGAGGGGACCGTCTCCGCCTTTCTGCGCCGACATCCGGACTTTTCCGTGGCGGCAGCAGATGCGCCCTGGTTCGAACCGGGGCGTCCGGACTGGGTCCCGGACGGACAGCCGGAGCTTGCCTGCACCTTCCGCCTCTGGCCCCACCGGCTCCGCGGTGAGGGACACTTTGCGGCCGTGCTGCAAAGAAGGGGAGAGGCTGCCTCCGCAGACGTTGGAGCCTCGTCCCGCCCGGCGCTGCGCGGCGCAGAGAAATTGCCCGCCGAGGTCCGGGAACTTTTGCAGCAGCTGGACGTCTGTCTGCCGGAGGGATTCCCACTGCTTTGGGGCGAGCGGGTGTTCTGGGCCCCGCCGGAGCTGCCGGACCTGCGCGGTCTTAAGGCGCTGCGTCCTGGACTTGAACTGGCCGTCCTGAAAAAGGGCCGCGCCGAGCCTGCCCATGCCCTGGCCCTCTTTCTGCGCGGGGCGGCGAACGTCCGCGATCTGACCTCGGAGGAGGCCGACCGCTATCTGCGCGGGGAGACCATTCCCAGTCCCTCCGGCTCGGGCTGGACCCTTCTGCGCCTGGACGGCTGCTCCCTTGGCTGGGCAAAGGCCGCCGGCGGCGTCCTGAAAAACCACTATCCGAAGGGCCTGCGGACGGTCGGACAGCAGAAATGATGCTCACGCAATCCTCAAAAAACCGTGCTTTACAATTTAGCTTATCTGTGTTATAATACATTGGTTCATTAAAAAGGGAACTTATGTTTACCTGAAATACACTCTTTCAAGGAGTTTTGACATCCATGGTCAAATATGTCATTCGCGGCGGAAAACCTTTGAACGGTACGGTTGTGATCAGCGGCGCGAAGAATGCTGCCGTCGGCATCCTGCCCGCGACCCTGCTGGTGCAAGGCGTATGCCGCATTGAAAACGTCCCGGATATCTCGGATATCCGACTGCTGCTCCAGATCCTCGATGAAATGGGCGCCGGCATACGTCGCCTGAGCGCCAATACCGTTGAAATCGACTGCAGTCACGTCCGGGATTCTGTGGCCCCCATCGAGCTGGTTCGGCGCATTCGCGCCTCCTATTACCTGATCGGCGCGCAGTTGGGCCGCTTTGGCCATGCCAAGGTTGCGCTGCCCGGCGGCTGCAACTTCGGTCCCCGTCCCATCGACCAGCACATCAAGGGCTTCGAGGCCATCGGCGCCACCGTGGAGCTGAACAACGGCTATGTCTGCGCCACCGCCCCGGAAAACGGCCTGAGCGGCGCGCGCGTCAACCTGGACGTGGTCTCTGTCGGCGCCACCATGAACATCATGATCGGCGCGGTTCTGGCCAGCGGGACCACCTACATCGAGAACGCGGCCAAGGAGCCCCACATCGTGGACCTTGCCAACTTCCTCAACGCCATGGGCGCGAAGATCTCCGGTGCCGGCACGGACGTCATCAAGATCCGCGGCGTCCGCTCCCTCCACGGCGGCTTCTACTCCATCATCCCCGATCAGATCGAAGCCGGCACCTATATGGCGGCGGCTGCGGCGGCCGGCGGCGACGTCCTGATCCAAAACGTCATCCCCAAGCACATGGAATGCATCACCGCCAAGCTGCGGGAGATGGGGGCGAAGATCACCGAGTACGAGGATGCGATCCGCGTGGTCAGCAACAGCAGACTGCGCCGCGCCAACGTCAAGACGCTGCCCTATCCCGGCTTCCCGACCGACATGCAGTCCCAGATTGGCGTCTGCATGGCCCTGGCGCGCGGGACCAGCATCATCACCGAGAGCATCTATGACACCCGCTTCCGCTACTGCGGCGAGCTCAATCGCATGGGCGCGTCGATTCAGGTGGATACCAAGGTCGCTGTGATCGACGGTGTGGAAAAGCTCCACGGCTGTGCGGTCAAGGCCTGCGATCTCCGGGCCGGTGCGGCAATGGTCATTGCCGGTATCGCCGCTGACGGCGTCACCACGGTGGAGGACGCGCATTACATTGAACGCGGCTATGAGACAATGATCGAAAAGCTGAGAGGTCTCGGCGCGGACATCACCCGTGTGGAGACGCCTGACAAAGAGGCTGTCCGCTCTGCCGGTTAGCTGAAAATCGCACTGAAAACGGACCGGCTCACATGCATAGTTGCTGAGCGGTCCGTTTTTCCGGAACTCACGATGGAGGATTGATATGAGCAATATGAGCTACCCGCAAAACGACCGACAGGACGAGCTGCGCGCCGCATTGGACGGCTTTGAACGGCGGACCCGCCGGGAACCGGCGCAGACGAAGGAAAACCCGCTCAGGAAGCGCCGCTCCGGCCCGCTGCCACCCTGGCTGCTGGTACTGGTCTCCTTCCTGTTTGATACGATCCTGTTCCACATCTGGATCAAGGAGCCCTTCCATCTGGGACGCTGGCTCGGAATCCTGCTTTTTGCCCTGTCGCTGGGCATGCTCTTCGCCCTGATCGCCACGATCTCCCGCAACCGCCGGGCCCACCAGATCCTCGGCCTGGTCGTATCGATCTTTTGGGCCGTAATGTTCCTGGTCGAATACTTTGTCTGGGACTCCTTCAAAAACTTCTTCACGATTCCCCAGCTCATCTCCGGCTCCGGCAACGCCGGGCAGGAGGACTTTTCCGCCCGTACCTTCAATCTGATCCTGACGGGCTTCTGGCGCATCCTGCTCTTTGCAGTCCCGATCGTCGCCTACCTACTGATCAACCGCTATGCAAAGCCGCGTCACCGGATTATGACCCGCGGCGCGCGCAGGCTCCTGTTTGTGGGCGGCGCGGTCCTGCTGGCCGTCGCGGTTTTCTTCGCCATGGTCGTCTCCGCCGATACCCGTACCCTGACTGACCAGTACAACTTCACGGCTGCAACGGAGTCCTTCGGCCTGCCCGTGGCCCTGATCCGTGACCAGATCAACGGCGGCAAGCCCACCGGAGATCCGCTGGGCGACATCGACGGGCCCACCGGGACCCACGAGTGGGACGTCGTGCCGACCACCTCGGACAAGGCTCCGGTCGAGCCGAGCGGGTCCGAGGTGATCGACTCCGGCGAGGCCACCGGTCAAACGGTCGAGACGACCGAGGCGCCGGAGCCTGCGAAGCCCTACAGCGTCCTGCAAATCGACTTTGACAGCCTGATCGCATCTGCCAAATCAGAGCGTGTTGCGACCCTGCACAAGTACGTCAACTCCCTCACGCCCTCGAAGACGAACGAGATGACCGGCATCTTTCAGGGGAAGAACCTGATCTTCATCACGGCGGAAAGCTTCTCCAAGGAAGTCATCCGGGAAGACCTGACCCCGACCCTCTACCGTATGTACACCCAGGGCATCACCTTCACCGACTACTACCAGCCCGCCTGGGGCGGCAGCACCTCCACCGGCGAGTACACCAACCTGACCGGCCTGGATCCCTATGAAGGCGTCGAAAGCATGAAGAAGTCCGCCACGCGGAACCTGTACTTCACGATGGGCAACCAGCTCATGCGCCTGGGCTATTTCTCCCGCGCCTACCACAATCACACCTACAACTACTATTCCCGCGACCTGACGCACGAAAACCTGGGGTATGAAAAGTACATCGGCGTGGGGACCGGCATGGAGGAGGGCGTCAGCAAGGCCTGGCCGGAGAGCGATCTGGAAATGATCGATTTCACGGTCCCACAGTATATCGACCACCAGCCCTTCAGCATCTACTATATGACGGTTTCCGGTCATGGCCTGTATTCGTGGGCCGGCAGCGATATGTCCAGAAAGCACAAGGACGAGGTCCAGGGCCTGAACGCCAGCGAGCACGTCAAGGCATATATCGCGGCGAACCTCGAGCTGGAGGCCGCGATGAAGTCCCTGATCGACCAGCTGGAGGCCGCCGGGATCGCGGATGACACCGTGATCGTCCTGACCACCGACCACTATCCCTATGCTCTGGAGCCCAGCGAGACCTGGGGAATCCCCAATGGTGTGCTGGATGAGCTCTACGGCTTCCCGAATGTGGATTGCTTCACCCAGGACCACAACGCCCTGCTGATCTGGTCCGGCTGCCTGGAAGGAAAGAATATCGTTGTGGACGACCCGGTCTTCAGCCTGGACATCGTGCCCACGCTTTCCAACCTCTTCGGCACGGAGTGGGACTCCCGTCTCCTCCCCGGCCGCGACGTCTTCTCCGACGCCGAGCCGATCGTGTTCTGGCCGAACTGCAGCTGGAAGACCGACCTGGGCAAGTACAACGCCAAGACCGGCACCTTCACTCCGAACGAGGGCGTGACTGTCCCCGAGGGCTACACCGATCGCATCGACGCCATCGTCCGCCAGAAGATCCGCTACTCCGACGAGTGCTTGGACCTGGACTACTTTGATATCCTGTTCGGTCATTGATGCCTGACAGGTTCATCCGAAAGGAAATACCGGGATACTGTGTACAGATCTGTGCACAGTATCCCGGTATTCTCTTTTATAATTCGGTTATGATTATCATTTCATGTACCGATAAAGGAAGGTCACGATCTGGCCGCGGGTGCAGGTGTCGGCGGGGCTGAATCTGGTCTTGCTGGTGCCCTGGGTGATGCCCTGCTCCACGGCCCAGAGAACGGCCTTGTAATAATAGGCGTTATCCTTGACGTCCTTGAAGGGGTTGGAAGAGCTCTTGGGCTTTTCTTGCTTTTCATACCGCCACAGGAAGGTCACCACCTGGGCTCTGGTGCAGGCGTCGTTGGGGCTGAACTTGGTCTTGCTGGTGCCGGAGGTGATGCCGTTTTCCACGGCCCAAAGGACGGCCTTGTAGAAGTAATCCTTCTCTCTGACGTCCTGGAAGGGATTCTTCGCGGTCTTCGGCTCCGGGGAACCCGCCGCACGCCAGAGGAAGGTCACGATTTGGGCACGGGTGCAGTCGTCGCTCGGGGAGAAGGTTGTTGCGCTCGTACCGGCGGTAATCTTATTTACAATCGCCCAGTCGATAGCGTCATGCGCCCAGTTTCCCTTGGCCGGCATATCCGTGAACTTGTTGCCAGGACAGCTGTTGCCGCCGTCACAGGGCAGAGTCGGCGTGGGATCGTGCTCCAGCATCGGAATGATTTCTGTTTTTGTCTCCCCGCAGCGAGTACAGGTGTAGGTCATGATCCCGGTTGCGGTCTCTGTAGGTTTCGTGGTAACGACGCCTGCATCCCACGCATGACCAAGTGCAGCGGTATAGGTATCAATATAGCTTTCGCCGCAAGCACAGGCGTGGATCGTGTACCCCCGCTCGGTGCAAGTCGGTGCGATTACGGTTACTTTATAGTTGTGGGTATGCCCTGTCGCTGGAATTGGCTCGGTTTTCGTCTCTCCACAGCGAGTGCAGGTGAACGTTTTAACGCCGGGTTCTGTCTCAGTGGGCTTCAGCGTGACTGTCCCAGCATCCCAACTGTGCCCCAGAGCATTTGTATAACTATCCTTGTAACTATCGCCGCAGACGGAGCAGGTATGCGTGGTGTAACCCTGCGCCGTGCAGGTTGGCTGTGTGACAGTTGTTGTATAACTGTGCGCAGTCTTGGAAATTGTCACATCGAAGTAGAATGTACCATAAGTCGTTGTTTTCCAGGTATACCGCCCTGTCCCGGTCGCTGTGCAAGTTGCTGGCTTCGTGACGGAGTAATTGTAGTCTGTGGTATTCAGCTTCGGAAGTGTAATCGTGGTTCTATTCCCGCACCTGGAGCACGTACCAGTCAGGACACCGGTTGCAGATGTAGTCGGCGTTGTAGTAACGGCGTAGCTGTAATTGTGCCCGCTAGCGCAAACGTGCGTCCAATGTGCATAGAGCGTGTGATTGGTCGTTGCGGTAACCGTTGTCGAGGCTGTGACCTTGCTTCCTCCTGAAGCAGAGGTGTACCAGCCGTCAAAGCTGTAGTACGTGCGTGTGGGAGTTGGCAACGTGCCATAGTTAGAACCTATTGTGACTGTCTTTGTAGTTGGTGATACGCTGCCGCCATTCGGATTAAAGGTTACGGTTACTGTTTGATTTCCAACATAGAAATCTATTCGGTCGCTGCATTTTGAACCGACACCGTTCCATGTTTGGACAAGTGCTTGGAAATGACCGGACATTCCAAAGCCAAGGTCATAAGAATAGCCCACATCATCGTAAGTAAGTGTATCACCGTTAGGGCAATATATCCACAGAACATTTTTTATACCATCCGCTTCGATGGAAAAATAAACTCTTTCATCAACCGCATAGTAGGTTTTATTTGTTGATATCCTTGCATAAGTCGGGTTTCCAACATAAAAGTCTATTTTATCGCTGCAAAGCGAGCCAACACCATTCCACGTTTGGACAAGCGCCTGAAAATGTCCGGACATTCCAAATGCTAGTTCGTATCTTGAGCCAACATCTTCATAAGTTAATGTGTCTCCGTTGGGGCAGTATATCCAAAGGTTGTTAACATTACCATTAGCCGCAACCGAAAAGACGACCGTTTCATCAACCTCATAAGATGTATGATCTGTGCTAAGAATCGCAACGGTAGGAGGTTTTGTTGGATCATAACTTGGCCTTTCGTTTGTATAGACATAGTGATATCCACTTCCAACTTCCCAGTTTTCGGAAAGCAAAGAATACCCTACGGTGCCTAAGTTCTCTACATTCGATTTTGTAGATCCCTGTACAGAATCGATGAACAGGAAATTACTTGCGCTTAGGCTATTTACACTCGTAACATTTGTATAACCAACAACTGTCACAAAATGGTGATTCGTTCCCCGGGCACCTTTAACCAATATAATAATTGGAGCCCCATTGTTTATCGATTTGTAGACTTCCTGCCACACTGCAAGTTCTGTACTAGCGGCAGCGGGGATATATCCAGCCTTTGACCAGTAAGCGCTAGCGTTATATGGGTTAGTTCCACCGTTGTAGTCATACTCGCTCCAGTAATGCACTTGATGATCGAGGATTGTTCTGCTGTAAGCAAGTGAATAGCAACCACACGCATCTGAGCCGGAAGGCTGATTTCCAACTGCGGCGATCTGACTCCATGTGATTGACAGTGTCTTACTACTTGCTGCAAAAGCCGTAGCACTTGTTCCAAATATTAGGATAATTGCAAGAAGTAGCGAAACGCTTTTATGTAGGATTCGTTTGGATAGCGTCTTTTGATTAGTCATAAGCATATCCCTCCCCAATTGAGTGTTGCAATAGTTTTGATTATCTGTGTGACAAAAAAGTGCGCAGTCGAAGCTGCGCACAAAAAACACGCGACTCCAATTGCTGCGACGCACGGTCAACCAATCCCATAGCGAGGATGCCGAATTTGAGCATGCGTTTTTACCATAGAAAACCACACCCTCGTTCAGGATGAATTATATACTCACGTCGCAATATTACTATATCAAACAAATATTGGATATGCAATACTATTTTTGTTGATTTATCCGATCAAAGTTAGAATAAATACTGTTCCATCCTTCATGGTGATTGTGATGTTCTCGCGGTCAGTGCTGACATCCTGCAAATCTGCCTCTAACGCGTCGCTCTCATTGATCAGATCAAACAGTGTGTCGATAAAGTATTCTTTTTCCATAGGTGTGGCCTCCTCTTTTGTTGTATCACCATCATATCATATTGTGACTATAATCACAATATATATTTTTCGGAAATCACCATATAATTGCAGTAGTTTAGCAATGGTGGTGAGTTCAATGTTCAACTATGAGCCCTTATGGAGAACAATGACTGAAAAGGGCGTGACACAGTATCAGCTGCTCAAGGGCGGCATTGACAACCGGACGTTGGACTCCCTGAAAAAAGGACGGAACATCACCATGATTACGCTCAGTCGGTTGTGCCGGATTTTGGACTGCACACCGAATGAGATTGTGGAAATCGAAAAAGAATGACGGAGGCACGGAAAACGTACCCCCGTCATTCTTTTTTGAAAATACATTATAAAGATAACGCAGCCAACCGCAAATTTCCGACTTTTTCTCAAAAACCCACTTGACATTTGCAGTTAGCCGTGGTAAACTCTACAGAGGTTAGGGAGACCTAACAATTTTTAGGCCTCGCTAATTAGCGGAATCTAACATCCGTTAGTGAAAACAAACCCGAGAGGAGCGCAATGAATGATGCCGCTGAT
>CAMHMK010000011.1 GCA_946186225.1 uncultured Clostridia bacterium
AAAGGAACACAAATTGCTATGATGACAGAATACCCAGATGATATCGCAGCGCTTATCCAGCGCAGGGAAGAATTGGAGCGGCAGCTTTCTGCCCTGCCCTATGACGGCACCACCGAGATCAAGGATAACGGCGGCCGCCGATATGTCTATGTCCGGAAGAAACTCGGCACAAAACTGACGACGACATACGTCGGATTATACTCCGAGGAACTTGCCCAGCGGGTCCGCCGCATCACCGCCGAGTCCAAGGCCATCCGGAAAGAGATTCGTCACATTTCGCATGTCCTCAAACGCCTGGCGGATTCAAAGCCGACGGACGGAGAATCGCACGCCAAGGCATAGAATCCGTTCTCCCGCCTCGCGCCGGATGATTTTCAACACAAGCAAAACCACCGCAGACCCCAATTCTGAGCTCCATGGGGTGAGCGGTGGTTTTGTTTTCCCGGTCCGGAGACCACACTGCTGCAAGGCCGGGAGAATTTTACAAACAGTATTGAAATCCACAGATAACTGTGTTATTATGCAAACAGAACCGGAAACAGGGCCAAACAGCTGCCGTTTTCCGGAATTAGATGCGAAACGGAGGGGATCTGCATGAAGCTGAGACAGGTCGCGGAGCTCCTGAAGGCCAGAGTTCTGACCGATGAGGAGCTGCTGGAAAACAGCGTGGACAACGTCTTTTGCACCGATCTGATGGCGGACGTGCTTCGCTACGCCTCCAGCGATACGGTCCTGATCACCCGGCTGGTAAACCTGGCAGTTGTTCGCTCATCCATGCTCGCGGAGGTCCACTGCGTGGTTTTTCCGGCGGGAACAGAGCCCACGCAGGAGCTTCTGCACCTTGCCGGAGCCCATGAGGTTTCCATCATGCCCACGGAGCTCTCCATGTTCGATGCCACGGAGCGCCTGCTGGAATCCGGCCTGTCCGAGGCCGCCTGGATCTGAGACAGAAGCTTGTGCGTTTTCTCTTGATATACCGTCAGCTGGCGCCTATGCCTGCTGGCGGTTTTTCATTCAGCGTCGCCCGGAATGCAGGAGTAATTCGAAAAAATGTCGATATTCAGTAAAAATATACAAAAATAACAAATTTTTTTCGAGATAATTATTGCATCTGCCGAAAAACCGTGCTATATTGAGAATAGCCTTGTTCCTGTAATCGAGGGTAGATTTTTATGAAAGGACATGCGGATATGAGGATTACGCAACACCCGATCCTTACCTTTGAACGGGGTAAGGAAATCAATTTCACCTTTAACGGTCAACCCATGAAGGGGTATGAAGGCGAAACGATTGCTGCCGCCCTCCACGCTGCCGGTGTGAAGGTTCTTGCCAAGAGCCTGGAAAAGCACCGCCCGCGTGGTTTCTACTGCGCAATCGGGAACTGTGCATCCTGTCAGATGGTCGTCGACGGGGAGCCCAATGTCCGAACCTGCATCACGCTCCTTCGGGAGGGAATGGCGGTTGAAACGCAGGAGGGAAAGGGGACGATCAAATGAGAGAAGTTGAACTGCTGATCATCGGCTCCGGCCCCGCCGGTCTGTGTGCCGCCATTTCTGCGGCCACCTCTGGCGCGAGGGTTCTCATCCTGGAGCGCACCTTCAAGCCCGGCGGACAGCTCATCAAGCAGACCCATATGTTTTTCGGCTCGGAGAGCCAGTATGCATCCCACAGAGGCGTGGACATCGCCGACATCCTTCTGAACAAGGTCCGTGAATTCGGCGATCAGATTGAGATCCTGCTCAACACCACTGCCGTCGGCTTCTATGAGGACAATGTGGTGACCGCCCTGAAGGATGAAAAGGAATACTTCAAAATCAAGGCCGACTCCATCATCTGTGCCACCGGCGCGTTTGAAAAGTCTCTGGCCTTCCCCAATAACGACCTGCCCGGCATCTACGGCGCCGGCGCTGTTCAGACCCTGATGAACGTCTACGGAGTCCGCCCCGGCGATCGGGTTCTGATGGTCGGCGCGGGCAATATCGGCGTGATCGTCAGCTACCAGCTCATGCAGGCGGGCATCCAGGTCGTGGCCGTTCTGGACGCCGCTCCCCGCATCGGCGCCTATCTGGTCCATGCCTCCAAGCTGGCCAGAATGGGGGTCCCGATCCTCACCTCCCACACGGTCAAGGAGGCCATCGGCACCGACTGCATCGAGGCAGCCGTTGTCTGCGAGGTGGACGAGAAATTCCGGCCCATCCCCGGCACAGAGAAGCGCTATGACGTGGACGTGCTCTGCATCTCCGTCGGGCTCAGCCCCCTCAACGAGCTGCTGGCCATGCGTGGCGTTGAGATGAAATACGTGCCCCAGCTCAGCGGAAACGTGCCCATGCGGACCGAGGACTGCGAGACCAGCATCCCCGGCATTTTCGTCGCGGGCGACGCCTCCGGTATCGAGGAGGCCAGCTCCGCCATGGTGGAGGGCTATCTCGCCGGTCTGTGTGCCGCGGCAAAGCTCGGCCATATGCCCGATGACTTTGAACAGCGCAGGCAGGATTATCACAAGCAGCTTGATGACCTGCGGTCCGGCCCGGTCGGGGATCGAATCCGCACCGGCATGAAGCTCAGCCAGCTGTAAGGAGGGAAGGAAGATGTTTGAAAAAACTGGTGTGGCCACCCGTGAAATGGTCATGACAAAATTTCCTCCCATCGAGCGGATCAACAAGGGCCCGGTCGCGGTGGTAGAGTGCTATCAGAAAATCCCCTGCAATCCCTGCTCAACCGCCTGCCCCTTCGGTGCGATCTCGGTCGGCGAGGACATCAACAACATCCCCTGCCGGGATGCAGCGCTCTGCACCGGCTGCGGCCAGTGCGTGGCGCGCTGCCCCGGTCTGGCGATCATGATCGTCGACGGCTCCAAATCCGATGAGACCGTGGAGTTCCGGATCCCCTACGAGTTCCTGCCCCTGCCGGCCGCGGGGGAAACCGTCGTCGGCCTGGACCGGGCCGGACAGCCCATTTGCCGGGCAAAGGTACTCCGCGTGGTCAATCCGCCCGCCTTCGACCGCACCCCGGTCGTGACACTGGCAGTAGAGCGCAAGTACCTCTATGACTTCCGAAACTTCAGGAGGGAGGCAGAAGCGAATGGATGAGAATACCATTATTTGTCGTTGTTCCGACGTCACGCTGAAGGAGATCCGGGACCTGATCGCCCAGGGTTATGTGACCTATGACGAGATCAAGCGCATCACCCGCATCGGCATGGGCCCCTGCCAGGGCAAGACCTGCGGGCAGCTGGTGCTCCGGGAGATCGCCAACGCCACCGGTCAGAATATTGCCGATCTCAAGTTCCACAATATTCGCCCGCCGGTGGTGGGCGTGCAGCTTCATCTGATCGCGGAGGAGGCCAAAAAGCATGAAGAATAAAGCGGATATCGTCATCATCGGCGCCGGCATGTCCGGCTGCTCCATCGCTTATAACCTGGCTGTCCGCGGGGCGAAGAACATTGTCGTGCTGGAAAAGAGCTTCATCTGCTCCGGCTCCACCGGCGCCTGCGGCGCTGGCTTCCGCATGCAGTGGGGCACCGAGATGAACTGCCGCATGTCCAAGTTCTCCACGGAGTTCTTTGAGCATGCCAACGACATTCTGGAATACGACGGCGACATCGAACTGCGTCAGAGCGGCTATCTGATGATTGCCGACACCGAAAAAGAGCTGACCCAGTTCCGCAAGAACATTGAGGTCCAGCACGCCTGCGGCATCCCCTCCCGCATGATGAGTCTGGAGGAGGCCAAGGAGCTGGTGCCTCACCTCAACACCGACATCCTCTCCGGCGCAGCCTATTGCCAGAAGGACGGCTTCCTGAACCCCCACAAGACCACCGACGCCTTCTACAAGGCAGCCAAGCGCCTTGGCGTGGAGTTCTACACGTTCACCGAGGTCACCGGCATCAAGGTCGAGCACGGCAGGATCGTGGGCGTGGAGACCAATAAGGGCTATATCGAGACACCCATCGTTGTCAACGCGGCAAACGCCTGGTCGCAGGGCATTGCGAAGATGGTCGGGGTGGAGCTTCCGCTCTATTCCGAGCGCCACCAGATCCTGGTCACCGAGCCCGTGGAGCACATGCAGGATCCGATGGTCATGGCCTTCAATCTGAACCTCTATGTGCAGCAGACGCCGCACGGCTCCTTCATCATGGGCCGCAGCGACTCCGGCGAGCCCAGAGACCTCAGAAGGACCTCCTCATGGCACTTCCTGGAGGAGATGGCAAAGACCATCGACAATGTCCTGCCCCTGATCGGCAAGCTGCGCGTCATCCGCCAGTGGGCGGGCCTGTACAACATGTCCCCGGACCGTCAGCCCATCTATGATAAAGTCGAGGGCGTAGAAGGCTTCTACGTGGCCGTCGGCTTCTCCGGACACGGCTTCATGTTTGGCCCCGTTACCGGCACGGTCATGTCCGAGATGATCCTCGGCATGGAGCCCACCATCGATGCCTCCCGCCTTAAGCTTTCCCGCTTCGCCGAAGGCAACCTCTTCACCGAGCCCTCCGTCGTGTAAACCGAGAGGAAAACAGAATAAACCAAACGAGAACAGATACGCAAACAATCGCACCCGCCACGGGTGCGATTGTTTGCGAAAAAGCTGGAAATCAGCCGAGGATTGTGCTATGATAAACAAGATCATTTGCAGTGGCACGCATCGATCTGTTTGGCACGGTTATTTCCATTCTTTTTTCGCATCAAAACACCGAAATTCTCAATTCTCTATTATCCCAAGCCCCATTCCGAAAGGAGGTAGGAACGTGTCACGATTTGTCGCCTTCGACGTAGAGACGCCGAACCGGGAGAACCGGCGAATGAGCGCCATCGGCGTCACGGTGATCGAGGACGGTGAGATCACCGATTCCTTTTACTCCCTGGTTGATCCTGAGACGTCCTTCGATTATTTCAATACGGTTCTGACCGGGATCGGTGAAGATTCCGTCCGCGGCGCGCCGACCTTCCCGGAGCTCTGGGAGCAGCTTGCGCCGCTGTTTTCCAGCGGCCTGCTGGTTGCGCACAACGCCGTGTTTGATCTCGGCGTTCTTAGGAAATGCCTCTGCGACTACGGAATCGAATGGCGGCCCTACGTCCGCTATTTGTGCACGGTCCAGATGGGCCGCCGCCTCCTTCCCGGCATGCGCCATGGCCTGGATGCGCTGTGTGAGTATTACGGTATTTGCCTCAACCACCATCATGCAGAGAGCGACAGCCGCGCCTGCGCAGAGATCCTTCTTCGGTATCTGCAGAGCGGAGCGGAGGTCAGACAGTTCATCCGCACCTGCTCTCTGCGCAAGCCAGAATAAGGAGGAAACCATGAAAAGAAAAAAGGTTGCACACGTGGACCCGGTCGCCTGGGCGAAAAAGGTCCGCCGCAGAAAGATCATCGGGGGCATCGTTGCCGGTCTTCTATTGATCGCTGCCGTTTTGATCATCGTGTTTCGGAACGTCATCTTTCCGGCCATTCAATACGCTGCTGCCGAAACAGCCCACAAGCTCGGCGACGAGCAGGGGGCAGTGGATCGCTTTGCCCTCCTGGGGACGTACAAGGATGCGGAAGAGCGCGCCCAGGAGATCGCCTTTGACGCCCAGGAAGACCCTGCGCTTGCGCCGATGCTCTGCGAAGCCAAGCCCGGCGATGTGATCGTGTTGGGCCATTATGAGCAGGACAACATCAGCCAGAACGGCAAGGAGCCGATCCGCTGGCTGGTGCTCGCCAGAAAAAACGGCCGCCTGCTCCTGCTGGCGGAATCCATCCTGGACGTCGGACCCTACAACACCGAGGAGGAGAAGGTCACCTGGTCGGACTGCACGCTGCGTGAGCGGCTGAACGGGGAATTCCTGACCGAGGCATTTGACGAGCACGAGCGCTTCCTGGTCGCCAAATCCAAGGTGGAGAGCAGCTCCAACCCGGCGGTCGGCACCTCAGGCGGCCCCGATACCTATGACAAGATCTTTCTGCTCGGCTACAGCGACCTGCTCTGGATCGCGGAGGAGGGAAACGCCGAACTCATGGAAGGACTCTATGCCGCACCGACGGCCTATGCCGTCGCCCGCGGCGCGAAGACCCACAGCCAATACGGCACCGCCTGCTGGTGGATGCGTACGCCCGGCAACAAGCAGACGAGCGTCATCTTCATCGATATGAACGGTTCCCCGCTCCATAACTACCTCGTGACCAAGCCCGACTACGGCATCCGCCCCGCGCTCTGGGTCTTCGCCGGCACGCAGCAGCCCCACCATAAGTCTTCAAGTGAAAACAACTAATTTTTCGATTTCAAAAGCTCCCATCTTTGTGAAATCTTGACATTGACAATCGGATATGCTATAATTCACAGATAGAGGCTTTCCAGTCTTTTTTGCAAAAATCTAACGATCGCAGCCCCGACTCGTTTCGCAAGGGTCAAAGATGAAAGGAGGATTTATGTCAAACGCTTATTTCACCATCGCCCGTCCTGCAAATGACGCTTTCCTCGGCTACATGCCCGGCTCCAAGGAGCGCGCAGAGTTGAAGGAAGAGCTTGCCCGCCAGTCTGCGAAGGTCGTCAAGATCCCGCTTATCATCGGCGGCAAGGAGATCTACACCGAGAACACCATCAAGGTCACCATGCCCCACGATCACCATCACGTGATCGCCGAGTGCTGCATGGCCGGTGAGAAGGAACTCACCATGGCTGTTGACGCCGCCCTGGCCGCCAAGAAGGCCTGGGAGGACATGCCCTGGGAGCACCGCTCCGCCATCTTCCTGAAGGCAGCCGACATGATCACCGGACCCTATCGCAAGGTCCTCAACGCCTCCACCATGCTGGGCCAGTCCAAGACCGTGTTCCAGGCGGAGATCGACATCGCGGAGCTGGCTGACTTCTGCCGCTTCGGCGTCTGGTCTGCGCAGGAGATCTTCAAGGATCAGCCGGGCTCCATTGCCGGCATCTGGGACCGTCAGGATTACCGTGCCCTTGACGGCTTCATCTGCGCCATCACGCCGTTCAACTTCACCTCCATCGGCGGCAACCTCCCCATGGCTCCGGCCATCGTGGGCAACGTTGCAGTCTGGAAGCCCTCCCGCACGGCTGTGCTCTCCAACTACTATTTCATGAAGCTGCTCATGGACTGCGGCCTGCCCGCAGGCGTCATCAACTTCGTTCCCTGCAGGGGCAGCGACATGTCCAAATATGTGATCTCCCGTCCCGAGCTGGCCGGCTTCCACTTCACCGGCTCCACCGAAGTCTTCCAGAGCGTCTGGAAGCAGATCGGCGAGAACATTGCTTCCTACCGCAACTATCCGCGCATCGTGGGCGAGACCGGCGGCAAGGACTTCATCTTTGCGCATAAGACCGCCAAGATCCGTCCTCTGGCTGCCGCCATCATCCGCGGCTCCTTCGAGTTCCAGGGCCAGAAGTGCTCCGCCTGCTCCCGTGCCTTCGTGCCGAAGAGCATTTGGCCCAAGGTCCTTGCGACCATGAAGGAAATGATGAAGGAAGCCACGATGGGCGACGTCCAGGACTTCGACACCTTCCTGGCCGCTGTCATCGACAAGGACTCCTATGACCGCTGCAAGGGCTACATCGACCGCGCCAAGGCGGATCCCGATTGCGAGATCGTCATCGGCGGCAACTGCGACGATTCCAAGGGCTGGTTTGTCGAACCGACCGTCATCGTCTGCAAGAACCCGGACTACGAGTCCATGGTCAAGGAGATCTTCGGGCCGATCGTCTCCATCTACGTCTACCCCGACAGAGAGCTGGACAAGACTCTGAAGATCTGCGACGAGGCTTCTCCCTACGCTCTGACTGGCGCCATCTTTGCCCAGGACCGTGAAGCCATCGTGAAGATGGAGAAGGCCCTGCAGCACGCCGCCGGCAACTTCTACATCAACGACAAGTGCACCGGTGCTGTCGTTGGCCAGCAGCCCTTCGGCGGCGCGCGCGCCTCCGGCACGAACGACAAGGCCGGCACTGCCCTCAACATGATCCGCTGGATGAGCCCGCACTGCGTGAAGGAGACCTTCAACCCCTCCGACGCCATTGCTTATCCCTACATGTCCGAAAAGTAAGCCAATCAGAAATTTAATATATCAGGAGGAAGTCATGTATTCTTCGGAACAAATCATCGAGAAAACCAACAAATACGGCGCTCATAACTACGCGCCCAAGCCCGTCGTCATCGTGAAGGCCGAAGGCGCCGTCGTCACCGACCCCGAGGGCCGCAAGTATTACGACATGCTCTCCGCCTACTCGGCACACAACTTCGGTCACCGTCATCCGGAGATCGTCGCCGCCGCCAAAGCCCAGCTCGACAAGGTCACTCTGACCAGCCGCGCCTTCCACTGCGAGAACCTGGGCGAGTTCTACGAGGCTCTGTCCAAGCTCACCGGCAAGGACATGGTTCTGCCGATGAACACCGGCGCCGAAGCAGTTGAGACCGCGCTCAAGACCGCCCGCCTCTGGGGCACCCGCGTCAAGGGCGTTGAGAACGGCAAGCAGGAGATCATCACCTGTGAAAACAACTTCCATGGCCGCACGATCTCCATCATCAGCTTCTCCACCGATCCCCTGGCCAAGGACGGCTTTGGCCCCTATACCCCGGGCTTCAAGACCATCCCCTACGGCAACGCTCAGGCGCTGCGCGACGCCATTACCCCGAACACCGTCGCCTTCCTTGCCGAGCCCATCCAGGGCGAGGCCGGCATCATCATGCCGCCCGAGGGCTGGCTGACCGAGGTCCGCAAGATCTGCACCGAGAATAACATTCTCTTCCTGGCTGATGAAGTCCAGACCGGCTTCGCCCGCACCGGCGATATGTTCGCCTGCTGGCATGAGAACGTGGAGCCCGATATCTACATCATGGGCAAGGCTCTGGGCGGCGGCGTGATGCCCCTGTCCGGCATTGCTGCCAACGAGGATATCCTTGGCCTCTACACCCCCGGCTCCCACGGCTCCACCTTCGGCGGCAACCCCCTGGCCTGCGCCTGCGGCGTCAAGGCTCTGGAGATCCTGCAGCGCGACGACTATCCCAAGATGGCCCGCGAGAAGGGCAAGTACTTCATGGACGGCCTGAAGAAGATCCACAACCCCGAGATCAAGGAAGTCCGCGGCCGCGGCCTGCTGATCGGCGTGGAGTTCTATGGCGACGCCTTTGACTACGTCAAGGCCTGCATCCACGAGGGCGTCCTCTGCAAAGAGACCCACGACCACACCATCCGCTTCGCGCCTCCCATCCCCGTCACATACGAGGAGCTCGACGACGCTCTGGCCCGCATCACCAAGGCGCTGTCCAAGTAATCTGATTCTCTGAGCATCCCATCGCAAGAGGCTGTTGCAATTTGCAGCAGCCTCTTGTTTGTGCGCGCAAAATGCCGTTCTTACTGATTTCTCGTGGCAATCATACGGCCTTTTGATAAAAGGTTGCTGATGATTCATGCCGCCGCAAGCCGACCCGGACCGAAAAGATCGGCCCAGGGCAGGATCTGCCTGCGCCCTTGGAGGTCTGAGGAAGGTATCTGTGCGCAAATGGTCAAAAATCCCACCGGAATTTGCAAAAAAGTTCTGAATTCTACTTGACAATTTGAAATTCTGCCTGTATAATAAGTCCGCCTTTTAGAAAAGGCCCTGAACGTGTCAAGGATTGAACCGGGCACATCGGAGGGAGGGAAATCAATGTCTGAAATTCGGGTCAAGGAGAACGAATCCTTGGAGAATGCGCTCAAGCGTTTCAAGCGCAGCGTGCAGAAGGCTGGCATCCAGCAGGAAGTTCGCAAGAGAGAGCATTACGTCAGCCCCAGCCTGAAGCGCAAGCAGAAGAGCGAGGCCGCCCGCAAGAACAAGAGAAGAGGCTATTGATTTTTCTCCGTACTTGCTGATCACACCCTCCGCCATCCGGCGGAGGGTTTTCTCATGCGCGCAATGAATTGCCTGCTGCCTGTTGCTGATCTGTATCGCCTTCCCCTGCATCCAACCTATCCGTTAAAAATATTCATTTCCCTCTTTACAAATCGCCCCAAATGTGATATGAATATAGCTGCGCTGTATCCGACGTCAGGGCGGAACAGCAGCAGAAAGGCTATATTATGGAAGCAAGAATCTCTCGTTCTGAAAAGGTCCGGCAGTTGACCCTTGCTGCGATGCTCACGGCAATCGTCGTCGTCCTCCAGCTCCTGGGCAGCTTTATCCGTTTCGGCACCTTTTCCATCTCCCTCGTCCTGATCCCGATCGTGATCGGCGCGTCTCTGCTCGGCTGGCAGATCGGCGCGTGGCTGGGCTTCGTCTTCTCTGTCGTGGTCCTGCTTTCCGGCGACGCCGCTCCCTTCATGGCGGTCAACGCCTTCGGCACCATTGTCACGGTTCTGGTCAAGGGCACGCTGGCCGGTCTGTTTTCCGGTTTGATCTACCGGGCGATTGCGGAGAAAGGCCATCCTCTGTTCGCGGTCTACGTGGCTGCCATTGTCTGTCCCATCGTGAATACCGGCGTTTTCCTGATTGGCTGCCGCCTGTTCTTCTGGGAGACGATCCGCAGCTGGGGTGATGCCGCCGGTTTCAAAAACGTCGGCGCCTACGTCGTCGGCGGTCTGGTCGGCTTCAACTTCCTGTTTGAGCTGCTGTTCAACGTCGTGCTCTCCCCGGTCATCGTCCGGCTGGTTCAGATCTGGCAGGGCAAGCACGCTGCCGAAAACAATTGAATCCGAATTCCCCACGGGGCCGTATCACGTTGGTGATACGGCTCCTTTTTTCGTCCGGGGCATATCGCCGTCCGGCGGCGCATAGCATGTACCGGTGATGGAAATGGAACAACGATACGCGGCCCTGACGGAGTATCTGCCGCCGGAGGTCCGGCCTGCGCTTTTGGATTTATTTGAGCGGCGCGGGGGAGAGGTGGAGGAGCTGCGATTCCGCGTGGGCTGCCCGGTTGGCGTGGTCCTGGGCGGGCGGGAGATCGGACTTCGCGGCACGGAGGGGCCGATCCAGGCGGACGGGGCCATGCTTGCGGACCTCCTGCGCCGGGCGGCCCAGCATTCGCGCTACGCGGTACAACACCAGCTCCGCCGGGGTTTCGTGACCCTTCCCGGCGGTCACCGGCTCGGCGTCTGCGGCACGGCGGTTTTTTCCGGCGGGAGCCTGGAAAACCTGACCGACCTTCAATCCATGGCTCTGCGGATCGCTCGGGACTGCCCCGGGGCGGCGGAGGCCGCGACGAACCTGCTTTGGAGCCA
The DNA here is from genome assembly GCA_946186225.1 of uncultured Clostridia bacterium. Taxonomy (GTDB): domain Bacteria; phylum Bacillota; class Clostridia; order Oscillospirales; family Oscillospiraceae; genus JAFRPC01. The sequence goes on from CAMHMK010000011.1 coordinate 11,189, forward strand.
CCCGGCCTCGGCTCTGATTGCGGGGCGGCCCGGGAGCGGAAAGACCACGGTCCTGCGCGACCTGATCCGCCAGGTCTCGGACCGCTTCGGTCAGCGCGTCGCCGTCGTGGACGAGCGGGGCGAGCTGGCCGCCTGTTTGGATGGAAAGCCCCAGCTTCGTGTGGGGCGGCTGACCGACGTATTGAGCTTCTGCGGCAAGGGAGAGGGGATCGAGCTTTTGCTCCGTTCGATGCGGCCGGACTGGATTGCCCTGGATGAGATCTCGGCGGAGGATGACCTGCGGACGATCCTGCAGGCGTCCTATTGCGGGGTGCGTTTTTTGGCCACCGTCCATGTACTCGGTCCGGAGGACCTGCGCAGGCGGCCACTCTACCGCCGTTTGATGGAGGCCGGGGTCTTTGAAAACCTGATCTGTATCGAGGCTGACCGGAGTTTGCGCTGTGAAAGGGTGGAATATGCAGTATCTTAGATTCCTCGGGGCGGCCTTCGTCGTCCTGTCCTCGGCCTGGGTTGGCTTCTCCTCGGCCCGCCGTCTGCGCCGCGCCGGGCGCGAGCTGGACGAGCTCCGCGCCGCCCTGGAGCAGATGGAAAGCGAGCTGCGCTGTGCAAGCCCAACCTACGCTGCGGTCTGTAAGCGCCTGTCTGAAACCGCCACCGGCGCGGTCTCGCAGTTTTTCTCGGCCCTGGCCGACGACGCTTCCGACCCGGATTTTGAGCCGGTCGGGGCCACGCGTCGGGCGGTGGAGCGGTCGGGGCTGATTCTGCAGCCAGCCGCCTTCCTGGCCCTGGAGCAGCTCTTTGACGGCTTCGGACGCTTCGATCTCACCGGTCAGCTACGCCAACTCGGTCTGGCCCGCGAAGCCCTCTCGCATCAGGCGGGCCGCCTCCGCGAGCAGACAGAGGCAAAGTGTCGCTCCTATGAGATCCTCGGCCTCTGTGCCGGGGCTGCGGTTTTGATCCTGGTGGTCTGATGGAAATTGATCTGATCTTCAAAATTGCGGCCATCGGCATTCTGATCTCGATCCTCAATCAGGTTCTGGTCCGCTCCGGGCGGGAGGAGCAGGCCACCATGACCACCCTGGCCGGCCTGGTCGTGGTGCTGATGATGGTGGCCCAGAAGATCGCTGACCTCTTTGCCCTGGTCAAGGACCTGTTTCGCTTCTGATGGAGGACTGGCTGCGTCTGCTCGGCCTTGGGACGGTGACGGCCATCCTGGCTCTGAGCGTCCGCAAGCAGAGTCCGGAGTTGGCGCTCCTGATCTCTCTGGCCGGCTGCGTGCTGGCGGCGGTCGGGCTGCTGGGCTGGTTTGCGCCGATCCTGGACCTTCTGCGCCGCCTGGGGGATAAGGCAGGGCTGGAGGACGCCCTTCTGGCTCCACTCTGGAAGGTGCCGGCAATTGGTCTGCTGACCCAGATCGCCGCTGCGGTCTGCCAGGACGCCGGCCAGTCCGCCCTGGCCAAGCTGTTGGAGCTGGGAGGGGGCCTTCTCTGCCTGGTATCTGCACTGCCACTTCTGGAGGCCGTACTGTCGCTGATGGAGGAACTGCTTTGAGATGGATTGCCCGCCTGCTTTTGACGCTTGTCCTCCTGTGGGCAGTGGTCGTCCCGGCCTACGGAGCTCCCTTGATCGGGTCGACGGATCCCGAGGCCGGTCTGAGCGAAGCGGAGCGGGACCTGATCGGAGCCTTTGACCCCAATGCCGCCCCGGAAGTCAAGGGCATTTTGCGCGGCCTGCTGGAGAATCTGGACGTTCTGGACCTGGACGGCTGTCTGCACCTGCTCAGCCTCTGTCTGGCCGCAGCCATCCTCTGTCAGGTCCTCGGCCAGGAGGGGGAGAGCGGACAACTGGCTGCCACGGCGGCCTGCATCTGCGTCAGCGCAGCCTGCATTGGAGGCCTGAGATCCATGCTCGCCGATGGGATCGAGACCGTCACGCGGACGCATGAGTACGTCCGTCTTCTGCTGCCCGGCATGACGGCTCTGCTGACGGCCTCCGGGAATGTCTCCGGCGCTGGCGCGTTGTATTCCGCCGCGGCAGTTTTTTTCGACGTCCTGTTGGCCCTGCTCTCGGGCGTACTCGCCCCACTCCTGCCGGTGCATGCCGCTCTTTGCGTGGCCGACGCCATCCTGCCCGAGCACAGGCTCGGCAAGCTGCGCGACTTCCTCAAATGGCTGCTTGTGACCCTGCTCAAGTGGGTCCTCTACGGCTTCTCGGCCTTTCTGACCGCCACCGGCATCTTTGCCGGAGCCGTGGACGCGCAGAAGCTCCGTGCTGCCCGGACGGTGATTTCCGGCATGTCGCCGGTGGTCGGCGGCCTGGTCTCCGAGGCCTCGCAGTCGATCCTCATGGCCGCCGGAACGCTGAAAAATGCGGTTGGCCTGTATGGAATGCTGGCCGTCCTGGCAATCTGCCTGGGCCCGTTTCTGAAGCTCTGGCTCCATTATTTGACCTTGAAGCTGGCTGCAGCCCTGTGCGGGACGGTCGGGGCCGGGCGGGTCTCCGGCCTGCTGGAAAAGCTCTCTGAGACGATGGGCGTCCTGGTCAGCATGACGGGCGTGAGCTGCGTGCTCGCCCTCCTGGTGCTGGTACTCTGTGTACGGATGGTGATACTTTGACGGCAATCAAATCCTGGCTTTTGTCCGTGGTCGCCTGCAGCTTTCTCGGCGCGCTGGCGCAGAGTCTGCCTCTCAAGCGGACGGGAAAGCGGGCCCTGACGCTGCTGTGCGGCTGTCTGCTGGTTCTGACGGTCCTGCGTCCCCTGCTGCGGCTGAAGGACCTCTCGCCTGCAGACCTGCTTCTTCCATGGGAGACCGCCGATCCGGAGGCCGTGGCCCGGGCAGAATCAGAGAACGAGGCCCTCCTGCAGGAGCTGATCCGGTCGCAGACTGAGGACCTGCTCGCGCAGAAGGCGGAGGCGATTGGTGCGGCGCTGACCTTCCGGGTGGAGCTCCGCCGGGACGAAGCGGCCGGCGTCTGGATCCCCTGGGCCGTAGAGGCTTCCGGCCGGGCGGACGCAGCCCAGCAGGCGGCGCTCTCGGACTGGCTGCAGGATGCGCTCTCGATTCCCCCGGAACGACAAAGGTGGGTGGAGCCGTGAAGCCGCCTGCCGAGCTGTCCCGGAGGACCGCTGCCTTTCTGCAGAAATACCGCTATCCTGCCTTGATCCTTGTGATCGGACTGGCCCTCCTTGCCCTGCCCGCCAAACAGCGCAAGACCGCGGCCCGGACAGAGCAGCCGGAGCCGACGCAGACAACGGAGGCACAGACGGATTACTGCGCCAAAACAGAGGAGGACCTTGCCCGCATCCTGAGCCAGATCGAAGGCGCCGGACGGGTCCGGGTCATGCTGACCCTCGCCGAAGGGTCCAGAACCGTCTATCAGACAGACCGGGAGGAACAGACCCAGTCCGACGGGACCAATAGCTCCGTTCTTCAAAAGACGGAAACGGTTCTCTTGTCCCGGGGAAGCTCATATACTGAACCAGCCGTGATCGGAGCGCAGTATCCGACCTTTCGCGGGGCGCTGATCGTCAGCGAGGGGGCGGACAGCCCCACCGTGCGCTACGCGATCGCAAGCGCCGTCTCGGCCCTGCTCGGGATCGGGACCGACAAGATCACGGTGGTCAAAATGAAATGATGGAGGATGGATGATGAAAATCTGGAAACGAAATGTGATCGTAGCCGCCGTGCTGGTCCTGGTCTGCGCCGGGATCTACCTGAACTGGCGCTATGAGGAGGGGCTGAAGACGGACCTGGTCTCCACGCTGGATGCAGAGAAGGTCATGGACGACGCAGCCCTGGTGATGCAGACCGAGGCCGAGGCCTTAGAGGCCCTGGCAGGAGCGGAAAACCCGGCTTCGCCCGTTGCCGACCAGTTCGCCCGCCTGCGCCTGACCCGTCAGGAGAGCCGGGACAGCGCGGTGGAGCTTCTGCAGGAGACCATCTCCTACGCCGGCACCGGCGAGGACCTCTCGGCCAGCACCGCAAAGCTCGATGAGATTGTGAACCATTCCCTGGCCGAAGCCTCGATTGAGAGCCTGATCGTCTCCAAGGGCTACTCTGACTGCGTGGCCTATATGACCGATGAGGGGATCACGGTGGCAGTCCCGGCCGGGGAAGAGGGGCTGCAGCCGGCGGACGTTGCCCTTTTGAGCGACGTGATTCTCAGTCAGACCGACTACACGCTGCCCGAGATTCGAATAATTGAGGTAAATTGAGAAATAGCAGTTGTTTTTTTCATAATTTGTGATACAATATCCGAAAGAGACTATCCACAAGGAGGATAATATCATGGCTGATAATAAGGACTACATCACCAGTACCCTGGAAAACGGAACCGTCAATATAAACGAGGACGTCATCACCGCGATTGCCGTCACGGCGGTCAAGGACGTGGAAGGCGTGGTCGGTCTTTCCGGCGACGATCTGGCCGGCTTCCTGGGCCGGAAGAACAGCGGCAAGGGCCTCAAGGTCACCCTCGGCGAGGACAGCGTGCAGATCGACTGCAGCCTGGTTGTGCTCTACGGCCATTCTGTCGTGGAAATCGCCCGCAACGTCCAGACCGTTGTCTCCAACGCCGTGGAGTCCATGACGGGGCTCAAGGTTTCTCACGTAGACGTCAACATCAGCGGCATCACGATGTCCCGGGCATAATACATAGAAACGGAGCGCACTATGACACGGTCAAACGCAAGAGAAATTGCCGTCCATCTGATCTATGCCGTCCAGTGCAGCGGGGAGCGTGTGGAAGACGTGCTGGAGACCCGATTTGAGCAGGCCTACTATGACTGCCTGGCGGGGGAGAGCGAGGTTTATTCCGAAAAGCCCACTGCCAGGCAGAGGCGCTACATCACTGCCGTGGTGCAGGGTGTGACCGAGCACCGGGCCGAGCTGGAGGCCCTGATCTCCCGGTATTCCATCGGCTGGAACCTCAACCGGATCTCCAGCCTGGCCCGGGCCATCATGGAGCTTGCCATGTACGAGGCGCTCTATGTGGAGGACGTTCCGATGAATGTCGCCGTCCACGAGGCCGTCCTGCTCACCCAAAAGTACGAGGAGCCCGAGACGGCCGCCTTCGTCAACGGGGTCCTGGGCAGCTTTTCCAGAGACCGGGAGGCGGCGGAATGATCGCCATCGGCTTCGACACCAGCAACTACACCACCTCCTGCGCCGGCTTCGACGGCACGGAAGGGAAAAACGTCTCTGAGCTGCTTCCGGTCAAAACCGGGGCGCTTGGCCTGCGTCAGTCCGACGCGTTGTTCCATCATATCAAACGGCTGCCGGAGCTATCCGACAGCCTGTTTGCGTCTATCCCGGTCCGTCAGATCGGTGCCATCGGCGTTTCCACCAGGCCCAGGGCCGTGGAGGGCTCCTATATGCCCTGCTTCCTGGCAGGGGAGAGCCAGGCCAGAACCCTGGCCTCCGCCCTTCAAGTCCCGCTGCACACCTTCTCCCACCAGCAGGGCCATATCGCCGCGGCGCTCTGGTCTGCCGGACGGATGGAGCTGCTGGTCACGTCTTTTTTGGCTTGGCACCTCTCCGGAGGTACCACTGAACTCCTGATGGTTCACTCCGAAGACGGGGACATCCGCTGCCAGCGGATCGGCGGAACCACCGACATCTCCGCCGGTCAGCTCATTGACCGCACCGGCCAGCTCCTCGGCCTCGATTTCCCGGCAGGGAAGGCCCTCGACGCCCTTGCGTCTGAGGACGAGGGCAAGGACCTCTTCCGCGTCAAAACCCACGATCTGGAGTTTTCGTTTTCCGGTCTGGAGAACCAGGTCCGTGCTTGCTTTGAACGAACCCAAAACCCCGCCGCCACTGCCGGCTTCGCCCTGCGGTCGGTGGCTTATGCGGTCCGCCGCACGACCTTGGACGCCATGAAAACGATCCCGTATCCTGTGGTCTTCTCCGGCGGCGTGGCCTCGAACAGCCTGCTGCGCCGGACGATGTCCGATCTCGACTGCGTCTTTGCCGAGCCTCGGTATTCAACCGACAACGCCCTCGGCATCGCGGTTCTGACCTATCTGCGGGAGGCCTGAATGGAACAGAAGATTCTCTCTGTCACGGAGCTCAACCAGCTCGTTCGGGGCAAGCTCGAGCGCGACTCCGACCTTCAGAATGTCTGCATCCGCGGCGAGATCAGCAACTATAAGCTCTATCCCTCCGGCCACCACTATTTTTCCCTCAAGGATTCCGAATCCGCCATCCGCTGCGTCCTGTTCAAGGGCAACGCCCTTTCGCTCCGCTTCCGGCCGGAAAACGGGATGCAGGTCCTGGCCGTTGGCCGGGTCAGCCTCTATCCGCGTGACGGGTCCTATCAGTTCTATGCTGCCCGTCTCCTGCCCGACGGAGCGGGCGATCTGAGCGTGGCCTTTGAGCAGCTTAAGCAGAAGCTCTATGCGGAGGGACTCTTTGATCCAACCCACAAACAGCAGCTCCCGCCCTTCCCGCACCGTATCGGTATCGTCACCTCGCCCGCCGGGGCTGCCGTCCACGATATGCTCCGAATTCTGGGCAAGCGCTACCCGCTGAGCAAGGCGATCCTCCTGCCGGTCCGCGTCCAGGGGGCCGAGGCTCCGGGCGAGATCGTCCGCGCCATCGACTACGCCAACGCCCATGAGATTGCGGACGTGCTGATCGTCGGCCGCGGGGGCGGCTCAATCGAGGATCTCTGGGCCTTCAATGACGAGGGCGTCAGCCGGGCCATCTACCGCAGTCGGATCCCGGTGGTCTCCGCCGTCGGTCACGAGCCGGACGTCACGATCTCCGACTTCACCGCCGACCTCCGGGCCGCCACGCCCTCCAACGCCGCGGAGCTGGTCGCCCCGGACCAGAGCGAGCTCCGCGCCGCCCTGGACGGGATGCAGCGGGCCATAACTGCCGCAATGGAGCAGCGCCTGACCCGCGCCCGCCAGCAGCTCTCCGCCCTCTCATCCAGCCCCATGCTCCGCAACCCGATGAACTACATCCAGGAGCGCCGTCTGCGCCTGGACAAGCTGACCGGCGACTTCCGCCGCGTCTCGACCCGCCTGGTCCAGGACAGCCGGCAGCGCCTGGTCCATTTGAGCGCGTCGCTGGATGCCATGAGTCCGCTGAAGGTGTTATCGCGCGGTTACAGCATGACGGCTGATTCAGACGGACGGCTGGTCTCGTCCGTCACCGAGGTCTCGCCCGGGCAGAGCCTCACGATTCTGGTTTCCGACGGCAAGATCCACGCCGTTGCGGAACGCACGGAAGGAGAAACACTATGACTACCAAATCCCAGACCTTCGAGGCCTCGATGCAGCGGCTCGAGGAGATCGTTCATCAGCTGGAGGACGGCAGCGTGCCGCTCTCGGACGCTCTGAAGCTGTTCCAGGAAGGAACCGGCTTGGTCTCCGGCTGCAACACCATGCTCGACCGGGCAGAGCTGGAGATCGTCAAGCTCGCAAAAGCCCCGGACGGCACTCTGACGGAGGTGCCCTTTGCCCATGAAGACGCTTAATGAGGTCTGGCGCGACCATAACGCGCAATTTGAGACGGTCCTTGCCGCCGCCTTCGAAGCCGGGGCATGCGAGCCTCAGGCCCGTCTGTTTGAGGCCATGTCCTACAGCCTGACCGCCGGCGGCAAGCGGCTGCGCCCCTTCCTGGTCACGCTCTTCTGCGAGGCCTGCGGGGGGAGGGCAGAGGACGCGCTTCCGGCCAAGCTCGCGATTGAGATGATCCACACCTACAGCCTCATTCACGACGACCTGCCCGCCATGGACGACGACGATTATCGCCGGGGCAGGCTGACCAACCACAAGGTCTACGGGGAAGCCATGGCCATCCTGGCCGGCGACGGCCTGCTCACCGACGCCTTCCGGATCCTCTCCGAAAGCAGCCTTCCTGCCGACCGGGCCATGGCCTGCGTCCGCATCCTCTCGACCAACGCCGGCCCCTGGGGCATGGTGGGAGGCCAGGTCCTCGATATGGATGCAGAGACGCGCGAATGCACCGAGACCGAGGTCCGCGCCATCCAGAGTCGGAAGACCGGCTGCCTGATCCGTGCTGCATGCCAGATGGGCGTGGTCTGCGGCGGCGGAAGCGAGGCTCAGCTGGAGGCCGCCGGGAACTATGCAGATCATCTGGGTCTGGCCTTCCAGATCCGGGACGACGTTCTGGACGTCGTGGGCGACGCCGGAAAGCTCGGCAAGGCCGTCGGCGTGGACGCTGCAAAGAACACCTTTGTCAAGCTCTACGGTCTGGACCGCGCCCGCGGGCTGATCGCCGAGGAGACCGAATTGGCCGTCGCAGCCCTGTCTGCCTTTCCGGATGGGCACCTGCTTGCAGATCTTGCTGCTCAGCTTGCGACCCGCGACCTGTGAATTTGCCGCAGCGACCAAACAATACCAGGAAAAAATATTCATTATTATATTCAAAAAGTATTGTATATTCATCTCGGTTGTGCTATAATACCCGCATCCTGTGATCAGAATCCATTCGAAAAAGAGAAGCTATGGAACGATTATCCCAAATCCGAGGCAGATCCGACCTCAGCGCCCTGAGCGACGCCGAGACGGAAGCTCTGTGTGCGGAAATCCGAAGATTTTTAATCGATTCGGTCTCCCGGACCGGTGGCCATCTGGCCTCCAATTTAGGCGTGGTCGAGCTGACTGTGGCCATCCACAGCGTCTTTGACACGTCCCGGGACCGTCTCGTCTTTGACGTCGGACACCAGTCCTACGTCCATAAGCTGCTTACGGGCCGCATGGATCAATTCCCGACCCTGCGGCAGTTCGGCGGCCTTGCGGGCTTCCCCAAGCCGGGCGAGAGCTGCCACGACGCCTTCATCGCCGGCCACGCCTCCAACGCGGTCAGCGTGGCCCTTGGCATGGCCCGGGCCAGGACCCTTCAACATGAGGACTACAGCGTGATCGCCCTGGTGGGCGACGGCGCGCTGACCGGCGGCCTGGCCTATGAAGGCCTGAATAACGCCGGCTCGAGCAAGGAGCCGCTGATCGTCATTCTGAACGACAACGGCATGTCCATCATGCCGAACGTCGGCGGCACGGCCCGGCACCTGTCCAACATCCGGACCCGTCAGAGCTACTACCAAATCAAGCGTTGGTGGCGGCGCTTCACCGGGAAGGTCCCGCTGGGCAAGCAGCTCTACCGCGGCGTCCACCGGTTCAAGGAATGGCTTAAGCGCAGGCTGATCGGGGCCAATATCTTCACCGATATGGGCCTGGAGTACATCGGCCCCGTCGACGGGCACGACGTCAAGCGCCTGTCCTATCTTCTGCACGAAGCCAGAGAGATGAACTGCCCGGTCCTCCTGCACGTGTTGACCCAAAAGGGGAAGGGCTATCCCCCCGCCGAGGCCAACCCCGACGCCTTCCACGGCGTGGGCCCCTTTGACAAAGAGACCGGCCTTATCCGGCAGAAAACCTGCACGACCTTCTCCGACACCTTCGGCCGCACCCTCTGCGACGTCGCCGAGCGCGACGCCCGCGTGTGCGCCATCACTGCCGCCATGCAGAACGGAACGGGTCTGGACGACTATGCCGCGCGCTATCCCGAACGATTTTTTGACGTCGGCATTGCCGAGGGCCACGCCGTCAGCATGGCAGCCGGCCTTGCCAAGCAGGGCCAAATCCCGGTCCTGGCGGTCTATTCCACCTTCCTGCAGCGGGGCTACGACATGCTCCTGCACGACGTGGGACTTTTGAATCTCCACGTGGTATTCGCCGTGGACCGTGCCGGTTTGGTCGGCGCAGACGGCGAGACCCACCACGGTGTCTTTGATGTCGGCTATCTGACCACCGTCCCCGGCATGCAGATCCTCTGCCCGGCCAACCAGGCGGAGCTCGATCAGATGCTGCGCCGGGCGATCCTGGAACTGCATGGCCCGGTGGCCGTCCGCTATCCCCGCGGCGGCGACGGCGCATTTGCACGGCCAGCGGACTCGCCCCTGCTGCGGGAGGGGTCCGACCTGACCATCCTGACCTACGGTACGATGGTCAACCAGGCGCTCGCGGCGGCGGATCTGCTTGCAGATCGCGGCGTCTCGGTCCGGGTGGTCAAGCTGGGCCAGATCTGGCCCCTGCCCGCGGATGCGCTTGCGCTTGCTGCCCAGACCGGTGTCGTCCTGATCCCGGAGGAGGTCATGGACCACGCCGGAATCTTCGAAGCAGTCTGCGCGCATCCTGCCATGCAGGGCGTCCGGCTGCAAACTGCAAATCTCGGTAAGGCCTACGTGCCGCACGGCGATCTGCCGCACCTGTATCAGCTGACCGGTCTGACTGCCGGGCAACTGGCCGACCGGGCGGCGGAGCTGATCCGGCAGGGAAGGGAGAAGGCATGAAAAACAAACAAAGACTCGATCTTCTCCTGACCGAACGCGGCCTGGCCGAATCCCGGGCCAAGGCCCAGGCCATGATTATGTCCGGTATCGTCTATGTGGGCGGCCAGAAGGCCGACAAGCCCGGCCTGAGCGTGGACGAAGCAGCCGAGCTCGAGGTCCGCGGTACGGTCTGTCCCTACGTCAGCCGCGGCGGTCTCAAGCTGGAAAAGGCCCTGCGCGACTTCGGCGTGGACCCGACCGGCTTCGTCTGCGGCGACTCCGGCGCCTCCACCGGCGGCTTCACCGACTGCCTTCTGCAGCAGGGAGCGGCGAAGGTCTTCTCCATCGACGTAGGCTACGGCCAGCTGGCGTGGAAACTCCGCAGCGACCCCCGCGTCGTCTGCATGGAGCGGACGAATCTGCGGACTGTTACCCCCGAGCTGCTCGGCGAGCCCCTGGACCTCTTCGTCCTGGACGTCTCGTTCATCTCGCTGCGTCTTGTCCTGCCCGCGGTCTATGCAGCCCTCAAGCCGGATGGCGAGGTCATCTGCCTGATCAAGCCCCAGTTTGAGGCAGGGAAGGACAAGGTCGGCAAAAAAGGTGTTGTCCGCGATGCCGCCGTGCATCGGGAGGTCCTGGAAACCGTGCTGGGCTTCTGCCGGGAGCTTGGCTTCACACTCCTGCATCTGACCTTTTCCCCGGTCAAGGGCCCTGAGGGTAACATCGAATTTCTTGCCCACCTGACCAAGACATCAGGGGAGGATATCACACCCGATCTGGCAGAGCTCGTCCGCCTGGCGCACGAGACGCTGAACCCCAGGGAGGAGAGCCTATGAAGAAGGTCGTTATGACCCCGAATCCCTACCGGGACCGCGACTTCTCCTGCGTGATGGAGGCTCAGCGCATCCTGCAGGCGGCCGGCGTGGAGACGAAAATCTGTCTGGCCTTTGAAGTGGACAAGAGCTTTGCTCTCCCACAGAACGTCACACTCTCAAATCTTCAGGAGGAACTCCGGACTGCCGATGCGCTGATCTGCTTCGGCGGCGACGGGACCATCCTCCACACCTCCAAGTCTGCCGCCCGCCACGGCATCCCGATTCTCGGCGTCAACATCGGCACCGTCGGCTTCATGGCCGAGCTCGAAAGCGGGGAGATGCAGCTGCTCTCCCGTCTGGCGACCGACGAATACCAGATCGACGAGCGCATGACGCTCTACGTTCGCCTCCTGCACGAGGGGCGGGTCATCTACCGGGACGTCGCCCTCAACGACGCTGTGATCACCAAAGGCGCTGTCGCACGCGTGATCCAGCCCCAGGTGTGGCTTGACGGCGTCAAGGCCATGAGCTTCAGCGGTGACGGCATCATTGCCGCCACGCCCACCGGTTCCACGGCCTATTCCATGTCCGCCGGCGGCCCGATCGTCGAGCCCCAGGCAGACAACATCATCCTGACCCCGATCTGCGCCCACAATCTGCAGCCCCGCAGCCTCATTGCTTCGCCGGAGCGCAAGGTGGAAATACAGATCGGCAGAGTCAACCGCCGAAACGCCTTTTTGTCGGTGGACGGCGGCAAGGCCATGCGCGTTTTCGGCGGAGACAGTGTTCTCATTGAAGCCGGAAACCAGAAAATCAAACTGATCAAGCTGAAAGACACTTCTTTCTTTGATATTGTCATCTCGAAGCTGAATCAATAAATTATAGAAATGTGAGGTTACTATGAAATCCCAGAGACAAACCAAGATTTTAGAGATCATTGCAGCCAAGGACATTGAAACCCAGGAGCAGCTTCTGCAGGAGCTTCGGGAAGCCGGCTTCCGCAGCACCCAGGCGACCATATCCCGCGATATCAAGGAGTTGCGCATCCTCAAAGACCTGACCGCAATGGGTACTTATCGATATACGATCGGCTCCAAGGAGGCATCCGGTGCGTTCTCTAACCGTCTGAACGCCATTTTCAAGGAGAGCGTCATCAGCTATGACTATGCCCAGAACCTGGTCGTCGTCAAGACCCTCCCCACCCTGGCCCCCGCCGCTGGCCGCGCCATCGACGCGATGAACATGTCCGTGGTCGTCGGCACCCTGGCCGGTGACGATACCCTCCTGATCATCATGCGTGACGTGCAGGCTGCCATCGGCTTCTGCATCGAGATCAAAAAGCTGCTGGATTGATCCCTCCGGCAGAGGATGAGGTGGACCTATGCTTTCGCTTCTGCACATTGAGAACATCGCCGTCATCGAGCAGGCGGAGATCCGCTTCGGCCATGGCTTTCACGTGCTCACGGGCGAGACCGGCGCGGGCAAATCCATCATCATTGACGCCATTTCCGCCATCCTCGGCGAGCGGACCTACCGCGAGGTGATCCGTACCGGGACCGACAAGGCCTTTGTCAGCGCCATCTTCACCGAGGTCCCGCCGCTGAACTGGTTTGTGCAGTACCACGTTCCGGTCCAGGACGAGCTGCTGATCCAGCGCGAGATCTTCCTGGATGGGCGGAACGTCTGTCGGGTCAACGGCCAGAGCGTCACGGTTTCCGCCCTGCGCTCCTTAGGCAGCCAGCTCATCTCCATCCACGGCCAGCACGATTCCCAGCAGCTCTTCGACGAGGAGCGCCACCTGGGCATCCTGGATGCCTTTGCCGGCGACGGCGACCTGCTTGCGCAGTACGCCGCGGCCTACGAGACCGTCCGCGCCTGCCGCGCCGCTTTGGACCGCCTGTCCATCGACGAGGGCGAAAAGGCCCGGCGGCAGGAGATGCTCCAGCATCAGATCCGGGAGCTGGAGCGGGCCGATCTCAAGCCCGGGGAGGACGTCCGTCTCGAGCAGCGCCAGAAGGTGTTGATGAACGGGGAAAAGCTGATGGACAGCCTGACGGATGCGTCCCGCTGTCTGTTGGGCGACGATGATTCCGACGGGGCTGAGACCCTGCTCTCCGACGCCTTGCGTGAGCTGGCGGTTGCCAGCCGCTATGACGATGCCATCCAGCCCCTCCGCGAGAAGCTGGAGGAGCTGTCCTACCAGCTCTCCGATCTGTGTGAGGAGGTCCGCGATTACCGCGATGGTCTCTCGGATGCCGAGGAGGAGCTGGACGAGATCGGTGCCCGGCTCGATTTGATTCACAAGCTCAAGCGCAAATACGGCGAGACCTGCGAGCAGATGCTCGCTTTCCTGGATCAGGCCCGCGCAGAGCTGGACGATATCGTATTTGCCGATGAAAAGATCAAACAGGCGGAGAAAGCACTCGCCGCCGCAGTTGCCGCTGCCACCGAACTTGCCGAGCAGCTCCATGCAGTCAGAAAAGAGGCTGCCGGCCGTCTGGAGCGACGCATCACGGCGGAGCTTTCCGAGCTGAATATGCCCCGCGTACAGTTTGTCTGCCAGTTTGCCGAGATTCCGCTCGGCCCCAATGGTCTTGATGGGCTCCGCTTCCTGATGAGCGCCAACGTGGGCGAGAGTCTCAAGCCCTTGAGCAAGGTCGCCTCCGGCGGCGAGTTGGCCCGCATCATGCTGGCCATCAAGAACGTCATGGCCAGCCAGGACGCTGTGGGAACCCTGATCTTTGACGAGGTGGATTCCGGCGTCTCCGGCCGGGCCGCCCAGAAGGTCGCCGAAAAGCTGCGCAGGGTCTCCGAGGGCCGCCAGGTCCTCTGCGTGACTCACTTGCCGCAGATGGCGGCCCTGGCCGATCAGCATCTGCTGATCTCCAAATCCGTCCGGGGCGAGCGAACCTATACCGAGGTGCAGACCCTGGACCGCGAGGGTCGCATCCGGGAGCTTGCCCGGATGATCTCCGGCTCCGTCATTACCGATAACACCCTCCGCAGCGCGGAGGAAATGCTGATCTGATATATCATCCGAAAGGAGTCTACCATATGGGAATCTATGAAGAACTGGTTGCCCGCGGGCTGATCGCCCAGGTGACCAATGAAGAAGAAATCCGCACGATGATCAACGCCGGCAAGGCGAAATTCTACATCGGCTTCGACTGTACCGCCGACAGCCTGACCGCCGGCCATTTTATGGCCCTGACGCTGATGAAGCGCCTGCAGATGGCGGGCAATCAGCCCATCGCCCTGATCGGCGGCGGCACCACCATGATCGGTGATCCGTCCGGTCGTACCGACATGCGCAAGATGCTGACCCGCGAGGATATCGATTACAACGCCGATTGTTTCCGCCGTCAGATGGAGCGCTTCATCGAGTTCGGCGAGGGCAAGGCCCAGATGGTCAACAACGCCGACTGGCTTTTGAACCTCAACTACATCGAGCTCCTGCGGGAGGTCGGCACCTGCTTCTCCGTGAACAACATGCTCCGCGCTGAGTGCTACAAGCAGCGCATGGAGAAGGGCCTGTCCTTCTTTGAGTTCAACTATATGATCATGCAGTCCTACGACTTCTACTACCTCTTCCAGCACTACGGCTGCAATATGCAGTTCGGCGGCGACGACCAGTGGTCCAACATGCTGGGCGGCACCGAGCTCATCCGCCGCAAGCTGGGCAAGGATGCCCACGCCATGACCATCACCCTGCTCACCGACTCCCAGGGCAAGAAGATGGGTAAGACTGCCGGCAACGCGGTCTGGCTGGACCCGAACAAGACCAGCCCCTTCGAATTCTACCAGTACTGGCGCAACGTGGGCGACGCCGACGTGATGAAGTGCATCCGCATGCTGACTTTCCTGCCGCTGGACAAGATCGACGAGATGGACACCTGGAAGGATGCCCGCATCAACGAGGCCAAGGAGATCCTGGCATGGGAGCTGACCGCCATGGTTCACGGCGAGGAGGAGGCCAACAAGGCTCAGACCGCCGCCCGGGCCCTTTTTGCCGGCGGCTCTGACGACTCCAACATGCCCACCACCAAGCTGACCGCCGACCAGCTTCCCGGAGGAAGCATCGACGTACTCAGCCTGCTCACGGCCTGCGGCCTGATTGGCACCCGGTCCGAGGGTCGCCGCCTGATCCAGCAGGGCGGCCTGGTCATCAACGATGAGAAGATCGCATCCATCGAACGCAGCTACACCGAGGAAGACCTCCGCGCGGGTCTCAAGATCCGAAAGGGAAAGAAGATCTTCCACAAGGCCTGCATCGATTGATCGCCGTACATGCTTCAAATGCCCGATCCGGTTTTTCAATTCCGGACCGGGCGTTTGCGTTTCGATGATGTTTTTTTGCAATTTTCCGATTATACTTGCTTTTTTATGAATTTTTTTGTATACTCAATACATATTCTGATTCTTGGAGGTTTTCGCAATGAGACGACTCCTTTCCCTCTTCCTGGCCTTGACCCTGCTGCTCTCCGCAGGCATATCCCAGGCCTTTGCCGACCGCACTGTTCCCCTTTCGGAGACCGTGGCGGACAGCGACTATGACGGCATCCCCGACACCTATGACGTCGCCCCGAACAGCAATACCTTCACTGGCAAGATGCACAGCGGCCACGACGGGACCACGACAGTCAGCTTCTCCATGGACTACCGCAACTTCTTCACTGACAGCTCTGTCTATCACCCGGAGCTTGCCTCCGTCTCCGTCCTCGGCAGCGCGCTGGCCTACTACACGGAAAACTACGGCGAGGCTTATTTCACCTACGATACCGCCCAGACCTGGGCCGGCGGCACCGCTTCAAAGGTGGACGGCGTCCAGCTCCTGCAGGTTCTCGGATTTGAGGACGTGGTCGATTTTGAGCTCGCTACCACCTACTCTGACGATGACCTCTGCGAGGTTATCCTTGGACACCGCACCGCGGTCTACAACGGTCAGACCAAGGTCATTGTCGCCCTCTGGGTCCGCGGCACGGACAGCGATTCCATCCAGGAGTGGAGCTCCAACTTCAACGTCGGCGACCTGGTTCGTTTCTTCGACCAGTACGACGCTGCCTCCGGCAAGACGCCCCGCCAGTCCAACGAGGACTGGACGCGCAAGACCAACCACCGCGGCTTCGACGTGTCTGCGTCCCGCATTCTCAAGTATCTCGGCGGCTATCACGCTGCCTACGTTCAGCCCGTGCTGGACAGTCTGGAGGGCGAGGAACTGGTCTATTGGACCACCGGCCACTCCCGCGGTGCGGCGGTGGCCAATCTGATCGCCTCCTACCTGATCGACGACGGCTATTCTGTCTTCGCCTACACCTTCGCAGCGCCCTACAACACGGCCAACACCGAGGCCTCGAGCGCGAAGTATGACAGCATCTTCAACCTCGTCAACCGTGACGACTTCGTTCCCATGCTGCCTATGCCCGAGTGGGGCTTTACCCGCTATGGCCGCACGGCCACGCTGGCCGCCTCCGACTACGCCGCCGATGTGAAGACCGCCACCGGCGTGGATTATTCCGGCAAGTATCTGACCACCAGCGATATGTCCACTCTGCTGGGCAAGTTCATCTGCATCACCGGCGAGAACGCCGACCGCGACAACCCTGGCAAGATTCTGGGCTGGCGCGAGGTCTACGTCTACCACTGCGGCCATAATCACGCCGACGAGACCAGCGGCAACTATCAGTCCACTACGGTCAAGGGAACCGGCTTCCTGTCCGGCGTCTCCGAGAGCAACTGGAACGGTTATGCCGAACGCCTCCGCAAGTACAGCTACTATCACGACGGCATCTGCGAAACGCCAGCCTACTGTCTCCAGGTCCTCGTGGAGCTGCTGGTTCAGATCGCCCAGGGCAATACCCTCGGCGGCGGCTGGAACTATCTGACGAGCAACAAGCTGGCCGACAAGTTCGACTTCAATAAACAGAGCCTGGTCAGCTACGCCTCTAAGCTCACCGAGCCCCACTTCATGGACACCTACTCCGTCCTGCAGACGAAGGTTGCCGCCAATTCCGACCCCGGCGCCCTCTTTGCCACGCTCCCGTACTACGCCGAAAACGGACGGCCTGTCCACACCCACACCTATACCTACGTTCCCTATGAGGGTCAGGAGCCCACCTGCACCGCCGATGGCCTCGGCTACCGCTACTGCACCTGCAGCGAGGTCAATGCCGACTACTACGACGACTACCAGAAGAACGTAGTCATTCCCGCCACCGGACACAGCTGGGGCGCGCCGACTTATGAATGGACCACCGACTTCTCCGCTGTGACGGCCACCGCCGTCTGCACGAACGACGCGACCCACACCCTGACCGAAACCGTCCAGACGTCCTACGCCGTCACCGTCGAACCCACCGCCACCACGGAAGGGGAGGCCGTCTACACGGCAGTCTTTGAAAACGAAGTCTTCTCTGTCCAGACCCACACGGTCGTCCTTCCCGTCATTGCCCACACCCACACCCCGGGCGAGGCTGTGAAAGAGAATGAAGTCGCAGCCACCTGCACCGAAGCAGGCAGCTATGACGAAGTC
>CAMHMK010000012.1 GCA_946186225.1 uncultured Clostridia bacterium
TCTTCGCCACCGGCGGCATCGGCGGCGTCCACCGCGGCGCGGAGACCACCATGGATATCTCTGCCGACCTCGAGGAGCTGGCCAACACCCCGGTCATGGTCGTCTGCGCCGGCGCGAAGGCCATCCTGGACCTGGGCCTGACCCTGGAGTACCTGGAGACCCACGGCGTGCCCGTCATCGGCTACGGCACCAAGGAGCTCCCCGCCTTCTACACCCGGACCAGCGGCTTCGGCGTGGACTACGAGCTCGACACCCCCGAGGAGCTGGCGAAGACCTTCAAGGTCCAGCGCGACCTGGGTCTCAAGGGCGGCATCCTGGTCACGAACCCGATCCCGGAGGAATACTCGATGGACCCCGACGTCATCAATCGGGCCATCGACGAGGCCGTGGCCCAGTCCGTCCTGGACGGCATCCACGGCAAGGCCGCCACGCCCTATCTGCTGGCCAAGGTCAAGGAGCTGACCGGCGGCGAGAGCCTGGACAGCAACATCCACCTGGTCTTCAACAACGCAGCCCTGGCCGCAAAGACTGCAGCTGCCTACTGCAAGCTGTAAAGGAGCAGACCGATGAATCTTCAGACTGCAAGGACCCTCTTCCGCGAAAAGATGGACGAACTCCACGCGCTGAGCCATGCCCGGGGCGTGCTCTCCTACGACGGCGAGACCGTCGCCCCGCCCGCCTCCGCCGCGGGCCGCGGCAAGACCCTGGCCTATCTCTCCGGCAAGACCTATGAGATCCAGACCAACCGCCCGCTCAACGAGGCCGCAGCCTTCCTGCTCGCGCACCGGGACGAGCTCTCCGAGATCGAAGCGCGCGAGGTGGAGCTCTTCCTGCGCGAGAAGGAATTCACCGCCTCGATCCCGCAGGAGGAATACATCGGCTACGTGACCCTGCAAAACCGGGCCTCCGCGGTCTGGCACAAGGCAAAGGCCGAGAACGATTTCGCCGCCTTCGCCCCGGTGATCCGGGAGGTCTTCGATACCAACCGCCGCTTCTGCCGCCGCTACCGGCCGGACGAAGCCCCCTACGACGTGCAGATGGGCCGCTTCGAGCACGGGCTGACGATGGAGAAGACCGACGCCTTCTTCGCTGCCCTCAAGGCGCGGATCGTCCCTCTGCTGCAGAGGATCCAGACAAAGCCGCAGGTGGACGACAGCTTCCTCCGGGGAAAGTTCTTCCCGGTGGAGCCCCAGCGGGAATTTGCCGAATACCTGATGGACGTGATCTGCCTGCCCCGGGACCGCTGCTCCATCGGCGAGACCGAGCACCCCTTCACCACCCATTTTAACCGCGACGACGTCCGCATCACCACCCACTACCGCACCGAAAACCCGGTCTACAGCATGTACTCCGTCATTCACGAGGGCGGCCACGCCCTCTATGAGCTGCACACCGCGCCGGAGCTGAACGGTACGATCCTGGGCAAGGGCGTTTCGATGTCGATCCACGAGGGCCAGTCCCGCTTCATGGAGAACTACATCGGCCGCAGCCGCCCCTTCATCGAGCTGATCTTCCCCAAGCTGCAATCCCTCTTCCCGACGCAGTTTGCGGGCGTGAGCGCCGAACAGCTCTGGCTGGCGGTCAACAAGGCCGAGCCCACCCTGATCCGCACCCAGGCCGACGAGCTGACCTACGCCCTGCACGTCCTGGTCCGCTACGAGATCGAAAAGGGACTCTTTGACGGCTCCATTCAGGCCGGGGACCTGCAGGCCGTCTGGAACGCGAAGTACCGCGAATACCTCGGCATCGAGGTCCCCGACGACAGCCGCGGCGTCCTCCAGGACAGCCATTGGTCCACCGGCTATGTGGGCTACTTCCCGTCCTACGCCCTGGGCTCTGCCTACGGGGCCCAGCTCCTGGCGAAGATGAAGCAGACCGTGGACGTGGACGCTGCCGTCGCCGGCGGCGATCTCCGCCCGATCCTCGCCTGGCTGGAGGACCGTATCTGGAAATACGGCGCCCTCCGCGACCCGATGGATATCCTGGAATCTGCCCTTGAGGCCCCCTTCGACCCGAAGTATTTCACCGACTATCTGGAAGAAAAGTATACGAAGATCTACGGCCTGTAATCGAAATACAAAGAAAAACGCCCGGAGGGCGATGGGATTTATTCCCATCGCCCTCCGGGCGAACGATTGTTATTCCCCTTTGTGGTAGACCCGATACAGGAAGGTCACGATCTGCCCTCTGGTGCAGGTGTCGTTGGGGCTGAATCTGGTCCGACTGGTGCCGGCAGTGACGCCGTTCTCCACGGCCCAGAGGACGGGCTGGTAATAATAGGCCTGCGCGGCCACGTCCCGGAAGGGGTTCTCCTCGGTCCTCGGCCTCGGACTGCCCTTGGCGCGGCAGAGGAAGGTCACCACCTGGCCTCTGGTGCAGGGCTGGCCCACGCCGAATTTCGTTGCGCTCACGCCCTCCGTCACGCCGGTTTCCACGGCCCAGAGGATGGCGGCCTCATAATAGGCGTCCTTCCGCACGTCCCGGAAGGGACAGGTCCTCGTCTTGGGCGCCGGGCAGCCGGCGGCCCGCCAGAGGAAGGTGGCCACCTGCTCCCGGGTGCAGACGGCATTCGGCGCAAAGACGGTCTTGCTGACGCCTGCCGTCACCTGAGGCTCCCGGCGCACGGCCCAGAGGACGGCCTCGCAGAAGTAGTCCGTCTGCTTCACGTCCACGAAGGGCGTCGGCCCGTCCGGCGCGGGGGCGGCCGGCCCCGGCTGCAGCGACAGGGCATAGGAGAAGAATTCACCAAAGTAGTTTTCGATCCGGATGTAATAGAGCCCGCCGTCCTCTGCGGTCCAATCCACGCAGGCGGTGCCGTCCGAAGTCACGTTCTCCCGCAGATAGGCGTTGAGACTGCGGGCTGTGGAATTGTGGACGAGGTAGATCAGCGCCGTGGTGGATTGGTTCACGTAGGAGAAATTCCGGAAGCTGAGCCGGACGGCCTCTCCCTGCTTCAGGGAAAAGCGGTACCAGTCCACCTGATCGGGGGATTCCCCGAAAAAGCCGCGGTAGACCCGGCCCGGTTCCATCGGCGTGGCCGTGTCCTTTTCGCCGTTCGGCTCCAGCTCGCAGTCCTCCCGGAGGAATCGGAACGTATACTGCGTTTGGATCGTACCGTCGGCGGCGGTCAGATAATAGGGCGCTGCCGCCAGATAATAGGTGCCGGCCCGCAGGCCCTCCCGGAGAAGGTAGGAGTCCCGGGCGGACGCATCCTCCTGAAAGCAGTGAGTATTGATGATCTCGTTGGAGGCGGAATCATACAGGACAAGATTCAGCCGCAGCTGTTTCCCGCGGGCGTTCACCGGCTTGGTGAATTCCATTTCCAGGATCCCGTCCTGCGCCAGGGTGATCTTGTTGTAGCAGAAGTCGTCCGTCGTGCTTGTCCAGCGCTTGGTATAGGTTTGCCCGAAGGTGATTTCAATGGGGCTGCTGAGGGACGCTCCGTCGGACGCGGCGGCGCGGAAGGCCAGATTCGGCAGCAGCGCAGCCATCAGGGCGAGGACCAGCAGCAGGGAGATTGTACGTTTGTGCATCGAGAAGCCTCCTTTCAAGCGTTGTGAATGCGGGAAGGAGAGAGGCGTCGCTCAGAGCCGCACCAGCTCCGCGTCGACCATCGCCTGCAAAGAGCGCAGGATGCCGAGCTTGGCGTGGTACCAGGTCAGACCGCCCTGGAAATAGACCGCGTAGGGCGGGCGGATCGGGCCGTCGGCGGAGAGCTCGATGGACGAGCCCTGGACGAAGGCGCCGGCTGCCATGATGACCTCGTCGTCGTAGCCGGGCATGGCCCAGGGGATCGGCTCCACGTAGGAGTCCACCGGGGCAGCGGCCTGGATGCCCTTGCAGAAGGCCCGCATGCCGGCCTCGGAGCCGAGCTCCACGGCCTGGATGATGTCGTGCCGTTCCTCTGCGCCGCCGGGGACGACCCGGAAGCCCAGTCGTTCATAGAGGCAGGCCGCAAAGATCGCACCCTTGAGCGCGCCGGCCACCACGGTCGGGGCCAGGAACAGACCCTGGTAGAAGCTCGGCAGGATGCCGAGATTCGCGCCGACCTCCTGACCAAGTCCCGGGGCCGAGAGCCGATAGGCGCAGCGCTCCACGCAGTCCTTTGTGCCGACAATGTAGCCTCCGATCGGGGCCAGACCGCCGCCGGGGTTCTTGATCAGACTGCCGACGCACATGTCCGCGCCGACCTGGGAGGGCTCGAGTTCCTCCACGAACTCGCCGTAGCAGTTGTCCACCATCACGCGGACATCGGGCTTGACGCCCTTGCAGAAGGCGATCAGCTCGCCGATCTGCGCCACCGAGAAGGAGGGACGCGTCGCATAGCCCTTCGAGCGCTGGATCGTGATGAGCTTGGTCTTTTCGTTGATCGCTTCGCGGATGGCGGGGTAGTCGAAGCCGCCGTCGGGCAGCAGATCCACCTGGCGGTAGCGCACGCCGTACTCGGCCAGAGAGCAGGGGGAGGGCCGGATGCCGATGACCTCCTGCAGGGTGTCATAGGGCAGTCCGACAGGGGAGAGCAGCTCGTCTCCGGGCAGGAGGTTGGCCGACAGGGCAACGGTGAGAGCGTGGGTGCCGCAGGTGATCTGCGGGCGGACCAGGGCGGCCTCGGTCCCGAAGACGGATGCGTAGACCTGCTCAAGCCGGTCGCGGCCCACGTCGTCATAGCCGTAGCCGGTGGTGGCGGCAAAGCAGGCCGCGTCCACGCGGGCCTCCTGCATGGCGTGGATGACCTTGCCCTGGTTGAGCTCCGCCATCCGGTCAATGTCCGCAAACCGCTCCCGCAGCTCGTTCAGGACCGATTCGCCAAATTCGTATACAGGGCGAGAGACCCCGTTTGCTTCATAGGTTTGCAAGAGATTCATGGTATGATTCCTTCTGGTTTGGTGATTGAATAGAATGCCGGCGAAGTGAGCGGAACAACGCCCCTACAAGGTGGGCAGCAGCGTTACAGCGATTTTGCCTTTTCCAGCAGCTCGCGGGAGATGTGGCAGTAGCCGGCGGGGTTCTTGACCAGGTAGTCCTGGTGGTAGGTCTCAGCGTCAAAAAACTGCTGCAGGGGGCCGTGCTCGATCACGGGCTCGCAGCCGATCTCTGCGGCAAGCTCTTCCAGGGCGGCCTCCACGTCGGGGGCCAGGCTCTCGTCGTTGTACCAGATGCCGGTGCGGTACTGGGTACCGAAGTCCATTCCCTGGCGGTTCAGAGAGGTCGGGTCCACGCTCAGAAAGTAGCACTTGAGCAGCTTCCGCGTGGGCAGGACCGTCTCGTCGTAGACGACCTCCACGGTCTCGGCGTGACCGGTGTGGTTATGCTTGACCTCGTCATAGGTCGGATGGTCGGTGTGGCCGTTGGCATAGCCCACGCGGGTCTTCGTGACCCCGCGGATCTGCCGCATGAAATGCTGGGTACCCCAGAAGCAGCCCCCGGCCAGGTAGATCGTTTTCATGGTCGTGCCTCCTGTCAGAATTGTATGATATCCGAAGGTATCGCCGTTTTGCAATGCAAAACGGCGATGCTATCTGCGCTGGTATTTGTGCCGCGGCTCATTCCTCGCACCGCAGCAGCAGCTCCACCGCCGGGGTCAGGACCTCCGGCCGGACGGTCAGCTCGCGGGTGCAGCCGCGGGCGTGAAGGCATCGGAGGGTCTGGCGCAGGGACGCCTCGGTCTGCTCCTGCGCCTGCGACAGCGCGGCAGCCTGGGAGGTCTCCACGGGTGCGCGGTCGCAGCCCAGGGTCCCGCAGATCAGATCTGCCTGGCGGGCCAGATAGGCGCTCTGCCCCGGCCCGAGCAGGGAAAGACCGTTTGCGGTAATCGCAACGTGAATGCTCTGCAGGGTCTGCGCGGCCACCGGACAGCCGGCCGTGAGGCGCAGGGCCGTGCGCAGGGCCGCAAAATAGGTCTCGCGCAGGGTATTTTCCGTCGCCGGTGCCAGGGACTCAAAGAAGCCCAGCAGCCGGTCTGCGCCGCCGTTGTTGCGGATGGCCGCGCAGATGGCCACGGCCTGCCCCGTCAGCGTCGGCTCCCAGGGCTCCAGAACCACGGTCCCGCTGCCCTGCTCGGCGCGGGTGCGGGCGTCGGTGCGGGCCTGACGGTAGAGGATGAAGCGCTTGGCAGCGGCCTCATAGCCCCGGCTCATCAATACGTGCTCCACCAGATCCTGGATCCGCTCCACAGCGGGGGCGGGATTGCCGTCCTGCTCCAGCAGGGTCGTAACGGCCCAGGCCAATTCGTCGGCGATGGCCTCGCGCTCAGTCTGCTCGGTGTCGGCGCGGAAGGATTTCTCGATCGCGTCGGAGATCTTCTTCATATCGAAGGGGACGATCCGTCCGTCTCGTTTTTTGATGACTGCAATGGACATGGTTCCGGCCTCCGTTTCGTTGAGAGTCATTGGGTGTCCCGGTACAGGCAGACCGGGATCAGCATCGCGCACACGCCGGCGGCTGCCAGCGGGTATTCTGCATCGGGAAGGTTGGGGATCAGCGTCGGCAGGCTCAGCAGAAAGGCCAGTCCGACCAGCAGCCACACCGGGCGCAGCGGACGGCTCCGGTCCCGGACCAGGAACCAGATCAGAACGTCCGTGCCTGCCTGGCCCGCCAGAGCAGCGGCGCGCAGGGTGGCCCACAGGATCGGCGTTTCGCCGGTCAGCCAGTGGTTGGCGGGCGCCGCCAGGAGCAGGAGCCTTGCCAGGGCAAAGCCCACGGCGGTCCAGAAGACCGCCCGGTCCCGGAGCTTCGGCGAAAACCGCCCCTCCCAGATGAAACAGAGCAGCAGGGCAAAGACGGTCAGGCCGACGGCGGCGAGCAGTCTGCCCAGACCGCAGAGCCGGCTCAGATCCTCATCCAGAAAGGCGTCCAGCACCCGCGGCCCCGCGAAAAAGAGACAGGAGAGGGTCAGAACAAGGGCTGAGACGGCCGATCGGACGCAGAAGGTCCCGGTCCTCCGCCGGAACAGGCGGAAGGTCTGAACGGCCCCGAAAATGACGGTCAGTCCGACCAGAACAGCCCAGACGATACGCATATCATCCGCCTCCCCGTGATTGCGGCCTTAGCCGCCGGTGGCAGAGGTCTCTTCCTTGAAGTTGCAGCGGACCCAGCACTCGGCGGTGAGATCGCCGACCTTTGCCAGAACCTTCGTGGTGCCCTTGGAGACGGCAACCACGTGACCGCCTTCGTCCACGGTGGCGATGGCCGGATCCTGGGAGGTCCAGGTCACCGGCGTCCCGACCGGGATGTTGGTCACGGAGAGGGTGAAGTTCTCGCCGGGGTTGAAGAAGGTAATGTCCATGTCCGTGTCGTTGAGCTCCAGGCTGTCCACATCCACGGTGACGTCCTGGGGCGCTTCTGTCTCATCGGAAAAATCGCAGGTGACCGTGCAGGTCGCGGTCTGCTTGCCGCAGGTGACCGTGATCGTGGCCGTGCCGGG
Organism: uncultured Clostridia bacterium; assembly: GCA_946186225.1. Classification (GTDB taxonomy): domain Bacteria; phylum Bacillota; class Clostridia; order Oscillospirales; family Oscillospiraceae; genus JAFRPC01. The sequence goes on from CAMHMK010000012.1 coordinate 7,424, forward strand.
ATTGACCGCGGTGACCACGCCGACGCTCGTCACCTTCGCCACGTTCTCATCGGAGGAGACGTAGGTGCGCTGGTCGGTGGTGTCCCTGGGCTCCACAGTCGCAACGATCTGCTCAAGATCGTTGCGGTAGGTCAGCGTGAGCTCGGTCATGCTCAGCGTCATACCGGTGCAGGGCTTGGCCCCGGAGTAGGGATCGACGGTCTCGGTGTCAACGGCGGAAGAGGAGGCGGCAGCCTGGGCGGTATCGGTCGCGGCGGGCTCCCCCGTTTCGATGGGGGCCTCGGTGCTGTGATACTTCTCAAAGAGATTGTCATAGATCGGCAGCTTGACGATATCCTTTTTCCAGAGCAGGTAGGTGCCGCCCACGGCCAGGGCCGCCAGCAGGAGCAGGAAGCTCACCACCAGGAAAAAGCGCGGCACGCGGCTGCGGTCCTTGCGGATATACTCCTCCTGGACCGCCGGACGGCGTCCGCCGGTCTGATAAGCGCCGGGGGTAATGGCGGCGGGGGCGGGGACGCGCTCGGACTCCTCCGTCTCTACGGTCTGGACAGCGCGCTTGGCCTCCTTCCGCATGCGCTTTTCCTCGCGCTTGCGGGCGGCCTCCTCCTCAAGGAGGTCCTCCTCCGATTCCTGGTCAAAGGAATCATTTTTCTGCCGTTCGGCTTCCTTGCGTTCGGCGCGGCGCTGCTTGCGCAGAGCGGCGCTTTCGGCCTCGACGACCTGGGCCGCAGTCCCGCAGAGGGGGCACTTTTCCAGGTCTGCGTCATAGAGCTGCCCGCAGTTGGGGCATACGTTCTTGTTCATCTTATGAATCCTCCGTGATTGGGGAATACTGTTTCCGGGGGCCGGCAGCCCCCTTTTCAGCCTGAAATTCAGGCTCCTACCTTATATCATACCATTTTCTCGCAAATAAAACAATATGTTATTGCTTTTTTTTTCGATTTGTTATAAGATATATGCGTAAAATTGTCGAAAAAGGAGGGTACAGGCGTGTCTGTACGCAAAATATCCCCGCTGCTGGACGCGATGGAGCTCGGCGAATGCTTCTCTCAGCATGATGGTGTGAGCTGTTATACTCTGACGCATCCGGAATCCGGCAGGGAATTTGTCCTCAAATTTATCTCGATCCCTGCCAGCGCCGAGCAGGTACAGGCCCTGCTCCTGACCGGCGCCTACGCCAGCGAGGCCGAGGCCGCGGAATACTACCGCAAGGAAGCCGAGGCCCTGGTCAAGGAGGCCGAGGATCGCAAAAAGCTGCTGGACTGCCCCTATATCCTGCCCTTCCTGGGTGTCCAGATGGAGCCGAAGGAAGAGGGCGTGGGCTATGAGGTCTATGCCGTCCTGCCCAAGCGGAACTCCCTGAAGGATTATCTGGAGCAGAATGCCATTTCCCATCTGCGCGGCATCAACATGGGCATCGACCTCTGCGTCGCCCTGTCCGCCCTGCGCGAGGAGGGCTGCGTCCACGGGAATCTCAAGCCCGGCAACGTCTATTTCTCGGACTCCGGCCGATTCCTGCTGGGCGACTTCGGTCTGATCTCCACCGATGATATGCAATATGCCGTCCTGCCCGAGCAGTACCGCAGCAGCTACACCGCTCCGGAGCTCCGCAACTTCATGGGCGGTCTGAACACCACGGTGGACATCTACTCCCTGGGCATGATCCTCTACCGGATCTACAACGGCAATCACGCGCCGTTTGAAGACGAGCAGACCCCCGCAAAGGCTGCCGACACCCGCCGGCTCGAGGGCGACCCCCTGCCCGCGCCGCTCTACGCCGACTATGAGCTGGCGGAGATCATCCAAAAGGCCTGCGCCTACAAGCCCGAGGACCGCTATCAGACCCCGGACGAGATGCGTGTGGCCCTGGAGCAGTATATGCGCCGCAACGCGGTCAGTGACCATCTGATCGTCCCGCCCCTGGTGACCGACGACGGCCCCCTCGATCCCGTCGACCGGGACGAGGAGATCGAGCCGGTCCGCGCAAACGACGTGGGCCAGCTGGACGATAACTTCAAGAAGGCCTTCACGCCCGACAGCAAGCGCAGCAAGAAGAAACAGAAGAAGGCGGAGGACGCCGACGCGCATCAGCCCGCCCTGGTGGATGAGACCCCGCTGCTGACCGCCGAGCGCCGCAAGGCCGCCGAAAAGGCCGCCAAGCGCCGCAAGCGCAAGCGCAGGGCCTGGGGCTTCTTTGCCGCGGCCATGATCCTGCTGGTGGTTCTGGTGGGTCTGTATGAGTTCACCGAATTCGGCCAGGGACTTTGGCACTATTTCGTTAAGGTGGAAACTCTGGAGACCTCCGACGTGACCGCCGATTCGCTCAAGGTCCATCTGACCGCCAGCGTGGAGCAGGAGGAATTCGAGGCGGTCTGCGAGGATTCCTATGGCAACTCCACCCGCGTCCCCTTTGAGAACGGCACCGCCGTCCTGACCGGCCTGACGCCCGGCACCCAATACACGATCCGCGCCGAGCTGCCCGGACGGCACAAGGTCTCCGGCAAGACCAGCGTGATCGTTTCCACGATCCCGCAGACCGAGATCCTGACCTTCACTGCCACCGCCGGCACCGAACCCGGCGCGGCAGAGCTCAATCTGGTCCTCCGCGACGGCGGCACCGAGCCCGCCGCCTGGACCCTTCGCTATGGCCCCACCGGCGGCGACGAGGTGGAAACTGAGTTCTCCGGCCACAGCACCCAGATCTCCGGCCTGGAATCCGGCAAGGAATACACCTTCCGCCTGATCGGCAGCGAGAACCTCTATCTGATCGGCCAGACCTCTGCGACCTACACCCCGATCCGGGAGGTCGTGGCGGAAAACCTGGTCCTCGACGACATTCTCGACGGTACCGCCTATCTCAGCTGGACCTGTCCCACCCAGCTGCCCGATGCCTGGGTCCTGACCTGCACCGACTCCGAGGGCAATCCCCTCCAGGTCAACGTCAATCCCTCCCAGGTCGATGAGAGCTATTACTACTGCTCCGCGTCCATCCCCGGCATCGAGCCCGGCAAGACCTACACCCTGGTGCTGACCGCCGAGGGCCTGTATCAGCCGCTGACCCTGGAGATTCAGGAAGCCGTGATCCAGATGGACAGCTTCACCGCCGTGGCCACCGACGAGGGCGTTCGTCTGACCTGGTCGGCCAGCCGCGAGCCCGAGGATGGCTGGATGATCTACGGCACCTTCGGCGACAACCTCCAGCTCGCCGAGGCGGCCCACGGCAGCGAAGCCCTGATCGCCGTTCTGCCCGATGCAACCTATGAATTCACCATCAAAACTGCCGACGGCTCTGCCGTCACCGGCCACAACACCGTGACCGTGGACACCCTCCCGGCCAAGCGCTTTGCCAAGCTGGGCGTGAGTGAATCCGGCACCACCATCGGCACCTACGAGGCTCCCGAGAGCGAGGACTATACCGTGGAGGACGTCAAGCGGACCGGCGGTTCCATCCGCTATGCCCAAAACGACATGATCCTCTTCGTCATCGAGACCCGCGGCACACCCGTGGATTCCGACGAGCAGGTCACGGTCCACTACGTGGTCCGCGACGCGAGCGGGCAGATCGTCCATGTGGACCGGGAGCACCTGGTCTGGAACACCATGTGGGAGGGTAAGACCTGGATGGGGCAGATCCCCTGGCTCCCCGAAACCGCGGGCAGCTACAGCTTTACGATCTATATCAACTCTCAGCGCGTGGGGACCATCAATTTCTCTATGCAATAACATATGCCGGAAACGCCGCGGGAATGCCCCGCGGCGTTTCGTCATTCCTTCTTAAGATAGGCCTCCGGAAACTGCTTCCGTGCCTTGGCCAGCATCGCCTCGGCGTAGGCACGGTTGTGAAAGGCGCCGATCTGGACCCGGTAGAGCGGCTGCGTGCCGGGACTGGGATCCGCGCCGTCTGCGTGCAGCCGGTCCCGGACCATGGAGCGGAAGTCGTCCATTGTCCAGTCCAGCCCCAGACCGGACCAGAGGTGCTCGGGGTCCGCGTGGCCGGAGGCAATGCCCTGCTTCCCGCCCTCCCGGTGGGAGACGATCGCTTGCATCGGATCCAGGGAATACTGTTTACATAACATTGCAAACAGCTCTACGGCTGCGTTCCGGGTTCGCGTTGCCACGGCCACGGCGCGGTTACGATCCCGGACCGTGAAGCTCGCCCCGCTGCCGTAGACCAGACAATCCGGCTCGCAGAGCTCCACGCCAATGTGGGTGTTGTTGCAGGAACCGCCGCCGTGCCAGCCCCGGTAGTTCCAGGGCAGGGTCTGCCAGACGGCGCCGGTGTTCCCGTCGATGAAGGCGTGGACGCAGGCCCGGTCATAGTCCGCCCGGTTCCAGCGCCGGACAAAGACCTCCGCGCTGGGCTGGGCGCAGCCCACGGAGTGCAGCATCAGTCCGACCGGCCCACGACGTTGAAAGTCGGTATAACGCGTGTCCTGCCGCTTCAGGTTCGCCTGATAGCATGGATTATTGGTCAAAAACGATTGGATGAGTTTCATTTTCGCTCCTCTCTGTATGAACCCCGCAAAACCGGGGAATGCTTTGCATAGATTACAACGGGAGAATTCCATCCGCTCTTCCCGATTCTCAATTTGCACCCGAGGTGATTCTATGGCCGCAAAGCATCGTCCGCTGCTCCGGGACGCCGCGCTGACGGCAGGTACGGTGCTCGCCGTCTTCGTCCTGCTGCCGGTTGGCCTGCCCTTCGTTCTGGCCTATCTGATCTCATATTGGGTGGAGCCTGCGGTCTCCGCGCTGGGACGGCGGACCCGGCTGCCGCGGTGGCTGCGCAGCGGCCTGTGCGTGACGGGGCTGCTCCTGCTGGCCGGCGCGGGGCTGTTTCTGTTTTGCAGGGTCGTCTGGGCGGAGCTGGTGCGGCTGGCGTCCCAGCTTCCGGCCCTCCTGCGCCAGCTGCAGCCCGGCTTCGAGACCCTGCGCCGGACCCTGGACGGTCTGGCCCGCAAGGCCCCGCCGGAGCTCGCCGCCGCCATCGAGGGCTGGCTCGACCGGGTCTTTGCCAGCGGCGGCGTCTTTCTGCAATCCCTTTCGGGCTTCCTCTCCGGCCTGGTGTCGGGTCTCGTGACGGGCCTTCCGAAGCTGGTCCTGACCCTGATCACCACGGTCATCGCGTCCTATATGACCTCGGCTGCCCTGCCGGAGGTCAAGGCCTGGCTCAAGCGGACCCTGCCCAAGCCCTGGGCAGATCGCCTGCGCCGCCTGCACAGCCGCTGCCATGCGGCCCTCGGCGGCTGGTGCAAGGCGCAGCTCAAGATGATGGGTATCGTCTTCGTCCTGCTCACGCTGGGTCTCTGGCTCCTGGACGTGGACTTTCCGATCCTCTTCGCCGGCCTGATCTCGGTGCTTGACGCCCTCCCGGTCCTGGGAACCGGAACCGTGCTGATTCCCTGGGCCCTGGTCTGCTTTTTGCAGGGCGCTTCCAGCCGGGGCTTCGGTCTGCTGACGCTCTATGCCCTGACGGCCCTGGGCCGGACCGCCCTGGAGCCCCGCCTGGTCGGTCGGTCGCTGGGCCTGCACCCGCTTCTGACTCTGGCGGCCTTCTACCTGGGCTTCCGTCTCTTCGGCGTCCCCGGGATGATCCTCCTGCCGCTGCTGGCCATCGTGGTCAAGCAGTTTCTTCAGCCCGCCCCTGCGCAGAACGAATCGCACTGAACGCCTTCTCAGCCCAGCGGGTTGGCGAGGACCGCCTCGGTTTTCGTCTCCCGGGTGGGATGGATGGGTCTTGCCATGCACATGTAGCGCCACTCGTCGCAGACGTGGTCCTCGAGGGCTGTGTCCAGGTCCTCGGGGCTGTGGGCGTCATAGACCATCAGCGGGACCGTCCGCAGGAAGGCCCGGCAGGTGTTGAAGACGTACATCATCGGCAGACCCTCCGCGTCGAATTTCAGACGGTAGTGGCACTGCATCCAGCCGGGGATCCTGGCGTGATCGCCCGGGGAAAAATAGACCCGGTGCTTTTCTGCGGTCTCGGCGATGGACTCGCCGCCGTTCTCCTGCCAGATGGCCGGATCGGCCACGCCCTCGATCTTCCGCCCCGCCAGATAGCGGTGGCCGGTCTCGAGCTCCCGAATTTTGCGGAAGACCTCGTCCGTGGTCCATTTGACGCCCTCATTGGGCGTCTTTGTGCAGCCGTAGAGCTCCAAAATGCGGTAGAGCCGCCCATCGAAGTCCACAGCCCACCAGGCGCAGGAGAATGGCCGGGCGTAGCCCCAGTCGAAGGAGCGATAGAGCTTCCATTCCCGGGGCGGGTCGAAGGGGGCGATCACGTGGGTCCAGAGCCCGCGTTTTTTTGCGTCCTCCGGCTCGACGCCGTGGGCCAGGCAGGCCGAGAGATCCGGGCTCGTGCGGAAGTCCTCAAAGAATTGGCCCTCAAAGATATCCCAGTCGCCCTCCAGCCAGGCCCGGCGCAGCTTCTCGGGCAGCGCCTCCAGCTGCTTGATATAGTCCGGCTGGGCGGCCATCAGAGCCTTGTTGTCGGTCACGAGGGATTGGATGAAGGTATAGTCCTCCGGGTTCTCGCCCCCCTCATACTGCCGGTCCAGGAAGATGCGCTTGATGTAGGCGTGGCCCTGTCCGCCGGGGTTGCAGGTGTAGTAGACCCGCTTCGGGAAGTCGTTCACGCCGCGCAGACAGGCCGTGATGGTCTTCATTTGGTACTCGCTCAGCTGGGTCGCCTCGTCCAGAAAGATGCAGTCGTATTCCACGCCCTGGAGCCGGTCCAGGTCGGCGTCGCAGTCGCAGTACATAAAGTGGATCTCACTCTGCCCTGCCGGAGCTGTCTCGCCGCCGGCCGTGGTGGCCGGAAAGCGCAGGACCTTGTCCTTGTCGCTGTATTTTGCAATTCCCGCCAGCTCGCTGCGCAGGATCTGGATGTGGTTGTTGATCAGCTCGGGGTAGGTCCGCCGGACGATCAGGATCCGGATGCCGGGATAGCGCAGGGCCAGCAGCTTGGCCTTGGTCCGCACGGCCCAGCTCTTCCCCCCGCCCCGCGCCCCGCCGAAGCCGATGTGCTTCGTCCGCGCCAGCAGCATCTGTTCCTGTTTTTCGTTCGGCCGATCAATGTGTAATTCCATCATGCATCCCCCTAATCCCTGACAACTACTCCGCCCATTCCGCCGCCCCGCCCAGCTCCACGCGGATCGGGGCAGCTTCGGTCTCGGCTTCAAACAGACCGAGATACTTCGCCAGCAGCTCCAGGGCCTTCTGCTTGTCGTGGAGCTTGATCTCCACGCCCTTGCCGGTGTCCTTGATCCCGGCGATGGCGGCGCGGCGGCTGTAGTCCAGGTCCCGGCTCTCGGTGATCAGGACCTGACCGTCCTCCACCCGGACGTAATCGGTAAAATCCGAAAAGGCGATGGCGGCCAGCTCCTGCAGGATTGCGTTCTTCGTGACGGTCCGGACCCTGGGCCGGGTCTTCCAGGCCTTGCGCAGAGTTTCCTGAACCGCCGGGCGGGCCAGCAGCTTTTCTCCGGCTGCCGCCGCCCGTTCGGCCTCGTACCCCGCCGCAGCTGCTGCCGCGGCGGGGTTTCCGCTCTCCAGAAAGGCCTCTGCAAACCGCCGTTCCCGGGCGGAAAGCTGTGCTTGTTCCATACGGAAGCCTCCGTTTCGTTCGACGCTATGACCGATCCTGCTCTGCCCGGCGACGTTCGGCCAGGCGATAGAGATAGTCCCAGAGCTGGCGGATCTGCTCCTCTAAGCTCCCCTGCAGTCTGGGCGGATATTCCGGTTGATTCATCTGACGCCTCCTTTTGCGCTTCAGCTGTCGCTGCCCGGCTCCAAAAGCCAGGACAGACCGGCCAGCGCCATACCGCCCGTGCCCTCCAGACGCAGGCGGAGATTCTCGCAGCGGCGGGGGAAGACCGGGAAGAGCTCGGTGCGCCGGCTTGCGGAGCGGAAGACGCCGAGCCGAATCCAGCCCTGGCCGTCATAGCTGCCCCAGACGCGCAGAACCGCGCCGGGATCCAACTGACCCTCCACCTGAATATGCGAGACGTAGCGCTTGGTGCAAAGCACCGGCCCGATCGGACCGGTTTCCGCGCTCCATGCAATGCCGTCGCTGTCTTCTGCCTCGCCGATGCACTGCAGCGGCTGACCGGGGCCGTTCAGATAGTAGAGCCTGCCGTTCCAGCTCAGACTTTGATAGAGGTCTTCCTGATCCTGGCGATCCCAAAGACCGGTCTCGGTGTGATAGACGTAGATCCAGCTCATGCCCTGCTCGTCCTCCACGGCGGCGTAGTAGTCCGGGCCCAGGGCGCCGGCCGAGGTGTTGCCCAGCTTGGTTTTGCCCAGGGCGTTGGAGATCCGGACCGGGAGCGAGCCGGTGTAGCAGCAGAAGCCGCCCGGCGAGCGGTAATAGAGCTTGTCGCGGATGACCACGGCGCTTCGTTCGCAGCCCGGCGCGATCCCGTCCAGGCTGACCGTGACCACGCCGTGATCGCCGCCCGCGGCGGGATAGATTTTCTCCAGGCTGTCGGCGCGGAAGAAGAGCGGGCAGCCGCCCAGGACCGCCGCCCCGGTGAAGGCCCCGCCGACGCCCCGGCTGACCCGGTAGGAGTCGGTGGACAGGCCCTCGAAGACCGACCAGTTTTTGAAGTCGCCAAGGCTCGAGGCGTAGAGCTCGTTTACCCCGCCGCCCCAGCGGCAGCCCCAGAGCCGGTTCTGACACTCAACTACAAAATCCATCTCCGGCATCCTGCGGCGGAGGGTCAGAAAGCTGTTGTCATTGCCCGGCAGAAAGATCGTCCGGGTCTGGGAGATCAGCCCGGGCAGGACCACATAGTCGTTTGTTCCCTCGGCCCTGTCCGGCGCGCCGGGGTCGTGCCAGGCGGCGGTCAGCAGGGCGGAGCCGTTGAGGGCGTCGGTGAGCTCCTCCTCGCCGCCCAGACTCGTGTTCAGGCGGCAGGAAAACTCCACGGCGTCGCCCGCGGAAAGACCCTTTGCGATGCCCGGCGCCTCCACCCGCAGATATGGCTGGGCGGCCTTCCAGAGACCGTCGCTCTGGGACCAGGCGCTGAAGGTCGGGGTCTCGGCGCTGGTGTCCACCCACAGGCCGCCGTCGGGCGGCGTGTCGGACCAGACGACGCTCCTGCCCACGCCGTCAATGTCGCAGGGGACGGTGTACAGGCGGCCTACGGTGCAGACGTTCTCCACGTTGATTTCACCGAAGTCCGTATCCGCCTCCAGGATTGGCCGTTCGCGCAGACGGGCGGCGTTCACATACACGCCATCCGGGAAGATGACGACCCAGCCGCCGAGAAAGACCAGCGAACGGCGGTCGTCCCGGCTGAGGGTGGTGGTGGCCAGGATCGTGATCCGGTCTCCCTGATCCGCCTGCGGATTGGTGTACAGGGCGGCGCCGGGGATGGATCCGCCGCCGTCATCCCGCTGCCAGACGGCTGCGCTGCGGTTGTAGGTGAATCGGAAGGAACCGTCCAGCGGCAGGGCTGCGCGGACGGCCGATTCGTCCAGGATCCTGCAGGACATGGCCATATTTGGGCTTGTGATCGTGAACGAGAGTCGGTGCGGCAGGAGGCGGGAGCAGTAGTGGCCGCCGCACCAGAGGGTCCCGCTGCTGTCGAGGAGGACGGGAGCGCCGTCCTTTCCGAGGGCGAGGACCTTGGTGCAGGGATTCCCGTCCAGACGCTTCGGCGCGGTGCGGCGGGGCCGAACGCGGAACAGCGGCGCGTCGGCGGAGGAGCCGTTTTCCATATTGCGGAAGCTGCCCTCCGGACCGTCGTCGCGGCAGTTCAACCCCAGAAAGCGCCCGATCCGATACCGCTTCCGCGCCGGGACCTGCATGGTAGGATAATGCATAGGATGCTCCTTTCACTCGCCGTCAGGCGAATTTGACCGGGAAGCGGCGGCGCTGCCGCCGCTTCCCCCTTTCGGATCAGTTTGCTTCGTCCGTGCCGGAGTAGGCCGAGCAGGATTCCACGCGAACCATACGGTTCTGGTAGAGGATCTTTGCGGCGGATTCGAACTTGTAGCCCACGGTGGAGAACTGGTTCAGAGGACCGCCGATCTGGCTGGCGTCCTTGATGATCATCTCCATGCCCATGCCCTCGGGGTCCACGACGCCGAAGGCGTCCTTGCCGAAGAAGAGGGTGCCGTAGACGGCGCATGGGCCGTTGGTCGTGTCGCCGCCCTCGCCGGGCAGGAGGGTGTCCTCGCTGCCGGCTGCGCCGGACAGCGTGACAGGAGGCTCCGCGGCCAGCCAGATGAGCTTGCCGCTCACCGTCGCGCCGACGATCTCGCCGGAGCCGACCAGCTTGCCGGCGGAGGCGTCGCGGAAGTGGACCCGCCGGCCCACCAGGGCCTCGGCCTGGTCCGCGGTCAGGGCCTCCTTGAGCGTGACCTTGTAGGCGGAGGTCTGGCCGAACTGGGCGGCGGCGGTGGTATCGCTTGCCGTGTAGGCCGAGACGGTCAGATAGGACTGCGCGTCGGTAAAGAGACTGCCGCCGCTGAAGATCGGGGCCTCGGTGGACTCCACGAAGCGGACGCCGTGGAGCTCGCCGATCTCGCCCTCGAAGATTTCGCGGGCCGCCGCGTACTTGTGGACCTCCAGCCAGTCGGGATGGGAGCGCAGATCATAGCTGACCGAGGGGTGAATGACGGCGACATACTTGTTGCCCTCAAAATAGGGGGCCTTCTGCTTCTTGAGGAAGGTGTAGGCCTTGTTGACCACGTCGGGGGTCAGGCGGTTGTTGTCGGCGGAGAGCTCGTATCTGGCCTCGGGGGCAGCCACGGCAACGCCGTTGGCGTCCACGGTATCGGCGTAGAGGACGGAGGTGCCGGTGCACAGCTCGTTGCGGACCAGGGTGTCGGCGGTCTCGCCGCCGGCTGCGCCCATCTCCTCGGCGGCCCCGAGGATGACGTTGTCCACGGCGTGCAGGTTCAGACGGTCGGAAATGGCGGCATAGTCGCCGTACTGCTGCACGGAGACCGCCACGGCGGACTGGCCGAACTTCTGGCCGGTGGGGATGACGCCCTCGGTCAGGGGGGTGAGCGCCTTGTCAAAGGTGTTCCACTTGCGCCACTGGACGCTCTCGCCGTGACCGGCGGGCAGGAACTGGGACTTGCCGAGCTGAGAGAAGATCAGGCGGGGGCGGGCGTTTTCGAGCAGCTCGGTGTCGTAATAGGTCTTCATGGTGGGGCTCATCGCGCCGGTGGCATGGACGGCGGCAGCGTCGAAGGCGTTGACGTCGCCCGCAGTGGTGTTGACGGTAAGATTCATGGACATAAGTAGCTCCTTTCTGAACTCAGATGGGTGGGTTGGTTCTCTTCTCGCAGACGTCTACCAGACGATCTCTTCGCCTCTGGCCGCTCTGCGGCGGAGCTGCCGGCGCTCCTGCCGGGTCAGCTTGCGGGGGTCAGCGCGGAAGACCGCGGGCTGGGACTCGAGGGCGTTTTCCAGGGGCTGGGCCTCGGAAGCGCCGCGGGTCTCGCGGCTTCTGGCCAGCTCCGCGTGGTGGACGGCCTCCCAGGCCACGCGCAGGTCCACCCCATTTCGGAGCAGACCGGCAAAGCCGGGATCCTCCAGCTCACGGCTGAGGTCAAATTCGGGGTGCTCGGCCTTCAGGGCCTCCGCCTGGCGCTGTACTTCCCGGAACCTCGCGTAGCGGCGCTGCTCTTCGGCTTGGGCGGCCATCAGACCGGCCACATGGCGCAGGTACTCGGCGCGATACTTGCCGCGGATCAGGCTCTGGAAATCCTCCTTCGGCTCCGCCTGTTCCTCGATCCGGGCCGCCTGCTCGGGCGCTTCGCGCTTGATTTCGGTTTCTTCCATTTCGTGCTCCTTTCTCCGTTTCAGGTCTGAGCGGCCGCATAATACCGGCGCAGCTGCTCTGCAAATTCCCGGCTCATGCCGGCGGCCGTCAGCAGCTCGTCGGACACCGTCTCACCCTGCATCAGTGAAAGCATTGCCAGGGCGTAGGCGTCGGAGGCGCCGTGCAGCCCGGCTGCGACGCGGTCGTCCCACTCCTTCTTGCGCTGCTGGAATTCCTTCTCCCAGTGTTCGTTTTCGGTGTCGAACTCCAGGGCCTCCCGATCCGCCCGCAGGGCGTCCAGATAGTGCTGATAATCGCTGTCATAGAAGCCCAGCGCCTGTTCGACGTTCTTCATCAGGCGGTCGGTCTCGGCGTCGTAGTCTCTGCGCGCCCGGTCATAGAGCTCCGGGATCATCTGCGAGAGCTTGCCCAGCTGCTCGGCGTAGGCCTGATGGCCCAGGCTCTCGGCATAAGAGGAGGCATAGCCGCCGCTCATGGCGGAGGCCCGCCCCAGCGCGTCCGACATGGCCCGCTTGCCCTGGCGGACGTATTCGTTTTTCATGCCCTGATACATGGCGTCGTGCGTCGGGTCGTAGGCGAAGCCGGGCCTGCGGAACTGCTTTTCCAGCAGGTCCTGGGCGGTCCGGAACCAGTGATTGCCCTGGGCGATCCAGTGGCCGTTGCTGTCCAGCTGGTTCGGGTCGGACCAGAGAACGTCTCCGTATTTCGTCAGTCGGTAGTATCGGCCGTTCTCACCCTGATAGGTGCTGCCTGTCGGGATCGGGATCGTGCCCGCCTTGTCCTGATAGACGTGCGAGTCCTTGTACCAGCCGGTCTGTACGTTGCCGTCGGGGTCATAGTATTCCACCTTACGCGGAATGCTGCGGTCATCCAATTGGCGTCACTCCTTTCGTGGTTCAAAATTGCAGCGCCGTGGTTCCCACGGGGCTGTGGCGATGGGTGTAGTATCCGGCCCAGCTCTGCCAGATGCGGTTAAAGGCTGCCGCGTCGTTGTTGTAGCGGGCAAACTCCCCGTTTTCAAAGTCGATCATCATGACCAGATACCGCACGTAGATGTCGTCAAAGGGCCAGGGAACCAGCAGCTCGGTCTCATCGGAGGTCTGCGCGTCGTAGCCGGAGAAGTCCGCCGCCCTGCCGTGGGCTCCCGGGACCTCCTCGTTCAGCCTTCCGTCCAGATTGGAGAGCCAGCGCAGCTTCAGCTCCGGGTCAAAGCTGTTGGGGCGGGTCTGGTCCGCCAGCCAAATGGCCTGCCGGATGGTCATCGCTCTGCCTCCGGCAGACCTGCCAGGCTCGTCAACAGACTGAGCAGACCGGCCAGCGCCGCTGCGCCGGCCACGGACAGCCAGTGGACCTCGGTCAGCATGGCGGACGTGCCAATGGTGGCGACGGCGGTCTGCGCCACGGTTTTGAGCGCGCGGATCCCGGCTGCCCGCCACCAGGTTTTGTCAAGTCTCATTCGGATACCTCCTTCCAGAGTGTGTCTGTTCCGGCAGCGCCCGGCTCCCAGACGTTGTTGTCAACCAGGGATTCCCAGATGCTTCCCGTGTGCCGCACCCGATCACCGGTCTGATAGGCGTCCTCCGCCCCGAGGGGCTGCACCCAGTCCGGGATCTCGCCCGGCACGGCGATGCGGACGTAGAGGGAGACTGCCCGGTCCGGCGTCCAGTCGTTCTGGGCGGTGTGGTCCTGCAGAACGCGGTAGAGCTCCCCGCCATAGCGCAGCCGCGCTCCGGCGGCCCAGGCCTTGCCGCTCTCCCATGCCGGGAACAGCTCCACAGCCTCCAGGGCCTCGCTGTCCTCCAGGGAAGCGCTGGCCTTCTCGATCAGCCCCCGGAGCTGATGTGCTTTTTCTCGTGTCACGCGCTTTCACCTCCCAGGATAATGTCCAGGGCCTCGGCGGGGTCGATGTCCCCCTCGGGCGGCAGCTCCACGGCCCCCCAGCCCTGGACGATCTCGCTGTCGGTCTCCGTCCAGGTCTCGACCCAGTGGAAGCCGGCCGGGGCCTCGCCCTCCGGCTCGGTGGTACGGACCGGCTTGTACCCCTCCGCCTCATAGACGGAGCCGAGAGGGTTGCCGATGTAGGCTTCTCCTACCTTGATGGGGTTCGGAGCGAAGACCAACTCACCTTCGATTAGTTTTGCATAGATCACGTTACATCAGCCCCCTTTGTCCAAGTTCCTGCTGATTCCACAAAATGGTTCGATATAAGATCATACATACCGATTTTGGAATCCGATTTCCGATAACAAGGCACCCCGTCAAAAAGTACAGTGTTTCCATTGAAAACACGGAACGAATAGAATTGAAGCGCAGGGCAAAACTTGGCCGAATTATATCCGATTCCAATGAGATTTGTTGATCGTGGATTACCTTTATGGGATGTTATGGTCGTCCGCTCAAATAGTTGATCTTTTGTATGCGCAGGGGACGCTGTGAATTTGGAGCTGCTTGCGTTTTCCAATGTCCCCCAGTTTGCGGTATCTGCCCCAGAGTATCCTGGAACAAAGGTGGACGGAAATACCGTACCGCTGTTTGTTTCAGGTAGTGCTGTTTTTGCAATATCGGCAACAACCTCGGTCAGTTGTTCACAAGTTATGCTTGTAATGAGGACCTTGCCAGAACCGGAATACCCGATCCACTCCACCTCTTGATAGGTGACCGGAAGTCTCGCCTTTTTTTTCGCTCCCATCAACGCCCTGCGTTTCTCCATCAGCGTCATTCGCTCACCGCCCAACTGCCCACAACGGCACGGTTGTCCAGCACGTTAATCTCATAGAGGGTGTTCGCCTCTGCCGCAAAGTCCTCCAAACCGAGGATGGTCGCCGGGAAGGTCGTGGTCGTTGCGGTGGCCCCGCTGGTGAACACGATGGAATAGGCCCCGTTGGCGGGAGGATTATTGATGGTGAGGCTGGTCAGTTCGCCGCATTTGTGGATTCTGTTGTCGACCGGCGTGATCGTGACGTCGCTGCCGGTGACGGTGATGGAGAGCGTTGCGTCCTGCTTGTCTCCGACCGCTGTGTCCAGCTCTCTAAGCATCGCGCACATCTCGTTTATTTTATTGGAGATCGCCTTATTCTGGACGGGATTGGTGCTGGATGTGGAAAGCGCGCTGTCAACGGTCACAGATCCGCCTCCGCCGCCGGACCCGCCGCCTCCGGCCAGACGGGCTGTGATCAGTCCGTTCAGAAGACTCATACTGCCGCCTCCCAACTGCCGGAGGGAGTCTTGACGTAGACGCCCTTGTCGGCCAGGCAGTACATCAGGCTGCCGGGGTCCATGGTTTCCAGCCGCGGTTCGGCGCTCAGGTCCCCCACCGTCTCCACGATCCCGTCATAGGTGGCGCTGTGCGGCTTCTCACCGATCAGCTCTGCACGAATCAGCATAGTGTTCTTCCTCCTTTTTCAGAGCTTGCGTTGCTTGCCTTCCGCCTCACAGCCCCACGGTGACTGCGGAGCGGGCGGCGTTTTCCTGCTGGCGGCGGATAAAGTCCGCCTGGCGGCGTTTCTGGGCCTCGGCCTCCATCAGAATGTCATAGACCGGACGGGGCACGCGCACGGGGACTCCGCGCATGACGGTGTATCCCTTGCCGTTGAGACCCACGAAGACGTAGTTCTCCTCATGCCCGGTGGCACGGGGCAGGGTGACGGTGACGAGGGTGGCTGCTCTGGTTTTCATAGCGTTCTTCTCCTTTCCTTAACGCGGCTGGGTCGCGGCCGCTGCTCTGGCGCGGGCGCGCTCGGCAATGGTGTTTTTCTTCTGCTCGTTTCCGATAAGATCCCGGTTTTTGGCCGCGACAGCGCCGGCCCTTCCGGGCCGTCTCCCCCCGCGGGCGGCTTCCGCCCCGGCCGTGGGCGCTCCGGCTTCGTCCTCAGAGGGCGGCAACAGGGCCTGCAGGGCGGCCAGCTGCTGCCGGGCCTGGACCAGCTGCTGCAGCAGGGTTGCGTTCCGGGCCAGCGTCCGGCGCACCGCGTCCCGGCCCTTGAAGTCCATCATCTCCAGGGCGGCCAGGGCCTGATCCGACAGCTCCGGGTTGAAGAAGCCGAGCTGGTAGAACTGCAGGGCCATTTCGTTGTAGCTCAGGCGGTTGTAGGGGCTCTGCCGCTGGGCGGAGACCTCGATGTCCAGGCTGACCGGCTCCGCGGACAGATCCCGGGCCGGATCGAAGCAGAGGTATGCGCTCTGGCCCGGCGCTCCGGTGATCCGCATCTTGCGCGGTCCGTCGTAAAACTGACGGATCAGGGCGATCACGCAGGTGACGACCTGGCGGAAGCAGCGATAGGCATTCTGGATCTGGTCGCGGGAGAGCTTGCCGGACTGCTCCTGCATGGCGGCAATGGCGGAGGCCGCGGTGACGCCGCCGGAGATCCCGCCGTTGTTGACGTCCCGGTTGCCGGAGGTCTCCTTGATCTCGTTGATCTTGGAGGCGAGGATGCTCAGATAGTTGCCCGAGAGGGGACTGACCGTGATCTGGCGCAGAGCGTTCTCCTCGATGGAGCCCTGAACGTGGACGAAGGGCTTCGTCCAGTCGGCGTATTCGGCCTCGTTGATCCCGTCGTCGCCGCGCTTAAGCCAGCGCGGGGTCGCAGCGGCGATGCAGTTTGCCACGATGGCGTTGTTCATCAGATCGATCTGCCGCTGGGCGTCCTTGCAGATGTCCACATAGCCGAAGCCGGCCGGGGTGCCCTCCTCGGGGAAGAGGACGTCGGCAAAGAAGGGATACAGCCCATGGTCGTAGAGACCGCGCTCTGCCAGCGGCCTGGCGCCGGGGGCTGCAGGCTCGGTCTCGTTCTCGCTGGCAAAGAGGACCGTTTCGCCCACGAATTTGACGTAGTGCAGGACGCTTTTCCCGTCCACGCGCTTTTTGTAGTACCAGTCGATGACCGGGCTCTTGTCGGAGGTATCCACGGTCTCGTCATAGAGATACCGGCTGGTCGTGAAGGTCCCGCCCTTGAGCCGGCCGGCCAGCTCCGGCCACTGCTCGATCAGGGTCTCGTTGTCGGTCAGCTCCACGTGGAAAAGATTCCGGCTCTTCTGCAGGTCGCTGATCCCCGGCTCCCAGTAGAGGTTCAGGGGATCCACGCGCTCAATCGCTACGTCGCCCCGGCCGCCGTTCCGGCTGCGGTCCCAGAAGACGCCGTAGATCGCCACGCCTGCCTTGAGTTTTTTCCACCAGTTGTCGGACCAGGTCTTCTCAAAGTCGTTCTGCGCCAGGATCACGGGCAGGACCTGGGAGAGGAGCCGGGCCTCGGCCTCGTCGTCGGCCGCCCGGGGCAGGCAGGCCGGCTCCGGGTAGGCGTCCATCGCGTCGGCGTGCTTGGAGAGGATCACGTTGACCAGCCAGGCCGATTTGGTCTTCAGTCCCGTGGTCCCCTGCTCGGGGATGTGTTCCCAGTGCCGCAGCCTCCAGAATTCTTCGTTTTCGATGATCCTGCGGTCGAGTCTGGCCTTGCCGGCCTTGTACTGCCGCAGCAGCTCCGTGGCCCGCCGGAGCTCCGCCGTCCCGATGGGCGGCGCGTTGGTCTGCGTTTTCATGCTTCATACCTCCTGCTTCGCATTTGCCGCCGGGGTGAGGGGCGGCGCTAATTCTGTCCCGCTTATGGGACAGGCAATGTGAGAGAATCGTCTTGATCCCAGCCGGAGCCGCCGGCCGGGTCCGGCCCCGTCGATCCGGGATCCCGGATGAATCCCCGCAGATTCTGTAGAATCGCTCCCCTTTTACGCATATTATAATCTTTCTAAGATACTTTATGCGTAAAAAATATGCTGCTCCTCCGCTGCGTCCAGATCCATGCGGGCGGACAGCCTCCGCACCTCACCCGGCGTGAAGTCTTCGTGTCCGAAGACCTTTCGGAAGAGGGCCTCCGGGGTGATTCCCAGCTCGTCGGCAAGCTCTCCCGGAGTCACATCCTCATACCAAAGTCCTCTGAACAATTGCTCCGTTCTCATTATCAATCACTACTCCTTTTCTGAAGATACCTGAATTATACCACAAAATGATCAGTTTGTCAAGATACTATCTTGACATTTTGGAAAACTTTTGATACAATCAAGATACCATCTAAATGAAAAGGGGTATCCACTATGACGACTGCCCAGAAGATCCGGTCTCTCCGTCGGGCTGCAGACCTGACCCAGACGCAGCTTGGAGAGATTCTCGGCGTCCAGAAGAACGCTGTCAGCAAGTGGGAATGCGGCCGCGTGACCGATATTCCCTCCGGAAAGATCAAGGCCATGGCCGAGCTCTTCCACGTTCCGCCCTCCTATCTGATCGACAACGACGCGCGCCTGCCGATCCAGCGGCCGGACCTGATCATCAACGACGAGGACGTCAAGTTCGCCCTCTTCGGCGGCGATCAGCCGATCACGAACGAGATGTTTGAAGAGGTCAAGATGTTTGCCTCCTTTGTCAAGGAGCGCGAGCGCGTAAAGCAGGAGAAGCTGAAATAGCTTCGGAAAGGCACGATTACGCATGACTGAGCTTGTTTCGCTCTACCGCAGGGCAGAGCAGCTGAACATACCGATCTATCATCTGCCTCTGCCCCTGACCGGCTCGATGAGCGTGATGGATGAGGACGGACGCTGCGCCATCGGGATGGATCTGCCCAGCCGTCATTCGGAGACCGAGCAGCGGGTGCGGCTGGCCCACGAGCTGGGCCACTGTGTGACCGGCAGCTTTTATAACCGATATTCGCCCTGCGACGTGCGCAAGCTCCATGAAAACCGCGCGGACAAGTACGCCATCGAGACCCTGATCCCGGTGCAGGCTCTGGACGAAGCCATCGGCCGGGGCATCACCGAGCGTTGGGAGCTGGCCGACTATTTTGGCGTGGACGAGGATTTCCTGAAAAAGGCGATCTGCTGGTACGTCCACGGCAATCTGGCCGACGAGCTGTATTTCTGATCCGATAATTCAATGAACGGGTCATTGCATTTTGCTGCGCTTCGCGCGATGATCCGAATTATGTACGACAGAGGGGATCTAAATGTCAGAACTGATCGTCATGCTGACGCAGAACGACCGCACGGTGCGCGACGCTTCCGCAGTTTTTGAGACCTGCAGGGACAGCCGGGCAAGGCTCTGGGGCTTCAAGGAGGAGGGCATTCCGTTGGAGGAAATGCGCTCCCTCTATGCCCGCATGAGGGAATCCGGCAAGCAGACCGCGCTGGAGGTTGTCTGCTACTCCGAGGCCGAAGGCCTCGCCGGCGCAAAAACGGCCGCAGCCTGCGGCTGCGACCTGCTGATGGGCACGATGTTTTCCAAGGAAATCAGCCGCCTCTGCGCGGACCACGGCATCCGGTATCTGCCCTTTGTTGGCCGGGTCACGGGCCGCCCCTCCGTGCTGGAGGGCAGCTTGGAGCAGATGCTGGACCAGGCCCGCGAGGCCCTGGCACAGGGCGCCTGGGGCATCGACCTGCTGGGCTATCGTTATACCGGCGACGCCGCCCGGCTGAACCGGGAATTTGTCGCCGGTCTGCCCGGCGTGCCGGTGGTCCTGGCGGGGAGCGTCAACAGCTTTGCCCGTCTCGACGAGATCCGCGCCGCCGATCCCTGGGCCTTCACCATCGGCAGCGCCTTCTTCGAAGGCCGTTTCGGCGGCAGCTTCCGCGACCAGGTGGACAAGGTGGTCGATTACGCAGCGCGCCCGTAGGGCGCAAAAAGCTCCCTGGAAGAAGGCACTTCGTAAGGAAGTGACTTCTTCCCATTTGAACGCGAGATAATTGACCACGCCAGTCAGCAATGGTACAATGATGAAAACAAATCGAAGTTTGTCGGAAAATCGGGATTGGGAGAAGTTTAAATGAAAAGTAAAGCAATAATGTTGTGGCGGTGGCTTGTGACCTTTATTCTGTGCTTCCTGGCAATCTACCTGATTGTTTTTTTGGGCGGATGGAAGCTATTTGAAAGCAACGACCCTATATTGATGGAAATCGGTGCAGCGCTTGTTTTGTCTATATTCTATTTTGCAAATAACGAAGTGCTGACAATGCATGAAAAGAAGATAAAAGATTTAGAAGAGCATATACAGAAGCTTGAGGATACCATAGCCAAGAAATAACTGACAAATTCCGGTTTGCCGAATAGGTCATTGTCCGCAG
>CAMHMK010000013.1 GCA_946186225.1 uncultured Clostridia bacterium
TTCTGGGTGGAATAGCAGCGAATCTGCAGGGGGTCGTTGTCGCGGATAAAGAGGCAGCGGGTCGCGTCGGTGGCAAAGGCGATCCGGGACGCGCCCTCGCCGAGGGTCAGAGTCCAGTCCGCGCCGGTTTCCTGCATATTGACCGCAGTGCCGGTGGCGCGGAAGATATACTTGCCGTCCGCGCCCTTGAGCAGGAAGCTGCCGTCGGCGGAGCCGGTCTCAAGGGTGAAGACCGTGCTGGCGTCCGGGGTATCCAGCACGCCGTCGGTGAAGGTGACCTCGGAGACCTTCAGCATACTTGCGGTGCTGTTGTCATTGGTCATCGCGTAGAACTTATCGCCCACGGTGTAGACCATGACGATCTGATCGCCGGCAGAGACGGACTCAGCCACTTCATAGGAGGCGGTGGGCGTCTCGGGCTCGGTGGAGCTCCAGCTCTTGCCCAGGTTGACCTTCAGAGCGGCCTGCTCGTCGGCAGTCAGACCGATCTCGGTCAGATAGGCCTCGGCCTCGTCGGCCAGGCTGGCGGTGCTGACGTCGGCGTCAAAAATGATGCCGAGGTTGTTGACGATGGTGTTGGTCACGGCAGCCTTCTGCGCGTCGGTCAGCGGCTGCTGCACGCCGTCCACCACGTTGTAGTAGTTGATATAGGTCTGGAGATAGTCGGTCTTGATCTCCTCGATGGAGGCGCCCATCAGGGCTTCCAGAACCGCGACGCCAAGACCGGTGCGGTCTTTGCCCTCGGTGCAGTGGATCAGATAGGGACCGTCGTTGGAGGCGATGAAGCGGTAGCCGTCGGCCAGGCCGGTCTTGAACTCATCCGTGGTGAAGGCGACGGGCAGACCGAGGAAGATCTTGTTCTGGCCTGCGTAGTAGGTATCGGCGTAGCCGGCATAGGCCTCAGCCTCGGCCTGGGTGTCGGCCATGTTCATAAAGGCCTTGATCCCAGCAGCCTGAGCAGCGGCGTCCGCCTCGGCATTTCTGCCGATCTCGGGGTTGATGGGAGAGGAGGAGCGATAGAGCGCGTCTTCGCCCATGCCGGTGGTGGTGACCACGCGGAAGTTCGCGTACTCGGCGTCCGTCAGATCGGGGTAGGCTGCGGCGCGGTTGTCATGGTTGTCGTCGCGGGTCATGGCGCGGATCGCCAGCTCGTCGGCGTAGCCGCCGGCTTCCTTCATCTCGATGGTCACGTAGATGGGGAAGGTGACGCCTTCCTTGACCTGATACTGGGTCGCAGAGCCTTCTGGCGCGGTCTCGATGATCCCGAGCTGCACGCCGATCTGGCCGTAGTTGATGGCCAGGTTGACGTTGGTCTTGCCGCTCTTGGCGCGGATCAGGGTCTCGCCGGTGTCCACGTCGTCGTAGTTGGAGCAGATGGGAGCGTCTACGGCGCCGTAGCCCTCGACGGTCACGGTGACGATATCGCCGTAGGCAAACTCCTTGAGCAGGTCCTCGGTGGAAACGTCGATCACAAGATGACCGTACTTGAGCATATCGTTCGCGTCCTCGACCAGCTTGAGCTTCCGGCTGTCGCCCAGGTTTTCCTTGAGGGCGGCAAGCTCTTCGTCGGTCAGGCCAATGGCCTTGACGTACTCGGCAGCCTCGGCGGCGAGGTCGGCAGTGGTCAGATCCTCCACCTCGAAGGCGGTCTGGAGGGTCTTGATGATGTTGGAGTTGGCGATGGCGTCCAGGGTCTCCTGGGACAGGGGCTGCTGCACGCCGTCCACGACGGTGTAGTAGTTGGTGTAGGTCTTGAGGTAGTCGGCCACGACCTCGTCATAGGTCGCGCCCATCAGGCACTCGAGCAGGGCGGAGACGAAGCCCGCTCTGTCCTTGCCCTCGGTGCAGTGGACGTAGTAGACGCCCTCGTTTTCGGCAAAGTGTCTGAGGCCGGTGGCCAGGCCGCTCTGGAAGTCGGCGGCGGTGAAGTCCACGCCGAGGTTCAGATAGACCACGTTCTGCTTGGAGTAGTAGGTGTCGGAGAAGCCCTCGTAGCCTTCCGCCGTGGCCTGGTCGTTGGCCAGGTTCATAATGACGGTGGCGCCGGCGGCCTCCAGGGCCGCGTCGGCGTAGGTGTTGCGGCCGATCTCGGGGTTGATGGGGCTGGAGCCGCGGTAGAGGTGGTCGCCCATGCCGGTGGTGGTGATCTGCCGGAAGTTGGCGAACTCAGCGTCGGTCAGCTCGGGGTAGTCTTCGCGGTTGTTGGTGCGGTTGATGTCGCGGATGGCCATTTCGGTGGCGTAGCCGCCCTGCTCCTTCATCTCGAGGGTGACGACGATGGGGAAGGTCACGCCGTCGCAGGCCGTCCAGTACCAGGTCTTGTCGGGATTGGTGGTCTTGGTGGCGATGCCGTAGGTGGTGGTGAAGTCGCCCATGTTGATGGCCATGAAGAGATAGCCGTCAAACCCGCCGGTCTCGCTCTTGTTGATGAACAGGGCGGGCGTGCCCTGGTCGACGTAGGAGAAGGTGGGCACCAGGGGGAGGTCCAGGCTCTTGTCCAGGAACTTCACGGTGATAATATCGCCGTAGGCGAAGCCCATTTCCTGCAGGCGCTCGGCGGTGCAGGAGGTGTAGATGTTGCCGTACTTGGTGGTCCAGACGTTGGCGTCCAGGCCGCCGATGATGATGTCCTCGGGCTCGGTGGACTCGACGATGGTGATGCGGCCCTGGGGCTCGGCGTACTGCTCGTCGATCACAGCTCCCAGCTCATCGGTGATGTACTCCATCAGCGCCTCATCCATCGGGATGGAGGTGTCGAACTGCGCGGAGGCAGCCTTGAAGGCGTGGTAGGTATCGCCGCCGGCGGCGCAGAAGTTGTTGGTGACGACGGCATAGGTGGCATCGGGATCGAAGGCGTTGCCGCCCACCTCATTGATGGTCACACGCTGGATGGAGGCGGGTCCGTAGTAGGTGGATTCGGGGTACTGCTCGCCCTTATCGTATTCCTTGGTGGTGTCGATGGTGAACTTCATGCCGGCCACCTGCGGGAAGCCGCCGATCGCGCCGGGCGTGGAGTAGGTGGAGGCCTCGAGGGCTTCGAGCAGCTCGGTGCCCTTGACGTAGACAACAGCGATGGTGTTGCCGAAGGGCAGGACGGTGTTGACGTCGTTCATCGTGACGTCGCCCTGGTGGATCCAGGCGCGGATGCCGCCGCCGTTGGTGATGGCAACCACGTTCGCGTCAGGAACATCGAGCTCGCCGGCCTTGAGAACAGTCCAGAGCATGGAGTCGGTGATCAGGTCGCCGAGGTTGGTCTCCATGTTGCGGTTGCCGGGCGCCTTGTCGCCGTTGAGCTCGACCTCGGACTGGGCGAAGACGGCGCCGTACTGGGCGTCAACCTCGTCCATGATGGCCTGCGCGATGGCAGCGACGGTCTCGTCGGTCGGAGCTTCCTCGCCCAGGGCGATCAGCTCGTTCTTCTCGATCGTCTTGGTGGCGTCGTCGATCTGGATCATACCGACGTTCATCAGGGCGGTCTTGCCGGCCTTGGTGCCGGTGGACTGGATGGGCTCGCCGTTCGGGCCCTCGGTCATGACGGTGTGAGAGTGGCCGTCGATCAGGAAGTCGATGCCGGTCACGTGGTTGTAGAGGTCAATGGAGCGGTTGGGCTCGGACTCGTCGTCCACGCCGAGGTGGACCAGGCCGATGATGAGGTCCGCGCCTTCGGCCTTGAGGGCGTCCACCTGCGCCTGGGCGCAGGCGTACATTGCCTCACCCTGGGGGAAGGTGATCTCCTGGATCAGGCCCGGGTTGACCTTGGTGAAGGTCTCGGGGGTCTCCATGCCGAAGAAGCCGATCTTGACGCCGTCGACCTCGTGAATGGCATAGGGGGTGAAGGCGGATTCGCCGGTCTCCTTGAGCAGAACGTCGGCGCAAAGGAGCTGGAATTCCGCCTGCTCCATGTTGGAGACGAGCTGGGCGTAGCCGAAGTCGAACTCATGGTTGCCGAGGGTGGCGAAATCGTAGCCCGCGGCGTTCAACATGGTGACGGCGGAAGCACCCTTGCTGGTGGAGACGTAGGTCGTGCCCTGGCTGTAGTCGCCGGCGTCCACCAGGATGACGTTGGCGCCCTTGGCCTCGTATTCGGCCTTGACCGCGGCGACCTGGGCGAAGCCCAGCAGCGCGCCGTGGGTGTCGTTGGTGTGCAGGATGACGGTCTTGCCGGTCAGGTCGCCGGGCTCGGTCTGCTCGGTCTTGACGTAGAGCTGAAGGGCAAAGTCGGCGCTGCCGGCGTTGGCGTAGTAGACGGTGAATTCAGAGAATTTGGAGTACCACTCAATGGCCAGCGGATCGCCGCTGTTGCCGGTGCGGGTGGTGCTCTTGAGGTTCACGCAGTTTTCGACCTCGGCAGCGGAGAGCGCCCACTCGGGATCTGCGCCGTCCAGGACCAGGCCTCTGGAGCCGGACGGGATGGAGAGCTTCCGACCCTCTTCGTCCTTCAGATACCAACCGTTCTCGGTGGCCTCAGCGGTCCAGACGATGGCGGCATCCGGATTCTTGATGACGTCGTCCTCGGGGGTGACGGCGAGGCCGGCGCGGTAGCCGGTCTGGGTCTCAGACAGGTCGGCGTTGGAAAGGGCCATGCCGGAGGCGGGATGATAGATGACGACCTGATCGCCGTCCTGCAGCTCGTTGGTCAGAACGTAGAGGTCTTCGCCGGAATCCTCGCTCGCTTCCTTCTTGGCGATCTGAATTCTCAGACCGGGAGCGACGTTCGTGTAGTCGAGGTAGTCGGCGCCGAACTTCTCAACCAGCGGGGAGTTGGTGGCCTCGATCTCGGGCAGGGTCGCGCCGTCGGGGATCGGGAAGGCCTTGACGTAGTTGGCGAGGACCATGTAGTCCTCCATCACGTAGTCGATCACGTTGACGGCGCCGTCGAACATCGCGAAGCCGTCGCCCAGATCGCGCAGCGTGTAGTTGTAGCCGGCCAGGTTGTACTCGGCATCCAGATCCAGATCGACCCATTCGCCGTCCTGGAAGATCTCCACGTCATAGACGCGGTATTCGCCGGTGGGACCGCCGGTCCATACGCCCTTATCGTCCTTCTGGGTGGTGTCGGGAACGGTGGGATCGACCTTGTACTTCAGGCCGGAGACCTGGAGGAAGCCGCCGCACTCGGCCGCGTCGGTGGAGCGGGAGCCCCATTCCAGCGCGTCGAGGATCTGCTGGCCGGTCACGGTCTGCAGGCAGGCGACGTTGCCGAAGGTGTGGATGTTCTTGCAGGTAAGGTAGCTGATATCGCCGGTGATGGCCCGGTTGCGCACGCCGCCGCCGTTCATGAAGGCGACGTCCACGTCGTAATCCAGATTGTCGAACAGGTAGTACAGGGCGTCGGCGGTGAAGTCGCCGGTGTTGGTCTCCATCTTGCGGACCAGACGGCCGGTTTCATCGTAGTTGTCGAAGGTCAGCGCGGTGTGGCCGATGACCTCGCCCAGCTTGTCGTTGATCTCATTGATCCACTCGTCCTCGATCTCCTTGACGGCGGGATCGGAGTATCCGCACTCGGTGATGAGCTCGGTGCTGATCGTGCCGTCGGGGGCGATGCGCATCATGCCGATGGCGCCGAAGTAGCAGCCGGTCTGGGTCAGGACGACGTCGTTGCCGGCCTTGTCCTTGACGAGCTCCTCGGCCACGGTGCTGTGGGAGTGGCCGTCGATGAAGGCATCCAGGCCGGTGGTGTTGGCGATCAGTTCCTTGGAGGTCCAGGGGCTGGAGGACGGGTCGATGCCCAGGTGGCCCAGGGCGATCACAACGTCAGCCTCGGCCTTCGCCGCGTCGATGGCAGCCTGAACGTCGGCATAGAGCGCAGAGCCGTCTTCGCCGCCGGAGATGCCGTAGATATAGTTGCCGTTTTCATCCTGGAAGTAGGCGGGGGTGGACTTGGTGAAGGATTCGGGCGTGGTGATGCCGATCAGAGCGACCTTCTTGCCGCCCAGCTCGAAGACCTTGTAGGCGTCGAGCACGTTCTCGCCGCGCACGCCGTTTTCTTCGTGGTAGAAGTTGCAGGAGACGTAGGGGAAGTTGGCCCACTCGATGGCGTTCATGCAGCCTTCCATCGTGTAGTCGAACTCGTGGTTGCCGAGGGTTGCCAGGTCGTAGTTCGCGGCGTTCATCAGATCAAGGATGGTCTTGCCCTTGTCCATGGAGCCGAAGGCAGTGCCCTGGATGTGGTCGCCGGCGTCGACGAGGATGACGTCGTTGGTCCGGGCGATGTTCTTCTTCAGGCCGGAAATGGTGTCATAGCTGAGGGCCTTGTCGATATACGTATGGACGTCGTTCGTGTAGAGGATCACTGCGTCCTCACCCAGATCGGGGCCGAGGTTGCTCTGGAAGAAGCGCATGAGCATGGCGGCGACCTGCGCGCGGGTGGCGGAGGCTCTGGGCTGGAGCTGGATCTCGGCGGTATCGCCGGCACCCACCAGGACGCCGTTGATGATCCCGGCTCCGACCGCCCACTGCAGGGGCTCCACCGCCCAGTCATGGGCGTCGGCAGTATCCGGGAAGGCGCTCAGATCATCGCGGGCGGAGATAGCATAGCACATGAGCCGGGCAAAGCTGAACAGGAACTTTGCAAGCTGCTCACGGGTCACAGAGCCGTTGGGGTTGAACCGCGTGGCGCTGACGCCGTCGGTGATGTGGTTTTCCACCGCCCAGGCGACGGGGTCGGAGTAATACCGCCCGGCGGGAACGTCGGTGAATCTCTGGGTGAATTCCACCGTGGGCTCTCCCGCCGCACGGTAGAGGATCGTGACGAGCATGGCGCGCGTCAGCGTTCCGCCGGGATTGAAGGTCGTTGCACTGGTGCCGATCATGAGGCCGTTGTCATAGACGTACTGTACGGCCTCGGAATACCATTTGCCGTCGGGGACGTCTGTGAACGGGTGGTGGTTCTCATCCGCAAATGCCGTGGGCAGCAGAGAGAACACCATGACCAGCGTCAGGAGCAGCGCGAGAATACGCTTCGTGAGTTTGGTTTTCATAACGCAATCTCCTTAATGTTTGATTCTGAAAAACGTCCAAGCGCTATTTTCAGTAATTACGATTATAGCACAAAACTGCAAGCAGGACAAGATGGTTTTCCAAATCCTCGCGTTCAGAAACAGGAGAAAATCCGGTTTTTTTCTTGTGCAAACCGCACAAGAAAAAAACCGGAGAAAAAAACAAGCGGGAGCCGGCTGCAAATCGCATTCGGCTCCCGGTTTTGGGGAGATTTTAACGCACTTTGTTCTTCAGCGCCTGACCGGCCTTGAAGGTGGGAACACGGGTGGCTTCCACGTTGACGGACTCGCCGGTGCGGGGGTTTTTCGCGGTGCGGGCGGCGCGCGTCTTGGTTTCGAAGGTGCCGAAGCCCACCAGCTGGACCTTCTCACCCTTTGCCAGGGCTTCCATCAAAGTCTCGATCGTGATGCCGAGAATCTTCTCGGAGTCCTTCTTGGTCATTCCCGTTTTCGCAGCAACAGCAGCTGCCAGATCGGTCTTGTTCATGGTTCTACCTCTTTTCTGATGATGAAATATACACGTCAGTACGTCGGGTCTCCGCATCGGTGTTCGACGGGACGCATCCCTCATTGGGGTGACGTGCTGATAAAGGGGCTCGTGTAGAATTTACCATATTTTGTTCCCGGATGCAAGAGAAAATTCCGAAGAATGAACACAAATTTACGAAATTTTTAAGATTTTGGCGATTTTATCGCCTTTTGGAAGAAGTTTACAATCCTCAGGGGTGATCGTTTTGAGCAAAAGCACCGCAACGACATAGACGATGACGGCGATCGCGATCCCGCCGCCCGTGCGCAGAACCGCGGAGCTGACGCCGACCTTGACCAGCAGCAGATCCACGGCAACGGCGGCCGCGCCCATCATGAGGGCCGCGATTCCGGCCTTGTAGAGATTGCGGAACACGCGCGGGGGTCTGCGCAGGACCCGCTTCATGGCAAAGACGTCCAAGGCAGCGACCAGGATGTAGCAGCTCAGGGTGCCGATCGGCGCGCCGACGATGTTGATCTTCGGGTTGCCCACCAGGACGAAGTTCACGATGACCTTGACGATTCCGCCCACGGCCAGATTCAAAACCGGCAGATGGACGAAGCCGTGGGCCTGGAGGATGGACGTGACCACCAGGACCAGGGAGTTGAGCACGATGCAGGCTGCGAGCAGGCGCATCAGCCTGACCGCAAGGGCCAGCTTCTCCTCCGAGTAGCCGCCGAGGAGCTGCAAAATGGGCTCGGCCAGGACGATCAGGCCGACGGCACAGGGCATGGCGATCAGGCTCATGACCCGGATGCCGGACTCGCCCACCATCCGCGCGCCGCGGCCGCTGCGCCGGGTGAGCTGCTCGGTGATGGCGGGAATGGCGGAGACGGTGATTGGGGTGATGAAGGCGCAGGGCATATTGAAGAGGGTCTGGCAGAAGTTATAAATGCCCTTCATATCGTCGGCGGTCTCCGAGGCGAAGCCGGCCGCGCCCTTGAGACGTGCCATGTAGACCGCGGCGTCAATGGCGATAATGAACTGCATGCCCGCCGCGCCGAGGGTGATCGGGACGGCGATCCGCAGCAGCTCCCGGGCAGTATCGCGGCCCGTATAGACCGTGGGATCCAGGCATTCCTCGGCGTCAAGCTCGGCCATCGCCTTGCGGCGCTTGGCGGTGGTATAGATCATCGCCACGAGGGTACCCACCGTGACGCCCAGGATCGCGCCGCCGGCGGCATAGACCATGCTGCCGGTCTTCTTTTTGAAGATCCAGGCGGCGCCGAGGCCCAGGGCCAGCTTGCACAGGGCCTCCAGGATCTGGGAGACCGAGGTGGGGACCATGTTGGACTGGCCCTGGAAATAGCCGCGGTCCGCCGAGACCAGGCAGATGAACAGGACGGCGGGGCTCAGGCAGAGGATGGCAAACCAGCTCTCCTTCTGGCTCATCAGAGCGGCCAGCTGGTTGCAGAGGATGGCCATGCCGCCGGCGCCGACCAGACCGATGACCAGGAAGACGATCAGCGAGGTCCGGTAGATCTGGCGGATCTGCCGGGTCCGGCCAAGGGCCCTGGCCTCGGAGATCATCCGGGACATCGCCACCGGCAGGCCGGTGGTGGAGACCATCAGCAGGACGGCATAGATATCGTAGGCCGTGTTAAAATAGCCAAAGCCGCCGGTTCCAAGCAGACGGTTGAGGGGGATCTTGTAGATCGCGCCGATGACCTTGACAATGGCTGTGGCCAGAGCCAGCACCGCAGCTCCGCCGAGGAAGGTCTGTTTACGATTGGTGGATGCTTTCTGCAAGGAAGTCATTCCTTTCCTTAGGGAATAGGGATCAGGGACTGGGGATCAGGGGGATTCAGGGATCAGAATTCCGAAGGCTTCTGATCATCGCGTTTCCGATTTTCCCGATTTCCTCCAGCAGGCCAATTGCATGACCGGCCCGGTCCGCATGGAGGAAACCAAGGTCCATACAGAGAATCAGGCTTTGGTAACCTCGCATTTGAGCGCTCCGTTCTATCTTCGAACCATTCCCGGCAAAACCCTATTTCCTGGTCGCTGGTCCCTGATCCCTGTCCTGGAACACCGTCGGCATGGCGTGCTCGGCGAGCTCGCGGACCACGGCATCCAGGTCGATGGTCTCATAGTTTCCGGCCGCATAGAGGATTTTTCCCCGGACCATGGTCATTAATACGTCGCTGCCCCGGGCAGAGTAGCACAGGTGGGACATGACGTCATGGCAGGGCATCAGGTGGGGGCTGGTGAAGTCGATCAGGATCAGGTCGGCGTCCATGCCGGGCTTGATCATGCCGCATTCGGCCTGGCGGCCCTGGGCGCGGGCGCCGCAGACCGTGGCCATCATCAGCGCCGCCTGGGGCGGAAGGGCGTTCGGGTCGCCGTTCAGACTCTTGGCCAGCAGAGACGCCGCCTTGATCTCCTCGAAGAGGTCGAGATTGTTGTTCGACGAGGCCCCGTCGGTGCCGAGGGCCACGTTCATGCCGGCCTTGATCATGGAGATGACGTCGGCGCGGCCGGAGGCCAGCTTGAGATTCGAGATCGGGCAGTGGACCGCCGTGACCTTGTGCCGGGCCAGGAGGGTCCGATCCTCGGGCTCAAGCCAGACGCAGTGGGCGGCCTGGGCGCGGGATTCAAAGACGTGGTGGCAGTCCAGGAGCTGGGCGGGGGTCAGGCCGTACTTCTCCTTGCATTCCTCGTGCTCCTTCTGTGTCTCGGACAGATGGATGTGCATGCCCAGGCCCTCGTTGATCGCAAACTCGCTGAGGGCGTCCCAGAGGTGGTAGTTGGAGGTGTATTCGGCGTGGATCGAGACTTCGGCGCGGATGCGGCCGTCGTCATAGCCGTCCCAGCGGTCGCGGAGCGCGACCAGCTCGCGGCAGGCGGGATAGGTCTCGAAGTCGAAGTCCTCGGAAAAGAGGGTGATGCCCCGGGCGAGGTTGGCCTTGATGCCGGATTCCGCCACGGCCTCGGCGATCGCGTCGCAGTGGTCGTACATATCCGAGACCGAGGTGGTGCCGAAGCGGAGGCACTCGGCAATCGAGAGCAGGGTGGCGGCCTTGACGGCGCGGTCGTCCAGCTTCGCCTCACGGGGGAAGATATAATCGTTGAGCCAGGTGTGCAGATCGTGGCCGTCAGCGTAGCCGCGCAGCAGGCTCATAGGCAAGTGGGTATGGCAGTTGATCAGGCCGGGCATGAGGACCATGCCCTCGCCATTGATGATCTTCTGCGGCTGTTCCTTCGGCGGGGTCTTGGACAGGTAGGAGATCTTACCGCCCGTGACGCCCACGAAGGCCCCGAAATAGACGTGCATCGCTTCATCCATCGTGACGGCGGTGACGTTGGAGAATAGGGTATCCATATCGTTTGCAGTTCCTTCCTGTTGTTTCGGCGGCCTTATTCCTTCGGCAGGAATTCCTCCCGCAGCAGACTGGTCTCGGGCAGGGTCATCGGGTCGATGGGCGTGAAGGACTCCAGGCCTTCGAGGATCATATCGACCAGCTTGGGCTGGGGGTGCTCCTCGAGCTTGGTCAGCATGGGCTCGGCGATGGGGCGGAAGGCCGCCACCTCGTAGCCGTGGGCGGAGTCGATGGCATAGTGGGCGAATTTCTTGTAGGGCGTGATGAAGCGCTTTTCGCCGCTGCGGACGTTTTTCCACATGCCCAGGGTCTCCTCGGCGGAGGAGGCGCGGAAGTTGAAATCGCGGACGATGCGGCGCAGGACGCGCATCCAGACGCGGTCAAAGACCTCGACGTCGTCCTCATAGACCGAGGAGGCCGTGGAGACGAAGAGGCGGGTGGCCTCCGGGTTGCGGTCGGTCAGCATCGGGTTCAGGCCATGGATGCCTTCGAAGATGACGACCTCGTTTTCCTTGAGCTGGAGGGGCCAGAAGTCCGCCGGGGACTGGGCCTGGCGGCGGAAGTCAAAATGCGGAACCATGATCTGCTTGCCCGCGTCGAGCAGCTCAAGATGCTGACCCAGCAGGTCGACGTCCAGGGCCTCCGGCGCCTCCAGGTCGGGGTCGCCGCGGCGCGTGGTGGGGAAATCCGGGTCGTGCTTGGGCCGGTAGTAGTCGTCCAGGCTGACCATGTGGGCGTAGACGCCCCGCCGCTCCAGGGCGGCGCGGATGCGGCTGGCGGTGGTGGTCTTGCCGGAGGAGGAGGGGCCGGCCAGGAGGACGACCTTGCTCTTGTTCAGGCGGGAGAGAACCACGTCCGCCGCCTCCTCCACGCGGCTTTGATAGAGCGCGTCGCACCGGGCGACGTAGCCCTTGGGGTCCTCGGTCAGGGCGCGATTGATTTCAGATAATTCAATTCTCATAATCGGTTGCCTCCTTACGGTTCAAATCGGTTTCTCCGGCGGCTAGGGCGTCGATCAGGTTCCGTTTCGCAGTCAGGACATCCTCGATCCGCGCGACGTATTCCCTGGGGTATTTGGGATTGCACTGACGCTCCAGCTTCGTGGGGCTGAGCATGCGCTTGCTGACCGCGCCGCCGCCCAGGGCCAGGATGGAATGGAGCTCCTCCATCATGTAGATGTTGTACAGGCAGCGATCCCCGTCCCGGCACCAGCCCACGTTTTCCAGGCTGCCGGACATGTATTTCTGCCGGTAGAGATAGTAGGGTTCATAGCCGCGAAGCGCCAGAAGCTCATCGGCGGTGCGGACCATGGTCTCCACCGCGGCCTGATCGGGCAGACCGGTGCGGTGCTGGAAGAGGTCCGCTCCCTTCTTGAGCGCGAGGGTGTGGACCGTCACGTTGGAGGGGTCCAGGGCCAGGACCCGGCGCAAGGACTGCTCAAAGCTCTCCGGATCGTCGCCGGTCAGACCGGCGATCAGGTCCATGTTGATGGATGTGAAGCCCGCCTGCACGGCTTGGTCGAAGGCCCGCTCCACGTCGGCGGCCGTATGGGGCCGGCCCACGGCGCGGAGAACGGCGTCGTTCATGGTTTGGGGGTTGATGGAGATGCGGTCTGCCCCGAGGTCCCGGAGCAGACGGAGCTTTTCCGGATCCAGGGTATCAGGTCTGCCGCCCTCCACCGTATATTCTATCAGGCGGGAGCGGTCAAAATGCCTGTTGATCGCTTCCATCAGCAAACGAAGCTGGCCGGCCGAGAGAACCGTGGGCGTGCCGCCGCCGATGTAGAGGGTGCGGACGCTTCGTCCGGCAGCGCGCAGGGCCG
Organism: uncultured Clostridia bacterium; assembly: GCA_946186225.1. Lineage (GTDB taxonomy): Bacteria > Bacillota > Clostridia > Oscillospirales > Oscillospiraceae > JAFRPC01. The sequence continues at coordinate 12,670 of CAMHMK010000013.1, forward strand.
CGCCGACGGTCTCGATCTCCCGGAGCAGGCATTCGAGGTAGGGTGCAAGCAGGGTCCCGGCGCTGCCCGCGGTCTGGCTCACAAAAGAGCAGTAGGCGCAGCGGGTCGGGCAGAAGGGGATGCCGATGTAGACCGAGACGTCTGCAGGCTCCAGCAGGGACGCAGCCTCCAGGGTAAATTCGCTGGCCCGGACGCAGAGCTTCCGCCGGGCCGGGGTGACGAAGAAGGTATCGCGCAGAAGGCGGTCTGCACTCGCGGGCGTGCCGCCCTCCAGGAGATGGCGGGTGGTGAGCTTGATGGGCCGTACCCCGGACAGGGCGCCCCAGGGGGGCGGCGCGGGCAAATGGGGCAGGGCCGCCAGATAGTAGGCCCGCTGCAGGATCCTGCGCCGCAGGGCGTAGGTCTCGTTTGTGAGGGCAAGGCGCTGCACGGCGTGCGTCGTAACGCCGCCGCGGGTGATTTGGGCCGTCGCGGTCAGAAAGCGCGCGCCGCGGGAGAGCCGGGAGACCGCATAGTCCGTTCCCTCCGACAGACGCGGCTGGCGATAGGCGGGGGGCTTTTCCGCGGTTTCGACCGGCTCAAGCGGAAACAGGCAGAGCTGGAGCTGCTCGAGGGCATAGCGGTCGGTGTGGCCGCAGAGATAGAGCTTCATCGAAATTCCTCCGGGTAAAGAGCCTGGAGCAGGTAGTAATTGGAGCCGCGCTCGGCATTCAGGGTCGTGGCTTCGCCGTGGCCGGGCAGGACGCGCAGGTCCTCCGGGATGGTCCCCAGGCGGCGGAGGGAGCTCGTCATCTGCCCCGCATCTCCGCCGGGGAAGTCCGTGCGGCCGCAGCCGCCGGCAAAGAGGGTGTCGCCGCTGAAGAGGAGATCTCCACAGCGCAGGCAGACGGAGCCGGGGGTGTGACCGGGGGTATGCAGGACCGTGAAGCGGAGGTCGCCAAAGGTCAGCGCGTCGCCCTCGCGGAAGAGCTCGGTCCAGAACAGGCCGCTCGAGAGGGCAGGCGGCAGGCTGCGGTCGTCGGGATGGAGATAGACCGGGCAGCCGGCGGCATGATGGACCTCCCGGGCAGCGCCGACGTGGTCAAAGTGGCCGTGGGTCAGCAGCAGGGCGCGAAGGGTCAGCCCCTGGTTCCGGATCGCGTCGAGAAAGCGCGGGGCCTCCGCGGCAGCGTCGATCAGGACGGCGTTCCCCGCGTCGTCGGAGACCAGATAACAGTTGGTCTGGATCATCCCCAGGGTGAAGGCTTCAAGGTGCATGGCGGTCTCCTTTCCGGGCGGAATGCGATTATGCAAGGTCGGCGCTGTCGATCCAGAGGGTGACAGGGCCGTCGTTGACCGAGGCCACCTGCATATCCGCGCCGAATTCGCCGTGCCGGGGCGGGTAGCCCAGGCGGCTGCATTCGGAGAGGAAGAACTCATAGAGCGGGATCGCAAGCGAGGGGTCGGCGGCGCCGACGAAGCTGGGGCGGCGGCCCTTGCGGACGTTTCCGTAGAGGGTAAACTGGCTTACCACCAGGACCTGGCCGCCCACAGCTTCCAGGCCCAGATTCATTTTCCCGGCCTCGTCGCAGAACACGCGCAGGCCCAGGATCTTCTCCGCCAGCTTGGTGGCGTCCTGCTCGGTGTCGTTCGGACCGACGCCGAGCAGGATCAGAAACCCGCGCCCGATCTGGCCGTGAACGGCTCCGTCAATCGTGACGGAGGCTGAGGAGACTCTGGTCACTACCGCTCTCATATGATTACCTCCGGTACTGTTTTTGATCCCTGGTCCCTGGTCCCTGTTCCCTGGTCCCTGATTTAATTCTGTCCTCTGTTGACCTCGATGACGCCGGCAATGCCGCGGAGCCGGTTCATCACGGTGGTCAGATCGTCGGTGTTTTTGACCTCGAAGGTCACGGTGAACTGACAGTGGGCCTCGGTGAGGTCCTTGCCGAAGATCTCCTTCATGCGGATCTGCAGGGAATTGAGGGTCTGGGCAATGTCGAGGAGCATGGCGGGGCGGTCGTCGGCGATGACCTCAAGGGTTGTGGGGAAGGTGCGGGCCTCAGCGGAGGCCCAGGAGACGTTGACCCAGCGGTCCGCCGTCTCGGGATGCATGGCCGCCCGGGCATTCGGGCAGTCCCGGCGATGGATGGAGACGCCGTAGCCCTTTGTGATGAAGCCGACGATGTCGTCCCCCGGGACCGGAGTGCAGCAGCGGGAGAACTTGACCATGCAGTTTTCGATGTCCTCGACCACGACGCCGGAATCCTGGATGTTGTTCCGGCGGTGCGGTTTGATCTCGAGGACCTTGGGGGCGGGGGACTCGCCCTCCGCCGTGCGGGCGGTGGCCCGCTGCAGATCCTCACGGATCTTGCCCAGGACCTTGACCGCGGTGATGCCGCCGTAGCCGATGGCGGCGTACATATCGTCCAGACTGTCAAAGGACAGCTTGCGCAGCAGCTCGGGCCGCAGATTTTCATCCTGCAGCAGGCTCGGGTTCAGATTGGCCCGGCGCAGCTCGGCCTCGAAGCTGGCGCGGCCGCGGACCACGTTCTCCTCCCGCTTTTCCCGCTTGAACCACTGCTTGATCTTGGACCGGGCCTGGTTGGACTTGCAGAGTGTGAGCCAGTCGCGGGACGGGCCCTTGGCGGATTTGGAGGTCAGGATCTCCACGATATCGCCGTTTTTGAGCTTGACGTCGTAGGCCGCGATGCGGTTGTTGACCTTGGCGCCGATCATCGTGTTGCCGACGCCGGAGTGGATGGCATAGGCAAAGTCGATGGGCGTGGAGCCCGCGGGCAGGGAGATGACCTTGCCCTTCGGGGTGAAGACGAAGACCTCATCATCGAACATATCGACCTTGAGGGAGTGGATATAGTCCTCGGCGTCGGTCTCCTGCTGGTCCTCCAGCAGGCGGCGGACCCATTCGAATTCCTTCTCGTCGCCGGACTCGACGCCCTCCTTGTATTTCCAGTGGGCGGCGACACCGTATTCGGCGGTCTCGTGCATCTCCTTGGTGCGGATCTGGACCTCAAAGGGGATGCCCTGGGCGCCGATGACCGTGGTGTGGAGGCTCTGGTACATATTGGGCTTGGGCGTGGAGATATAGTCTTTGAACCGGCCCGGGACCGGCTTGAACATCTCGTGGATGTGGCCCAGGACGTTGTAGCAGTCGGAGATCGTATCCACGATCACGCGGAAGGCGTAGAGATCGTAGAGCTCGTCGATGGACTTGTGCTGGGTCTGCATCTTGCGATAGATGGAATAGACGTGCTTGATGCGGCCGGAGATCGTGCCGGAGATGCCGACCTCCTTGAGCCGGTCGGAGATCATCTGCTGGATGGTCGCCATGAACTGCTCGGCCTCTTCCTTGTGGGCGTCGAGATAGTCCACGAGCTTGCGGTAGCCCTCGGGATCGAGATACTGCAGGGCGTTGTCCTCGAGCTCCCATTTGATCTTCTGCATGCCCAGGCGGTGGGCCAGCGGAGCGTAGATGTCCATGGTCTCGGTGGACTTGGAGATCTGCTTGGCCGGGGTCTGGTATTCCATCGTGCGCTGGTTGTGGAGGCGGTCGCAGATCTTGATCAGGACCACACGGATGTCCTTGGACATGGCCATGAACATCTTGCGCAGGTTTTCCACCTGCTGCTCCTCCAGCGTGGAGAACTCCACGCGGGTCAGCTTGGTGACGCCCTCGACCAGCTCGGCGACGGTCTGGCCGAACTGCTCGGAAATGTCACGGAAGGAGGCGGAGGTGTCCTCAATGCAGTCGTGCAGAAGGGCGCCGCAGATGGCGTCGGTGTCCAGGCCGATCTCCGCCACGATCTCCGCCACGGCCAGCGGGTGGATGATGTAGGGCGAACCGTCCTTGCGCTTCTGGTTCTTGTGCTTCTCCTGGGCAAAACGGACGGCACGCTCGACCTTGTCCAGGTCGGTATTGGGGGCGTAGCGGCGGATCGCCTTCATCATGGAGTCATAGTGGGCTTCAAAGGTTTCCATCGGAAAGCCTCCTTCTTAACGGCTTTTGGCCGCCCGCAGGCGTCGGATGATCGGGCTGGCGTTGAGATCAACCTTGCGGCCGTCGGTGGTGATACGGATGGTATAGTATTTCTCACAGCAGCGGAACTCGATGAGACCCTGCTCTGCAAATACGTCCAGACAGACGCGGGTCCGCGACAGGGGGACCGGCTGACCGGCGGCGCGGGCGATTTTGCGGCTCATGCAGGTGAAGTTTTCCCGCAGGCCCTCGTCCTTTCGGTTGGCGATCAGATATCGCCAGACGGCCACGAACTCGCTGCGCATGGGCAGCAGGCGGTCGGCCTCCTCCGGGCTGAGGGGCGCATCGGAGCGGAAACGGGTATAAAGCGCCCGCTCCTGCTCAGTCTGCAGAACCAGGCGGCGGCACAGGCGGAGGTCCACCACGTTGAGCTGGACCGTGCGCTGGCCGCGGAACTCGTTGATCTGCGGAGTAAAGGCGAGATCCACGCTGTCGCCGGGGCTGATCCCTGCCTGCAGGGCCGTCTGGGAGAAGAAGATCGCGGCAAGCTGCCTGCCGCCGGATGAGACGTACAGGCGCAGGTGCTTGCCCCCGCCGACCTCGGTGATCTGGGTGACGTTGGCGTCGCGCAGGCAGAAGACCGGAGCAGGGCAGCCGGTGCCGCAGGGCTCAAGCTGGCTCAGGGCGCGGACGTTGTCGATCGTGAGCAGCTCCGGCTCCACGGGACAGTCCACCCGCAGGGCGGCGTCGGCGGAACCGGAGGCAAAAAAGTCCTCCGCCATCGCCGTCATCCGGGCGCGGAAGGCGGGAATGTTCTCCCGCCGGATCGTGAAGCCAGCGGCCAGCTCATGGCCGCCGTAGCTTTCGAGCAGGTCGGAGACCTCGGTCAGGGCGGCAAAGAGGTTGAAGCCGCCGTAGCTCCGGGAGGAAGCCTTGCCCCGTCCCTCGGAATCCAGGCAGATCAGGAAGGCCGGGCAGTGATATTCCTCGGACAGGCGGGAGGCCACGATGCCGACCACGCCCTGGTGCCAGGTCTCCCCTGCCAGGACGATGGCGGCAGGATGGGCGTCCGGGCCGAGCATGGCGGCGGCCTCCTCATAGATCCCTGCCTCCACCTTCTGCCGGTCGCGGTTGAGATGGCAGAGCGTGGCGGCCAGGCTCCTGGCCTCGGCGGGATCCTCGGTCAGAAACAGACGCAGGGCCGTGCCCACCTGGCCCATCCGGCCGGCGGCGTTGATCCGCGGGGCCAGCAGATAGCCGACCGTGGCGGTGGTGACGGGGTCGCCGGCGCAGCCGACCTCCTCCATCAGGGCGGCAACGCCCGGGCGGGTCGGATGCTCCAAGGCCTGCATACCGCGGACGACCATCGTCCGCACCTCGCCATGCAGGGGCATGACGTCGGCCACCAGCCCAAGGCAGAGCAGGTCGGCATACCGGTCCAGCATCCGCGCCTGGTCGCCGCAGATGGCGGAGGCGAGCTGGAAGGCGATGCCCACGCCGGACAGGCCGGTGTGGGGATAGGTGCAGTCCGGGCGGTGGGGGTCCACCACCGCGACGGCGCGCGGCAGCTCGGATTTGCACTCGTGGTGGTCGGTGACGACCAGGTCGATGCCGAGGCGGCGGCAGAGCTCCGCCTCAGCGTTCGCCGTAATGCCGCAGTCCACCGTAACGATCAGGTTGACCTGCCGATGGTAGAGCTGGCGGATGGCGATCTCGTTGAGACCGTAGCCCTCCTCCAGCCGGGCAGGGATGTAGCTGGTGACCCGTGCGCCAAGGCTGCGGAGAAAGTCGGTCAGCAGGGCCGTGGACGTGATGCCGTCCACATCGTAGTCGCCGAATACCGCAATGTGCTCCTTCCGTGCCACGGCCAGCCGGACGCGGTCGGCAGCCAGCTTCATATCTTTCATCAAAAACGGAGAGTTCAGCGGTGTATCACGGCGCAGATAGTCAGCGGCGCTCGCCTTGTCACCGCATCCGCGCGCGGAAAGCACACGGGCGCAGAGCGGTCCATAGCCCGCCTGCTCCAGTTCCCTGACCTCTCCTGTATCGAAGTCCGATACATTCCAGGCTCCAAATTTCACGCTAATACACATCCAAAAATCTTTTTCTTTTAATTATAGCATTGATTTGCCGATTTCTCAACATCAAATTTTAACAATCCGTAAATTCTCCGCCCGCCCGCTTGATTTTGCGAAAAAAGCCGCTATACTGAAAGCACCGGGGAATCCCGGCTGATACTTTTTCTAAGGAGATGTGGGCGATGTTCCGGCGAATGGGACAGCGGATTTCCGACGGGATCCGGCGGTTCATGTTTGGGCGCTATGGCCTCGATCAGCTGAACGTGTTTCTGATGATCGCCGCGGTCGCCCTGTGTCTGCTCAGCTTCGTGTTCTCGCGCATCAGCGCGGTCTGGTCGGTGGCGCTCAGCTTCGTGCTGAATCTGATCGCCTACGTTCTGCTGTTTGGCTACGTCTTCCGCGCATTTTCGCGGAACATCGAAAAGCGGAACCGGGAAAACCGCCGGTTTCTGACCTTCAAGGCCCGGCTGACCGACCGGCGCAGCCGCTACTACCGCTGCCCGAACTGCAAGCAGACCGTCCGCGTGCCCCGGGGCCGCGGCAAGATCTGCATCAAGTGCCCCAAATGCGGCGAGAAATTTGTCCGCAAATCGTGACGCATCGATCCAGTGCTCCTTCGGAAGTTCCCGGAGGAGCGTTTTTTCGTGTTGTTTTTCGCGATCGGCTGTGTTATAATGACATGAAATTTCGTCATTTTCATCTGCAGTTTTTAATCTGTGATATTTTGAATATAAGGAGTAATCAATTTGACAAACAAGCTTCGAATCATCCCGCTCGGCGGGCTCAATGAGATTGGGAAGAATATGACCGTGGTAGAGTACGGCGACGATATGATCGTCATCGACTGCGGCCTCGGCTTCCCCGACGACGATATGTACGGCGTGGATCTGGTCATTCCCGACGTGACCTATCTGGTCAGCAATCAGCAGAAGCTGCGAGGCTTCTTCATCACCCACGGCCACGAGGATCACATCGGTTCCATCCCCTACGTCCTGCAGGCCGCCAACGCGCCGATCCACGGCACGGCCCTGACCAACGGTCTGATCCGTCTCAAGCTGGAGGAGCACGGTCTGACCGAAACAGTCCGTCTGGTCACCCACCGGCCCGGAGACGTGGTCCGGGCCGGCTGCTTCCAGGTGGAGTTCATCCATGTGAACCACTCCATCGCCGACGCCGTGGCCTTCTGCGTCCACACCCCGGTGGGAAAAATCATCTTCACCGGCGACTTCAAGATCGACCCCACCGCCCCCGACGGGATGGCGGACCTCGCCCGCCTGGGCGAGTTGGGCAACGAGGGCGTGCTGGCCCTGCTCTGCGACTCCACGAACGTGGAACGCACCGGCTACACCCCCTCCGAGAACGTGGTCGCCGAGAACTTCGACCGACAGTTCCGGGGCTGCGACAAGCGCATCATCATCACGACCTTTGCCTCCAACATGTACCGCATCCAGTCCATCCTGGATCTGGCGCGGCGGCACGGCCGCAAGGTGGCAGTCACGGGCCGGAGCATGGAAAACATCCTCCAGGTCGCGGGCGAGCTGGGCTATCTGACCATCCCGGAAAACACCCTGGTGGACATCACCCAGATCAAGTCCATCGCCCCGAACCGTCTGGTCATCGTGGCCACCGGCTCCCAGGGCGAGGATATGTCCGCCCTCTATCGGATGGCCTTCTCCGCCCACAAGCAGGTGGAGATCTCCGCCCTGGATCGGGTTTTGATCTCCGCCTCGGCCATCCCCGGCAACGAAAAGGCCATCTCCCGCATCATCAACGAGCTCTACCGCAAGGGCGCGGAGGTCGTCTATGACAAGTCCGAGGGCCTGCACGTCTCCGGCCACGCCTGCCAGCAGGAGCTCAAGCTGATCCACGCCCTGGTCAAGCCCCGCTTCTTCATCCCGGTCCACGGCGAGCAGCGGATGCTCCAGGTCCACGCGAAGCTGGCCCGGCAGATGGGCATGAGCCCCACCCACATCGTGCTCGGCGACATCGGCAAGGTCATCGAGCTGACCGCCAAGACCTGCAAGCTCTCCGGGGCAGTGGTCCCGGCGGGCAAGGTCCTGGTGGATGGCACCGGCGTGGGCGACGTGGGCAGCGTGGTCCTGCGCGACCGCAAGCACCTGGCCCAGGACGGCATGGTCGTGGTCGTGGTCAACCTTTCCGCCCAGGACGGCTCCGTCCTCTCCGGCCCTGACATCATCACCCGCGGCTTCGTCTATGCCAAAGACAACGAGGACCTTCTGGAGGCCCTGCGCTATCTGGCCGACGACGCGGTGGCCGAATGCCTGGAAAAGCACATCCGCGACCACGCGACGATCAAGTCCGCCATCAAGAACGTTCTCTCCGTCTTCCTCTACAAAAATGCCCGCCGCAACCCGATGATCCTCCCGATCGTCACGGAGCTGTAACGGGAGAATCGACGAACCGGCCCCGTAGTGGCGCGTAGATACGCTCCATTACGGGGCCGGTTCGCTCAAATGCAGCCAGCCGCAATTCATGGGCAGGGCGGTTGCGTTCCATCGGCTGTGCGCGATTGCTCGAGCGCTTTCGCACGGTAGAGGAAGGCGACGACCTGGGCTCTGGTGCAGGGCGCATCCGGGCTGAATTTGGTTTTCCCGGTGCCCTGGGTGACACCGTTTTCGACTGCCCAGAGGACGGCCTTGCAGAAGTAGGCGCTTGCGCTGACGTCCCGGAAGGGATTTGTTTTGGTCTTCGGCTCCGGGGCGCCGCAGGCCCGCCAGAGGAAGGTCACCACCTGTGCCCGGGTACAGGTGTCGTTTGGCGCAAAGCCGGTTTTTGTGACGCCCTTCGTGATCCCCTGTTCCACCGCCCAGAGCACAGACGAATCGTAATAGTCAGACGGTTTCACGTCGCGGAAGGGGTTTGCTTTCGCGGCCGGCTTCGGCTTTCCCGCCGCGCGCCAGAGGAAGGTGACCACCTGGGCTCGGGTGCAGACCTGATGGGGGCTGAATTTCGTTGCCTGCGTACCGGCGGTGATCCCGCGGAAATAGGCCCAGTCGATCGGGGCGTGTGCCCAGTTGCCGGGGGCAGGGGCGTCGGTGAAGACGTCGCAGACACAGAGGGGCTCCCGGCGTTCGACCCGGCAGACGGCACAGACGTACCTGGTTGCGCAGTGGCCGTTTCCTGTCGCCGGATCCTCGATCCCTGCCCGGACCCAGCTGTGCTTGCCGGTGGGCGGGATCGTCTCGGTCCGGACGGCGCTGCACCGGGTGCAGCGGAAGCTGCGGAGGCCGGATGCGGCACAGGTCGGCTGCGTCGTGACCTTGCCGGCATCCCAATTGTGGCCGAGGGCGGGGGAGGTCTGCTCCCTGCGGGTCTCCCCGCAGACGGCGCAGGTCTCGGTCCTGCTGCCCGCACGTGTGCAGGTCGGGGCCTTCTCGGTCCGGGTCCAGCTGTGCTCGCCGGTGGGTGGGATCGTCTCGGTCCGGGCAGCGTCGCACCGGGTGCAGCAGAAGCTGCGGACGCCTGCCGCGACGCAGGTCGGCTGCTGTGTGACCGTGCCCGCGTCCCAGTCGTGGCCGAGGGGCGGGACGTCCTCGCGGATCGAGGTCCCGCAGACGGTACAGGTCCTGACCTGCCAGCCGTCCGCCTCACAGGTCGGCTCCTGCCGCGTCGAGAGGATCCAGCTGTGTTCGCCGGTGGGCGGGATCGCCTCGGTCCGGGCAGCGTCGCACCGGGTGCAGCGGAAGCTGCGGACGCCTGCCGCGACGCAGGTCGGCTGCTGTGTGACCGTGCCCGCGTCCCAGTCATGGCCGAGGGCCGGGGCGTCCTCCCGGATCGAAAACTGGCAAACGACGCAGGTTTTGCGCAGGTAGCCCGCCTGCGTGCAGGTTGGAGGCGACTCCGGGTCCGGCGCGGTCTCGTACAGATGCTTCGTGTGGACACGGAAGGCCGTGAAGCCCAGCTCCGAGAGTCGGTGCCCGTCCTCCCAGAGCAGGACGCCGAGCTCCTCCACGATCCGGGGCAGGAACCGCTGCAGGGCGGAGATCACATACTGGCGGAACCACTCGTCGCCCGAATAGGACGTCAGCTCCGGCGCCTGCTCTCCCGTATAGGAAGCAGCGGCCAGCACCGCAGCGCCGCTGGCGCTCCCGTTTTCCGAGACAAAGGAGGCCGTGACCGCATAGAGGTCGCTCACGACGGAGTGGAGCGTCAGCGTGATACACATCGTATTCTGATAGCAGATCGAGAGCTCGAAGATTTTCGTGTCCCCATAATAGAGGATCTCAAAGAGCTCTTCGTTTTCCGCGTCCAGTGGATAGCTGAGGCAGTAATCCCCCTGGTCTTCCTCGCCGGTGCGCATGAGATAATTCGCCAGGTCCTGAAACACGGTCGTCTCCCCGGCGGAGGAGACGGGGCCGGCAAGCGCTCCGACCAGAAGGATGCCTGCCAGCAGAAGGGCTGTTAATCGATTTTTCATGGCGCAGTTTTCTCTCTGTCTGTGCCCGGGCCGGGCAAGCATTTTCGGTCCGCCGGGAAACCCCGGCGGACCGATGGATCCGATTATTTCCTGCCCGCGGCGTCCCGGAGGGGACGCATCGGACAGAGGGTTCCTCTGCCTTACTTGTAGGCCCGGTAGAGGAAGGTCACGATCTGACCGCGGGTGCAGGTGTCGTTGGGACTGAACTTGGTCTTGCTGGTGCCGGCGGTGATGCCCTTTTCCACAGCCCAGAGGACGGCAGAATAGTAGTAATCCTTCTTGCTGACGTCCTTGAACGGGTTCTTGGAGGTCTTCGGAGCAGGGCTGCCCTTGGCACGGCAGAGGAAGGTGACGACCTGGCCTCTGGTGCAGGGCTGGCCCACGCCGAACTTGGTGCTGCTGGTGCCCTGGGTGATGCCCTTTTCGACAGCCCAGAGGACGGCCTTCTCATAGTAGTCGCCCTTCTTGACGTCCTTGAAGGGGCAGGTCTTGGTTTTGGGAGTCGGGCAGCCCGCGGCGCGCCACAGGAAGGTCACGACCTGCTCGCGGGTGCAGGTGGCGTTCGGAGAGAACTTGGTCTTGCTGGTGCCGGCAGTGACCTGGGGATCGTGATAGACCGCCCACATCACCGGGTCATAGAAGTAGTCCTTCTTGTTGACGTCGGTGAAGGGGTTCGCCCGGTTGGTCGCGGGGATCGCCTCGGTATAGGTATAGCCGCAGGAGCACTTGTAGGTCCGCTCGCCGTCTCTGGTGGCGGTGGGCTTGCGCGTGATGCGGGAGGTGAAGCTGTGGTTCACCGCCTTGAACACCGCAGTGAAGGTGATGTCGTCGTTCACCTTGGGCAGATTGGCGGGTTTATAGGTCGTTTTGCCGGATTTCCAGCCGGTGAAGGTGTAGTGGCTGGTCGTGGTGTAGGACTTCCAGGGCGTGCCGTATTCATAGACGGGAACCGTACCGATCAGAACGTCGGTGGTTCTGCTGCTCGAGCCGACCTTCCAGGTGACCATCGCATAGACGTGCGGGGGCTCGGGATTGGTCTTCTGGCCCCGGTCCATGTAGATGTAGCTCTTGGTGGTTTCATATGCGACATAGTTGTCCGTAGTTCTGCGCTGGCCGTTCTTCAGGGCGTCTACGAGCATCGCGGAAGCGCTCACGTCCAACTTGGAGATCTGGTTCCCGTAGCAATACAGCTGTTTCAGATTTTGGTCTCCGGTCAGATCCAGCTTGGTCAGCTTGTTGTTCTGGCAGTACAGATATAAGAGCTCCGGACAGCCGTTCACCTTCAGGGTGGTCAGGGCGTTCCCTTTGCAATCGACGTCCTTCAGCGATGCCCGGTTGCTCAGGTCCAGCGTGCTCAGCTTGTTGCTTCCGCAGTACAGATAGACAAGGTTCTTGTTATTGCTCAGGTTCAGGGCGGTCAGCTTGTTATCGCTGCAGTACAGCGATTTGAGCGCGGGATTCTTGCTGACGTCCAGCTTGGTCATGCCGTTCGAATAGCACGTGAGGGACTCCAGGTTCGGGTTATTGCTCAGATTCAGGGACGTGATCTTGGTGCTGTGGCAGCCGAGGGACTTGAGGGCTTTGTTCGCACTTACGTCCAGGCTGGTCAGCTTGGTTCCGCCGCAATCAAGGGTCTCGAGCTTTGTATTCTTGCTCACATCCAGCTTGGTCAGCGGGTTATTGCTGCAGGAGAGAGAAACCAAGGCGGTGTTTCCGCTCACCTTCAACTCTTTGATTTCGTTGTAGTCACAGTAGAGCTCGGTCAGTTTTTTGTTGTTGGTCAGATTCAGTGCGGTGAACTGGTTCTTATAAATGTCCAATCTTTCCAGCGCAGTATTCTGTCTCAGGTCCAGGCTGGTAAGCTGGTTGTCCTCACAGGAAAGTCTGATCAGCTTTTTGTTGTTGCTCAGATCCAGCTCGGTCAGCTGCGTTTTGTCGCAGGTCAGGGTCTCCAGGGCTGTATTCCGCTTCACAACCAAATCCGCCAGCGGATTGTAGTCGCATCTCAGCTCCTTAAGGGAAGTGTTGATGTCGAGCTTCAGCTCGGTCAGCTGATTGTCCGCGCAGGAAAGGCTCTCCAGCGCAGGGTTCTTGCTGACGTCCAGCGTGGTCAGCTTGTTGCCGTTGCAGGAGAGGGTCTTCAGCCCGGTCAGGAATTTAATGCCTTGGAGGGAGGTGATGGAGGAATAGCCAACATAGAGAGAGGTCGCTTGGGAAATCTCATCCTTGCTCAGCGAGCCGTCACTATTTTTGTCAAAGTTGGAGCTGATCTTGCTGCGGAAATTCGCATCGGGGAAGTTGCTCGCGTTGATGGCGACAGCGTCCGCCGCGCGGACGGGAAGGGCGGTCTGGGGGATCAGGGACGCCAGAAGCGCGAGAGCCAGGAGCAGGGTAAACAGACGTTTTTTCATTGCTTTGGATCTCCTCTCATGTAAGTGGTGATTGTGCAATGCCCACCATTTTTCTCGGGAAAAGCATTACACTATACATAATATACCAGACGCCGCGTTAAATTGCAAGATGCCTCTCAAGGGAAATCGATAATTTAATGCAAAAAAGCTCCGGTCAAAAGACCGGAGCTTTGTGTTGGCGTTATCTATTTTCACATGCAGTCGCCCGCATACTATCGTCGACGAACCTGAGCTTAACTTCTGTGTTCGGGATGGGAACAGGTGGACCCTCAGGACAATCAACACCAACTGCTCGGAGCGCTTCGCGATTGTATCCTCCGCGTTCCGCAGGGCTTGTACCCTGAAAACTGAACATAGCTCCGAATCAAAACCATGACTTCTCGAAAGCATTTGAGCCTGCATTGTAGGTCAAGCCCTCGGCATATTAGTATCGGTCAGCTGAATGCGTTGCCGCACTTACACCTCCGACCTATCAACGTCATCGTCTACGACGTGCCTTACTCCTTTCGGATGGGAGATCTTATCTTAGGGAGAGTTTCACGCTTAGATGCTTTCAGCGTTTATCTCGTCCAGACGTAACTACCCAGCTGTGCCCTTGGCAGAACAACTGGTGCATCAGAGGTCTGTCCATCCCGGTCCTCTCGTACTAAGGACAGCTCCCTTCAAATCTCCTGCGCCCGCAACAGATAGGGACCGAACTGTCTCACGACGTTCTGAACCCAGCTCGCGTGCCGCTTTAATTGGCGAACAGCCAAACCCTTGGGACCGAATTCAGCCCCAGGATGCGACGAGCCGACATCGAGGTGCCAAACCTCCCCGTCGCTGTGGACGCTTGGGGGAGATCAGCCTGTTATCCCCAGGGTAGCTTTTATCCGTTGAGCGATGGCATTTCCACTCACATACCACCGGATCACTAACTCCTACTTTCGTACCTGCTCGACCCGTCGGTCTCGCAGTCAAGTTGGCTTATGCGTTTGCACTCTGTGCACGATTTCCGTCCGTGCTGAGCCAACCTTTGAGCGCCTCCGTTACTCTTTTGGAGGCGACCGCCCCAGTCAAACTGCCCGCCTAACAGTGTCCCCCGACCGGATTCACGGCCGCAGGTTAGAAACCCAGCAATCCAAGGGTGGTATCCCAACGGCGACTCCCCACAACCTGACGGCTGTGGTTCTCTGTCTCCCACCTATCCTGTACATGAATTACCGAATCTCAGTATTAAGCTGCAGTAAAGCTCCATGGGGTCTTTCCGTCTAGTTGCGGGTAAC
>CAMHMK010000014.1 GCA_946186225.1 uncultured Clostridia bacterium
CTGTCAACCGTCCTCCCGCAGGGCTGAACAGTTACCGGAAAACCGATAGATATTGGGACTCATTCCGGAACATACACATTCCTGCGGCGCAGAAGGGATCCGCCTGGCGCGACCGGGCCAACGGCGCAGAGGCTGTAAAGATCGGCGGCCCTGTCCTCGAGGACAGCGTAAGCAGACTCCGGTGCGTGTTCACCGGAATCCAGAATGGGAAAGCGGTCCCTGAGACTGCGCAGTCGTCCCCTTCCGTGATCGTTGAAGGCAAGCACGCGGGCATAGGCAGGTTCCGCCTCCATCAGCTCCCGCGTCAGCCCGAGGAAGGCGCAGATGACCATCCGTTGGATCCTGGCCCTGGCATAGCGCTTGGATTTCGTACCGTCGATGACAGCATCTACACTCGCTTCCCTTCTGGCGCAATGCATGAGCTTGCTCCACAGGCCCTCGCTGCCAAAGGGCAGGGCTTCGAAATCCGCATCTGTGAGCGTGCGCAGGCGGGTCAGAATCGCACGTTCGCCAGCAGAGAGCGTATGACGCTCCGCAGTCCTGTAAAGCGCATGCAGGCAGACAGGAACGGCCTCAGACCACAGAGAAGGTTCATCCAACACACGGCGCAGGGCGGATGCGCTCGGTTCCACGGGGTCCAGGACTTCCGCCTCATACGCCCCGCCGCGCGGAATCACCAGAGGATACATGCGACTGTTCCGGCGCAGGATGGCCTTGCAGTATTCCACCCCCAGAATATCATTCGGACAACGGACCACGGATGGTGCGCCGATGGCGCGCAGGGCATCGGATCTTGCCGAGGCGTAGGATACCCCGGCGGAGAGCCGGAGCTTCAATTGCTCGTCAAAGCGTGAGGACAACTGCAATCTCGCGGCTTCCATTAATGGCTCGACTCTCCCCTGTTCGCTGCCGAAGCTCAGATAATCGCAGCCGAGCAGATCCAAAATGCGGACGCCGCCTGCGGCAAAACCCTCGGCGGAGGACAGGGCGCAGGAGATCGGCAGCTCCAGCACCACATCCGCGCCGCAGCGGATCGCTGCCTCGGCGCGCAGGTGGGTCGGAAAGACAGCCGGCGCGCCACGCTGGACCCAATCGCCGCTCATCAGGCAAACGATGGTAGTATTCATGCCAAGCTGCTCCCGAATGGCCGAAAGCTGGCGCGCGTGGCCGTTGTGAAAGGGGTTGTATTCGCAGATCACGCCAACGAGGGACATGCAGTTCGCCTCCGCATAAAAAAATTGAAATTCTGCTTGCCATATTCGCCCTTTTGCGGTAGAATAAAGCTTGTAGGGTTATTATAGCATATCCCCGCGAAAATCAAAGAAATTTTTTTAGGAGATTTGATCATGGAAATTCTGGTTATCAATGCTGGCAGCTCCTCCCTCAAGTATCAGCTGATGGATCCCGAGACCGGTTACGTCTTCGCGAAGGGGCTCTGCGAACGCATCGGCATCGACGGCCGTCTGACGCACAAGGTCCCGCAGCGCGACCTCAAGGTCGAGCGTGAGATCCCGATGCCCACTCATTCTGAGGCGATTGCGGCCGTTCTGGACGTCCTCCAGGATGCGGAAGTTGGTGTGGTCCGCTCTGTGGACGAGATCGACGCTGTCGGTCACCGCGTGGTCCATGGCGGCGTGAAGTTCGCTGCCTCCTGCGTGATCGACGAGGCTTGCAAGCAGGCCATCCGCGACTGCATCCCCCTGGGTCCCCTTCACAACCCGGCCAACCTGATGGGCATCGAGGCCTGCGAAAAGATCATGCCGAACAAGCCCCAGGTTGCTGTTTTCGATACCGCCTTCCACATGACCATGCCTCCGAAGGCCTATCGCTACGCGATTCCCGAGGAATACTATGAGAAGGATCACCTCCGCCGCTACGGCTTCCACGGCACTTCCCACCGCTACATTGCCAAGCGCGTGGAGGCTCTGACCGGCCGCAAGGATCTTAAGGTCATCAACTGCCACCTGGGCAACGGCTCCTCCCTCTGCGCCATCCAGAACGGCAAGAGCGTGGACACCTCCATGGGTCTGGCTCCCCTCTGCGGCGTTCCCATGGGCACCCGCGTGGGCGATGTGGACACCACTGTGGCTCAGTTCATCGCTGACAACTACGGCAAGACCATCGACGAGGTTCTGACCATCCTCAACAAGAAGTCCGGCGTTTTCGCCCTGTCCGGCGGCGTTTCCTCTGACTTCCGTGATCTGGAAGCTGGCGCCAACGAGGGCAACGAGAAGTGCCGTCTGGCCCTTGAGAAGTTCGCCTATGAAGTCAAGAAGTACATCGGCTCTTACGCTGCCGCCCTCGGCGGACTGGATGTCCTGGTCTTCACTGCCGGCATCGGCGAGAACGACGCCGCCACCCGCGCCTCCATCTGCGAGGGCATGGAATGGCTCGGCATCAAGCTCGACCCGGAGAAGAACAAGCTTCGCGGCAAGGAGCGCGTGATCTCCGCTGCCGATTCCAAGGTCCAGGTTTGGGTCATCCCCACCGACGAGGAGCTCATGATCGCGCAGGATACCGCCGAGCTGGCAAAGCGGTAATATCGTCTGTTTTTCGGGGGCTGTATCGAAAGATACGGCCCCCGCTGTGTTCAAAAAAGGAGCGGAGCTGTCTTTCTTCCAGCTCCGCTCTTTTGCGCGGTTGTATGCCTTCGGGTTCTCCGGCCGGCGGGTCACTGGGTTCAAACCGCCCCAACCGGAGCGCCGAAGAGCATTCAGCTTCTTTTGCTCCTTCTTGGAGAGCTTACGATAGGGAATCAGTTTCTGCATAATACCAGCTCCTTTCGGAGGCTTGGACGCAAAATCACAGGAATTGTTCCAAAACTCTGGCAAATTCCTCAAACCCGGCGCGGTCTGCCTCGGTGAAGCGGTTTTGCTCGGGGCTGTCGATGTCCAGGACACCGGTCACGACGCCGTTTTCATGGAGCGGGACAACAATCTCGGAGCGGGAGGCGGAATCACAGGCGATATGGCCCGGGAAAGCGTGGACGTCGGAGACAAGCTGGGTAGCGTCAGACTTTGCTGCAGTCCCGCAGACGCCGCGGCCCAGCGGGATCTCGATGCAGGCAGGGCGACCCTGGAAGGGCCCGAGCACAAGCTTGCCATTTTCCAGAAAATAGAAGCCGGCCCAATTCAGACGGTCTACGCCCTGAAAGATCAGAGCGGAAGCGTTGGCAAGCTTGGCAATCCGGTGAGGGTTGTCCTCGGAGAGGGCGCGAAGCTGTTCACAGAGCAGACGGTAATCTGTCATAGGGCACCTCAATTCATAAAATATCGGGATTTCAAATCGTTTACCATGGAAATGTAACGGTCGCGGCAGGACGCATATCTACCCGCCTGCAGATCGCTGTAGCAAAGGTCCAGATAGGTCTCCCGCAGCTTTCTGCCGACGGCATTCGCATCGTCGCAGCGGGTCATGATCTGGACGATGGAGGGGGCAATCTCGTAGTATTCGTCGA
The DNA here is from genome assembly GCA_946186225.1 of uncultured Clostridia bacterium. Lineage (GTDB taxonomy): Bacteria > Bacillota > Clostridia > Oscillospirales > Oscillospiraceae > JAFRPC01. The sequence goes on from CAMHMK010000014.1 coordinate 3,458, forward strand.
CCAGGGCGCGTCCGGCCTCAGTCTCGGAGAGCCAGCCGTCCCGGAAGGCCCGAAAGGCGGTCAGCTCGGCGCAGTCGTCCGGCTTGCCGTCCAGCTCACAGACGGCGGTCGTAATGAAGCAGAGCTTGCGCTTTCGGAAGCCGCCGGAGATGTCCTCGTAGGTGGCGACCTCGAAGATATTCTTCGGGTAAGCCTGGACAAAGGCTTCCTGCAGGCGATGCGTATAGTCCTCGCTGATGGATAAGTCCAGCCCTCGGATCGCCGGGACCGTGTAGAAGGCCAGGGTCAGTTTGTTTTCAAACATCCGCTTTTCCACGGCGTGCTTCGACCGGCGCTTTCCACTGTTGTTGTGGTAGTCCTCCCATTCCCGGAGGAAGAGTCGGACCATCTCGTCGAGTACGGCGTCCCGTCTTTCCGGTGCGGCGCAGAGGTAACGGTCCAGCACCAGGTAGGTCTCTGAGATTCCTGCCAGATAAGTATTGTAGGTCTCGTCATAGTGCTGGCGGCTGAAGTTTCGCCAATAGCGCGGATAATCCCGGATACAGTCAAACAGATGCGCTCTGGCGTAGTCAAGATCGGCGGGATCCGCCGTCTGACCGCTGACAGAATAATAGTCCCGCAGGGAGAGCTTGGCCCCACAGTAGACGCAGCTGAAGGTCTCCAGCTCGATGGGAACAGAAATCTCCCTGCCGCAGGTCGTGCAGACCAGAGAACGAAGCGATTCTTTCATGCAGCCGCACCCCGTCTTTCAGTCAAGTTCCCCGCAGACGCGAAGGATTTCCCGCAGAAGGTCTTCCCTGCCGGTCCCCTTCTCGGCGGAGAAGGGGATCAGACGGGTCTCAGGATCCAGGGAGAGGGTCTCGCGAATCAGAGCGAGATTCGGCTCCACCTCGGATTTTTTCAGCTTGTCCAGTTTGTTGGCCACAACCACCCAAGGCTGGCCTGATTGCTGGAAATATCTGGCCATTGTAACGTCATTCTCCGTGGGCTTGTGACGTGCGTCCACGATCAGAATGCCAAGAGAGATGCGGGTAGGATCTGAGAAATAGGCCTCCATCAGCTTCCCCCAGCGCTCCTTCTCGCTTTTGGCAACCTTGGCATAGCCGTAGCCAGGCAGATCAACAAAATAGGCGCGGCTGTCAATGCGGAAGAAGTTGATGTGGACGGTCTTTCCGGGGGTCTCGCCGACACGGGCGAAGTTTTTACGCTGCAGGACCCGGTTGATCACGGAGGATTTGCCAACGTTGGACTTCCCGGAAAAGGCAATTTGCGGCAGGCCGTCCTTCGGAAGCCTGGACAGATCCGTCAGGGAGGTCAGGAATTCGGCTTTTTGCAGGTTCATAGGCAGCTCCTATTGCCGGATATCCGGCTTGTGCAGGGTGGGCAGGATGGGCGCGGCCATCGGCAATGGGTTCGGATTCAGCGGGACAGAAACGGCGGGCTCCTCCTTAGGGATGCGAAGAGCGATCTCCAGAACCGTGTCGGCGCTCTTGACCGTGATGAAATTCAGCGCTTTACGGACGGTTTGATCGATCTCCTCCAGATCCTTTTCGTTATCCTGCGGAATGATGACAGTCTTGACGCCGTGACGCAGGGCGGCCATGGTCTTTTCCTTCAGACCGCCGATCGGCAAGACCCGGCCACGGATCGAAATCTCGCCGGTCATGGCGATATCCCGACGAACCGGATGCCCGGTCAGGGCGGAGACGAGGGCCGTGCAGACCGTGATGCCTGCGCTGGGGCCGTCCTTTGGGACAGCACCCTCGGGGAAATGCACGTGAATGTCCCGGTTTTTATAGAAATCGGGGTCGATGCCCAGGGTCTTGGCACGGGAGCGGATGAAGCTCAGGGCAGCGCGGACGGATTCCTGCATGACCTGCCCGAGATTGCCGGTCAGCTCCAGTTTTCCGCTGCCCTCGACCACGTTGCACTCGACTTCCAGCACTTCGCCGCCCACAGAGGTCCAGGCCAGACCATTGACCAGGCCGATCGGATCCACCTCGGGCAGGCGGTCCGGCAGGAACTTGCGCACGCCGAGGAACTGTTCCAGATTTCCGGAATTGACGCTCACGCGGGGCGTCTCCGGATGCTCAACCAGCTCCATGGCGGCGCGGCGGCAGACCTTTGCCAGCTGCTGCTCCAGCTTACGGACGCCGGATTCGCGGGTATAGCAGGAGATGATCTCCCGCAGCGTGCTGTCCGGAATGCGGAGCTGGGTCTTTTTCAGGCCGTGGCGCTGCTTTTGCTTGGGCAGAAGATGGTTTTTGGCGATCATCACCTTCTCCTCGTCCGTGTAGGAGTCGAGATAGATAACCTCCATGCGGTCGAGAAGCGGGCGCGGGATGGTATCCTCGGTGTTTGCCGTGGTGATGAACATGCACTTGCTCAGATCAAAGGGGATCTCGAGGAAATTATCACGGAAGGCAGAATTCTGCTCGGGATCCAGGACCTCCAGCAGGGCCGCGGCGGGATCGCCACGGTAGTCGGAGCCGACCTTGTCGATCTCGTCAAAGAGGATGAGAGGGTTGTTGGAGCCAGCCTGGGTCAGAGCCGTCAGGATGCGGCCGGGCATAGCGCCGATATAGGTCTTGCGGTGGCCGCGGATTTCGGCCTCGTCATGGACACCGCCCAGGGAGATCCGGGCGAGCTTCCGGTTGAGGCAGCGGGCGATGGACATTGCAATTGAAGTCTTGCCGACGCCCGGAGGGCCAACCAGACAAAGGATCTGTCCTTGGTTGTTCGGGGCCATCTGGCGGACGGCCAGAAATTCCAGGATGCGCTGCTTAACAGTCTGAAGGCCGTAGTGGTCTGCGTCCAGCATCTTTCGGGCCAGGTCCACATTCAGGCGCTCCTTCGTAGAGACGTTCCAGGGAAGCTCCAGGGCCACGTCCAGATAGTTTCGGATGACGGTAGCCTCCGCAGAGCCGAAGGGCTGCTTGCGCAGGCGCGAGAGCTCTTTGTTGAGGTGCTTGGCAACCTCCTCGGGCAGCTTGAGGGCGGCAATCCGGGCGGCATAGTCGTCTTCGTCCGAATCGTCCTCGCCGAGCTCCTGGCGGATGGACTTCATCTGCTCGCGCAGGAAGTAATCCCGCTGCTCCTTGTTCATGCTCTCCTGCGCCTTGTCCTGCATCTCCTCCTCGAGACTCAGCACGTTGAGCTCCCGGTTCATCATGCGGTTGCAGTCTGTCAGGCGGCGGATCGGATGACGCTGGTTGAGCAGGGTCAGCTTTTCTTCATAGCGGAAGGAGGCCACCTGGGCGATCAAGTCGCTGACCACGCCGGGCTCCCGGCTTGTGAGCAGGTGGAGCATCTCGTCGCTGAGATTGCGCTGGCTGAGCTCCATAAACTCCTCAAACTGGTGATAGGCCGTGCGGATCATGGCCTCGATCCGGGGGGTGGAGGTCACCTTCTCATCGGGCAATGTGCACACCTTGGCGGCCAGATAGGGCTCGGTGCGGATGACCATGGTCACTCTGGCGCGAACCTGGTTTTCCACAAGCAGCCTGCCGCTTTCACCGGGAACGCGGACGACCTGCTTGATCCGGGCAACGGTTCCAACAGTGTTGAGCTGATCAAAGCCGGGATCGGCGTCCTCGAGCTTGAGCTGCGGTAGAAGCAGGACTTTCTGATTGGACTTCATCGCCTTTTCAATGGCGCGAAGGGATTTATCCCGGCCCACGTCAAAGTGCATATTGACGCCGGGAAAGGCCACCAGTCCACGCAGGGCGATGACCGGCAACACTTCGTATTCGTAAACTTCTTCCATGTGAAACTCCTTAATGGGTAGGAAAGGCGCAAAAAGGGAGTTGCGCTCCCCTTTTGCGCCGTCTTTGGCCGCTGTCAGGGCGCGGTCAGACTCTTTTGTTCTCCTCGCTGGATCTCCGGCTCTGCCGTTCCGAGAACGGTATTTTCGGTGATCACAACGCGGCGGATGCTGCGGTCGGAAGGAATCTCGTACATGATCCGGGTGAGGAATCCTTCCATCACGGCGCGAAGGCCGCGGGCGCCGATCTTCCGCTCCACAGCCAGTCGGGCGACGGCCTGAAGGGATTCGGGCGTGAATTCGAGCTCAACTCCGTCGAAGGAGAAAATCTGCTTGTACTGCTTGCACAGTGCGTTCTTCGGCTCGGTCAGGATACGGACCATGTCGTCGGCGGACAAGTCATTGAGGCTGGTGATCACCGGGAGTCTGCCCACAAGCTCGGGAATGATGCCGAACTTGAGCAGATCGTGCGGCTGGACCTGCTGGAAAAGCTTGCCGATATCGCGGGCTGACTTGCTGGTCAGCTGGGAGCCGAAGCCAAGAGAGCTGCGGTCCACGCGCTTTTCAATGATCTTATCCAGACCGTCAAAGGCGCCGCCGCAGATGAAAAGAATGCGGGAGGTGTCGATCTGAATGAACTCCTGCTGGGGATGCTTGCGTCCGCCCTGGGGCGGAACGTTTGCAACCGTACCCTCGACGATTTTCAGCAGCGCCTGCTGAACGCCCTCGCCGGAGACGTCGCGGGTAATGGAGGCATTCTCGCTCTTACGGGCGATCTTGTCGATCTCATCGACGTAGATGATGCCCTGCTCGGCTCGCTCCACGTCGTAGTCTGCAGCCTGAATCAGACGCAGGAGGATGTTTTCCACGTCCTCGCCCACATAGCCTGCCTCGGTCAGAGTCGTGGCGTCGGCAATGGCGAAGGGCACGTCGAGGATCTTGGCAAGGGTCTGGGCAAAGAGGGTCTTGCCGGAGCCCGTGGGGCCAATGAGCAGAATGTTGCTCTTTTGGATCTCAACGTCGGAGTCCACTCCGAAGTAGATGCGCTTGTAGTGATTATACACCGCAACCGAGAGGGCGATCTTGGCGTCCTCCTGGCCGATGATATAGTTATCCATGTACTCCTTAATCTCGCGGGGAGTCGGGAGCTTTTCGGGGTCATGGAGTTCGCGAGCGCCGGTTTCATACATATCCTCACGGATCAGGCTGTTGCAAAGCTCGACGCATTCGTTGCAGATATAGACGTCATTGGGACCTGACATCATTCGCTTGACCTGCTCCTGCCGTTTGCCGCAGAAGGAGCAGCGGATGGATTTGTCATTTGCCAAAGTGGTCCCTCCTTTCGATGAATCAGCGCTTGTAGATCACCTTGTCGATGATGCCGTAGGCCTGAGCTTCCTCGGCGGTCATGAAATGATCGCGCTCGGTGTCGGCGGCGATCTGCTCCAGCGGCTTGCCGGTGTTCTCAGCCAGGATTGCATTGAGCTTCTGCTTCATGTCCTGGATGCGGCGGGCCATGATCTGGATATCTGTGGCTTGGCCCTGGGCACCGCCGGAGGGCTGGTGAATCATGATTTCAGCATTGGGCAGAGCGAGGCGTTTGCCCTTTGCGCCGGCGGAGAGCAGGAAGGCACCCATGGAGGCCGCCATGCCAATGCAAATCGTGGATACGTCGCATTTGATATACTGCATCGTATCGTAGATCGCCAGGCCGGAGGTAATCACGCCGCCGGGGCTGTTGATATAGAATTGAATGTCCTTATCGGGATCCTGCGCTTCCAGATAGAGCATCTGGGCGATGATCAGGGAGGCCGTGGTATCGTTGACCTCCTCAGACAGGATGATAATGCGGTCGTTCAGCAGGCGGGAATAGATGTCATAGGATCGTTCGCCGCGGCTGGTCTGTTCGACGACATAGGGAACCAAACTCATACTCATTTGCTCCTTTCTTCGGCCGGACGTGCCGGCTCGGGATGGCAGAGCCGGAGCAGGCGCTCCGGCTCAGAACCCATTGTAACCGGGTTGCAGGGAAATTATTCCTTGCTCTCGGTTTCTTCGGCCTTGACAGGCTCGGTGGCCACAGAGGCGTTGATCACGAGATCGCGGGCCTTGCGGTTGCGCAGATCGCTAACGACCTCATCCTGCGGCACAGCGGCGCGAATCTTTTCCACGTCCATGCCGTACTGCTTGGCCAGGCTCTCGAACTCGGCGGTGATTTCCTCCTCGCTGACCTCGAGCTTCTCGGTCTCGGCGACCTTGGCAAGGGCCAGACGGATGCGGACGGTGCGCTCGGCCATCGGACGGGTGCTGGTCTCAAGGGAGGACAGACCGCCGATCATCTTGCCATACTGCTCCAGGCTCAAGCCCTGGCTGCGAAGCTGCATATCAAAGTCGTTGAGCTGGGCCTTGACCTCGTCATCGATCATGGCGGCGGGGATATCGACCTCAATGTTCTGAGACAGCTTTTCGAGGATGGCGTTCTCATAGGCGCGCTCAATGCCTTCGGACTTCTGCTTCAGGATGGTGGCGCGGATATCGTTGCGCAGTTCCTCGAGGGTGTCGAACTCGGAGACGTCCTTGGCAAGCTCATCGTCCTTAGCGGGAACCTGGGTCTCCTTGACCTCATGGACCTTGATCTGGAAAACGGCATCCTTACCGGCCAGCTCTTCATGGTATTCCTTGGGGAAGGTCACGTTGATGGCCAGCTCCTGGCCGGCGGTGACGCCGATCAGCTGCTCCTCGAAGCCGGGGATGAAGCTGTGGCTGCCCAGGGTCAGTTCATAGCCCTCGGCCTTGCCGCCGTCAAAGGGAACGCCATTGACGGAGCCTTCGTAGTCGATGACGACAGTGTCGCCTTCCTGGGCGGGACGGTCCACAGTCTCGATGCGGGCGACGTCCTTGGCCTTGCGGTCGAGCTCTTCCTCAACTTCCTCGTCGGAGACCTCGGCGACGGCCTTCGGGGCCTCGATGCCCTTGTACTGGCCCAGAGTGACCTCGGGATAGACGTCAGCTGCCAAAGAGAGGATCAGTTCCTTGTTCTCGTTGACATCGACATTCGTCAGGGAAGGCTGGCTGACGATTTTCCAGCCGTTTTCTTTGATGGCTTTTTCATAATTATCGGCAAAAACCTCGTCGATCGCGTCAGACATGAAGACGTCCTGGCCGTAGTAGACCTCGATCATCTTGCGGGTCGCCTTGCCCTTGCGGAAGCCAGGCACGTTATAGCGGCCGCGGGTCTTGAGATAAGCCTTCTGCAGACCGGCCTCATAGGCCTCTGCGTCGATGACCATGTCGAACGAGAGACGGTTCTTTTCCTGCTTGACGTTTTGGACAATCATAGTATGTTTCCTCCTGTATGTGGACGGCGCTTCCGCCGTGTTTTAATTGGTTGCTTCGCGGGAATCACCGCCTGCGCCGCAAGCAGCGTCCTGCTTCCCCTAAGGGGGGAAAATCAAGGAACAGCGTAATTCCGGACGAATCCCGTATATTTTAGCAGAATCCCGAAAAAAAGCAAGTACTATTTTATGAATTTTCGGAAGTTTTGACCGGAATCGGACAAAAGTCTGTGTAGTCGGCGGCAACCAGGTGAAAATCGATCCCCTCGAAGTCTCCGGTGACAGCCAGGGCGTGGCTTTCGGAATGCAGATGTCCGTAGTAGCACTGCTTTACGCCGTACCGATGCAGCAGGTCCAGGATCGGTCGGCAGAGATAGCCGCGGTAGACCGGCGGATAGTGGAGAAAACAGAGTTTTTCTGCATCTCCGGCTGCCTGTAGAGAGGTTTCCAGCCGGATCAGCTCCCGACGAAAGACCTTTTCATCGTGGGTCCCCTGTTTTTCCTCCTCGTAGAACCACCCGCGGGTGCCGCAAATGGCGAGGTCTCCGTGGAAATAACAGTTGTTGTTCAGAACCCACATATCCGCATAGCCATGGGCCTGGCAAAACTTGTAGAACTTGGACGCCGTCGTCCACCAATAGTCATGGTTGCCCTTGAGAATGATCTTCCGGCCGGGGATGTTGGAGATAAAGCCGAAGTCTGCGCCTGCGTGCTCCAGGTCCATCGACCAGCTCAGATCGCCCAGAAGGACCGTAGTATCCTCCGGGCCGATCACGGACAGTCCGCTGCGAAGCTTGTCCACGTAGCCGACCCAGCGCTTTCCAAAGACGTCCATGGGCTTGTCAGCTTCAAAGGATAGGTGAAGATCACCGATGGCGTAGAGCATGGGACCTCCGATCAGGTGTTAACGTCGATCTCGCTGAGCTGGCGGGTCAGCGCGTCCATCTGCAGGAACTCGCCTACGTTTCGCTTCTGCAGGTATTGCAGGAAGAAGCGGGCAGCGTTGTTGTTCATCAGGTTCAGGACGACCTGCTCTTCCAGGCCGCCATCGATCAGCGCCTTTCCCAGACCGTTGCAGTCGGAAATATCATGGAATCCCTCCGGAAGAGCGTCGCAGCCGTCAAGATCGCAGCCCAGGGCCAGGTGGTGCTTTCCGCCCAGTTCGATGAAATGCTCCGCATGACGGCGGACATCGTCAAAGGTGGAGGTTTGCGCGGTGGTCAGGAAGGGCGTATAGAGATTCAGGCCCACAAGACCGTCGAAGTTGCAGATCGTCTTGAATTGCTTGTCGGTCAGATTGCGGCTGTTGTCACAGACGGCACGGCTGTTGGAATGACTGGCGACGATGGGCGACATGGAGATATCGCAGATGTCCCAAAAGGCCTGCTCGGAGAGGTGGCTGACGTCGATGATGATGCCAAGCTCCTGCGCCCGACGGACGAAGGCCTTGCCTTGGGCCGAAAGCCCCTCGCCGGTCTTGTGGGAGCCGGCCAGGAGATTCGCGTGGTTCCAGGTCAAGGTGGTCATCACGATGCCCAGATCTTTGAGCTCGTCCAGGCGTCCGGGATCGCACCCAATGACCTCCGGCCCTTCCAGGGAGAGAAATACCCCGTGCTTGCCTTCCTTTGCGGCCTGCAGCAGGTCGTCAGCGGTACGACAGAGCTTGTGCGTGTCACTGTGCTTCGCCAGCTCGGAATAGAAATCCGAGACGCAGCGAATGAACTTGGCTTCGGCCTCGGGAATGCTCAGAGCGTCACCGTGCTCGTCATACACGCAGCAAAAGCTGTAGACCTGGGTGTGGCTGAAGAGCTTTGCTTCCTTCTTCAGGTCAATGTGCAGGTTGTTTTCTGCCAGATGATGTCCAAGATCGGAAAGGGCAACTGCGGTATCGCAGTGAAGGTCAAATACAGGAAATTTTGTTCTCATTGAAATGCGTCCTCTATCCAGTTGATGATTGGTTTTTTGGTTGCCATGCCCTCCGGCGCGTATATTTCGATCACGTCAAAGCGGGGCTGGCGGCGAGTCTCATTCCGGCTGAGCCAGAACGCGGCGGTGGTTTTGATGCGTTCCTGCTTGCGCAGGTCTACGAAGTCAGCGGCACGCGCAAATTCATCCGATTTGCGGAGCTTGACTTCGACAAAGACAATATACTTCCGGTTTTGCACGATCAGGTCGATCTCCCCCATCCGACAGGAAAAGCCGGCTGCGACCGGAAAATAGTGTTTCTTGCGAAGGTAGTCCGCCGCGAGGGCCTCGCCCCAGCGGCCGGTCAGCTTATCGGTTCGCATAGCTTTTCAGGAAGGTTCGGCGGTGAATCGGGCAAAGGCCAAGCCGATCGATGGCAGCGTAGTGCGCCTTTGTACCATAGCCCTTGTGGATCGAGAAGCCGTAGCCAGGGTACTGACCATCGTATTCAACCATCAGGCGATCTCGGGTGACCTTTGCCAGGATGGAGGCGGCTGCGACCGTGGCGCACTTCGCGTCTCCCTTAACGACCGTGCGGGTCAGGCATTCCAGGCCGGGATCGCGGTTGCCGTCAACGAGACAGTAATCCGGCTGCACGGAGAGCCGGGCGACAGCACCGCGCATGGCTTCGAAGGTGGCCTGCAGAATATTGATCTCGTCGATCCGCCGCTCATCCACCAAACAAACAGCCCATGCGATAGCCTTCGCTGTGATGATATCGTAAAGCGCATCACGCTTTTTGGCCGAGAGTTTCTTCGAGTCGTTAAGCCCTTCGATCTCCAGATCCTGTGGAAGAATACAGGCGGCGGCGCAGACCGGACCCGCCAGCGGTCCTCTGCCTGCCTCGTCGATTCCGCAGACGGTGGTAAAGCCCTGCGTATAGAGGCTGTCTTCGATTTCCCAGAGTCCCATTATGATTCCTCCGTGGGCGGATCTTCAAGGGTGAATCGCCCGATCTTGGCAGAACGGTATTCTTCGAGCAGGACGCGGGCGGTCCGCTCCCCGTCGATCTCGCCGCCGGAGATCAGGTAGCCGCGCCTCCGGCCAATCTCGTGGAGCAGATCAAAATCGGAGGCACCGGGCTCCGGCGAGAGCTTGTATCTGGCCCGGAGGGCATCCGGATAATGCCGCCAGAGCAGGCCGGCAAGTCGGGCGGAAAGCGTCTCAATATCCAGAATATCGTCCTTGATCGCGCCAGTAAAGGCCAAGCGAAGGCCGACCTCCCTGTCCTCAAACTTTGGCCAGAGAATACCGGGCGTGTCGAGCAGGAGCAGGCCTTGGTCAACATTCACCCACTGTTTTCCGCGGGTCACGCCGGGACGGTTTTCGGCCTTGGCGCCTTTGCGGCCTGCCACCTGATTGATGAAGGTGGACTTTCCGACGTTCGGGATTCCGACGACCATGACCTTCAGCGGCTTCCCAACCATTCCCTTTTCCGCGTACCGGCGGAGCTTTTCGGCAAGGAGTCTTCGAAGCGCAGGGGCAAAGTCGGAGATGCCCTTGCGGGATTTGCAGTCGGTCTGAATGACCGCGAAGCCGCGGGACTTGAAGAATGCCGCCCACTGCTTCGTGCAGGAAGGATCCGCCATGTCGATGCGATTGAGGATCATCATACGGGGCTTGTCTCCGCAGATCGCGTCGATATCCGGGTTCCGGGAGGATACGGGAATCCTGGCGTCCACGATCTCACAGACCGCGTCAACGAGGCGCAGATCCGATTCCATCATCCGCCGGGTCTTGGTCATATGACCGGGATACCATTGAATTTGCAATGCATCAGTTTCCATAGACACTCCCGATTCTGCTCCAGTCGCGATTGTTGTCGGTCTGAAGATCCGGGCCGGGCAAAACGATCCAGCGAGCCTTGCCGACAATATAGCGCTCATCCACGAAGCCGATCTCGGTGAAGCGGCTGTCGCGGGAATTATTGCGGTTGTCGCCCATCAGATAATAACACCCCGCGGGGACAGTGAATCTGTTGCCGTCAAAGCCCTGACCGCTCTCCCGCATGGGACCGTTGATATAGGGCTCATTCAGCTTGACACCGTCCACCCAGACACGGACTGCACCGGTTTCGTCGGTGTGAAACTCCACGGTCTGTCCACCGGTGGCGATGACCCGTTTGACGATGGGTTTTCCTTCTTCAAAGGTCGGAAGACAGGCGACCACGATATCGCCGCAGTCGTAGGAGGGATGGATAAAGTTGCTTTCCAGAATCAGATAGTCCCCGGAGTCTCCGGTGGCAGAATCTCCGCCGACCAGAGTCGGATACATGGAGCTGCCGCTGACACCGACCAGGCGGGCGACAAAAACAAAGAAGAGGGTAATCAAAGCCAAAAGGCAGGCGACGTCATGAAGCAACACATAGATCGTACCTGCAGCACCGGTAGGCTCGAAGGGATTGTATTTCTTCTTCTTTTCAGAGCCATTGGGCGTATTGAGAACGTCGGATGTAATAGACATAATGATAGATCTCCTGTGCGCAGGCATTAATCTCCGGACCCGCTAACCTGCATTCTATATTATAAACGATGTCTTTGCAAATTCCAAGCCCTATTTTCAACTATTTTGTAGTCTTGCACAAATTGCGGCTTTTAATTTTGCGAAAACTGCTAATTCCTTTTGACAGCTTTCCTCTTGATTTTCCAGGCAGGAACGAGTAAAATATAGATAATCAAAGCACGGAGGAAATTATAATGAGTGACGTCTATGGTGACGACTTCATCACCATCAGCGACGAGGACGGCAAGGAATACGAGCTGGAGGTCCTCTGCACGGTTGAATATCAAGGCGTGAATTATCTGGGCGTTTGCCCCGCCGGCTCCGAAGACAGCGAGGAGCTTGAGGTCAGCATTCTCCGCGTCTCCACAGATGAAGACGGCGAGGAGCTTCTGGAGGCCGTTCAGGACGAGGACGAGCTGAACGCCGTGTATGAGCTGATGCTCTTCGAGGATCCCGAAGCCGACGAGGAGCCGGAAAACTGAATAGAATTCAAACAGAATAAATGCCCTGCTTGGTGCGTGATGCCCCCTTTTAGACCCACATCATTCATTCGGGATGCCGGATACTTTCAGGATGGATTGTAGACCTCCCGTCTTGGCTCTGACCGTAGATGGACGCTGGGAACAGCGAAGTCCTGAAGAGGCAACCCACCTGCTCATTTTGTGCAGGTTATAAATGGGGTCACACGGCCAAAGCGGGGTTTTCTTTTGCGGGAACCGGACGATTCAGTTCGTCCGATTCCCGATTTTTTTAAATTTTTTTAACATCCTGTACTTTTTACTTGCAAGTCAGGGAGAAACGCGCTATAATACGTTTTATCTGGGCGCAAACGGAAGCGCCGAACCCAATAATTGAGAGGATTGATAAAAATGAGCGCATCGAAATCCAAAAAAGAGCGCAAACAGCTGGACCCGAAGGGTCTTTCCTTCCGTGAGCTTGCCGAGCAGAAGCAGGCCGAGAAGAAAAAGAAGAATCTGAAAACCGCCCTGATCTCCGTTGCGGCGATCGTCGTGGCTCTGGCAATCATTTTCGGCGTCATCGCCCTGGTCAACGCTCCCTACCGCAAGACGGTGGCCACCGTCGGCAGCGAGAAGATCAACGTTCCAGTCTATAACAGCTTCTATAACGCCAACGCAAACAACATGTATCAGTATCTGTCCTACTTCGGTGCCATCAAGCCGAACGTTCCCCTGTCTGAGCAGGCCAATCCCATGACCGGTGAAGGGACGATGGAAGACTATATGATCGAGGCCACCAACCAGGGCCTGCAGCAGACCTATAACCTCTATATCAAGGCAAAGGCCGACAAGAACTTTTCTCTGAGCGACGAAGCGAAGAAGAACATTTCCGATTCCGTCAACGCGCTCACCGCAACGGCTACCAACTACGGCTTCGGTTCTGTGAATGACTATCTGCGCGCCTCCGTGGGACGCGGCGCTAAGGTCAGTGACTACGAAGAGTACCTTACGGTCGCCACCACTGCCTCTGAGTACTCTGCCTACCTGGAAGAGAATTTTGCTCCCTCCGACGACGAGCTCAAGACCAAGTATGAAGCCAGCGCCGAGGACTTTGACTTTGTGTTCTATACCTACAGCATGACCAACGCCAAGGCCGAGGAAACCAGCACGACTGAAAACTCCGAAGACGCGAAGACCCCCACCTACACCGACGAGGCAAAGGCCGCTGCCAAGACCGAGGCGGAAGAGAAGCAGGAGAACATGCCGGAGGACGCCACCACGACCCATCAGCAGAAGGCCTCGATCGGCAATGAGGAGCTGGCAAGCTGGCTGTTCGACTCCGCCCGCAAGGAAGGCGACACCACCGTGATTGCCCAGAACGAAGAGGGAACCTCTTACATGACGGTCCGCTTCGAAAGCCGCGAGACGAACGACTACACCCGTGTCAACGCCTATATTCTGACCATCTCCCGCAAGGTTGAGGAAGCGGATGAGAAGAACACCGAGGAAACCTCCGAAGAAACCACTGAGCAGACCACCGAGGAGAAGACTGAGCCCTCCCCCGACGAGAAGTTTGCGACCTTGAAGGAAGGCCTGAAGGACGATATGTCCGACGAGGACTTCGAGACCTACGTGAAGGGACTGGAATACACCCCCACCGTCCGTCCCATGGACAAATACAGCAGCACCGACGAGATCAACGCATGGCTGTATGATTCCGCCCGTAAGGCCGGCGATATGGAGACCTTCGAAACCGAGGACACCTATTACCTGGTCCGTTATTCCTCCGCAGAGGAGATGACCTATCGCAACGTTCTGGTCAAGGATAACCTGTATCACGCGATGTTCGACGCACTGAGCACTGAGCTGGAGGTCCAGATCGACAAGGACGCCCTGGCCTATGCCAACACTGACCTGACCTTCCGCAGTCAGAGCAGTGACACTGCTTCGTAATCCAAAATGAATTTGAGGCTGTATCCGGTCAAAGGATCGGATACAGCCTCTATTTTTGTTTCCGAAGGCTTCAGACCTCCACGATGGCGTCGGTCTGGAAAAAATACAGCAGTCGATGCTTCACCGGCATCCCAAAGATTCTGGACAGGGCCATACCATAGGCCGCAAGCTGCGGACGGTAGGTCTCCCCTGCCTCGGCCTCACGGCCGGACGTGACTCGGTCGGTCTTGAAGTCGATTACGGTGATCTCATCGTTTTGAATCAGGCAGCAGTCCGTGACGCCCTGGAGCATCAGCTTTTCGCCGGTGACGCCCGCATCATACTCACTTGCGTCCACCAGGATCGAAAACTTGAATTCCCGAATCACCCGGTCAGCCTGCAAAATCCTCGCGCCGAGCGGACCGCGGAAAACGCGCAGCAGCTTTTCCGGGTCCACGCTCTCCGCCTGCTTGGGCGTGAGGAACTCGTCGGCCACCATGCGTCGGAGCTGGTCCCGGATCTCCTCCAAGGATGAGACCTTGGAAAAATCGAGAAACTGCATGGCCTGGTGCATGGCTGTCCCGCGCTCGTTCGGTCGAAGCGGACGGTCGCCGTAAATCAGATTCGGTCTGCGCGATGGGCTTCGGCGCCAAACGATCTGACTGCCGCTCCCGGCCTCGTCGTCGAGTCGGCGGCCCTTGAGCTGTGTCGCGGTCAGTTTGGCAGGCACAGCTGTTGCCGTCCGATAGGGATACGGGGAGGAAAGGGCCTGGAGCAAGGTCTCTGCGTCCGGACCGATTTGCGAGTACCCGGCCTCGGCCTGCACTGCGGAAACAGATTGGGAAGCAGTGTAATCCTGATAGGTTACAAGCCATGGCGTGTCAGAAACGGATACGCCCTCGGGCGTGCCGGCTATGGAATGAAGCGCTCCGGATTCCGTGCGCAGAAGAGCAGTTTCGAGAATCCAGTCGCCCATGCAGCCGACCTGGGCGGCAAGCAGCGGAGCCGTCTGCGGACTGAGACGGCGGCTCAGATTGGAAAGATGGGCAAGCAGATTGCCGGAGCAGTAGGTCATGATCAGCATGTCCTGCGCCCGCGTCATTGCAACATAGAGCACGCGGAGCTCCTCCGAGAGGTTTTCTTCCTTCGTTCTGGCACTGATGGCGGCCCGGGCGATGGAGGGAAAGCGCGTGTGCGTCGGTTCGTCGTAGACGCTGCAGCCCACGCCGAGCGCAGGGTGAAACTGAACCATCTGCTTCTGATCATCGGTATTGAACCGCTTGGATAATCCGCAGAGAAACACGACCGGGAATTCCAGCCCCTTGGACTTGTGGATCGACATCACCGTAACGGCGCTGGTGTGTGCGCTCTCCCGGGCAAGGCCGCCTTCCTCCCGAAGGATTTCAAGATAGGCCAGGAACTGATGCAAGCTCTTCTTCCCATTTTCGGCAAAGCCGGAGGCCAGCTCACAGAAGGCGCGCAGATTCTCCACCCGCACGTTTCCGTTTTCCATTGCGCCGTAGACTGCCTCGCAGTCGGTAAGCGCCTGGATCCGTTCCAGCAGCCGATGCAGGGGCAGCTCGCGTGACAGGTCCCGCAGTTCGACAATCTGTTCCAGGGCAGCGCGAAGCTGTTCCGATGCGCCAGGCGTGTTCTGCAGCGCGTCAAACAGATCCAGGTTCCGGTCTCTGGTTTTGGCCAAGGCGAGCTCAGAGGCGCTGATTCCGAAGATCGGGCTGAGCAGCACACCGGCCAGCGGCACGTCCCGATGAACGTTGTCAACGACCTTCAAAAGGCAGATCAGCGTTTCAACCTCCTTGGTGTCCAGGATGCTCTCACCGCTGTCGCTTGCGGCAGGGATGCCCCTGCGGCGCAGCGCGTCCAGGAAGCTGCCGGCTGCGTTTTTGGGCGAGCGCAGCAGAATGACGATATCGCCCGGCTCCACGGGACGGGTCCCCTCTTTCGTGCGGACCTGGGTCCGGTCGGACAGGAGCTTCGCGATCCTGGCGGCGACAACATCCGCCTCCGCGCGGCGGACCTCCGGGGCATCGGCCTCGTCGTTGGGGGATTTGGTGGAAATGCAGTGAAGCTCCACCTGGGTCTGAGGCAATTCGACGCGCGGGACACCGGGCCGCAGAGCCTCAGCCTGGCCATAGTTCAATCCGCCCACCCGCGGCGACATGCAGCGGGAGAAGACCGCGTTTACGGCCTCCAGGATCGGTTCTCCGGAACGGAAGTTGTGGGAGAGCAGGATCCGCTGCCGGTCCTCGGGACCGACAGAGGCAGCGTCTGGATAAGCGCTGTATTTGCGCAGGAAGATCGTCGGGTCTGCCAGACGGAAGCGGTAGATGGACTGCTTGACGTCGCCGACCATAAAGCGGTTTCTCCCTCCGCGGGAGACGGCACGAAACAGGCTGTCCTGCACCTCGTTGGTGTCCTGATACTCGTCCACCAGAATCTCCCGGAAGCGTTCGGACACCCGGACAGCGGTCTCGGTGGGGGTCCTCCCGTCCGGCTGCAGCAGAAGTCGGACAGCCAGGTGCTCCAGATCGTTGAAATCAAGGGCGTGCAGACGCTCCTTCTCGCGGAAATACCGCTCAGAGAATACGCGCGTCAGAGAAAACAGCGCGCGCAGCGTCCCCGCAGTCTGACGAAGATCAGAGAGGACCGCCTCAGACGGGCCGTAAAACTCTGCAAACCAGCGACGGATCCGGTCCACGGCATCCGATCGGATCGCCTTGACCCGCGCCTGCAGCTCCGGGTCCTCGCAGTCCCGGATCACAGGCAGACGGCCCAGGCTCAGACCGGCGTCTGCGACGGTGAAGATCTCGTCCCAGGTCGTTTTCTCCTTGAGGGCCAACAGCTGGCGGTAGTTTTCCCGGAACAGCGGTACGTACTTTACGAGGGCGTCGCTTTCCTCCACGGCGGTCAGAGCGCCATGGAAGGCTTCGATCTGCTCGGAAATCGTCCTTTGAAGCTGATCGATCAAAGAAGCACCCCAGACGGTTTCCTCGGCGGCGGTGACGCCGGAGAGCTCCATGGATTGCATACACTGCTCCATCCATTGCTCGGGATAGAGTCTGCACTGGGCCGTTGCGTAGACGTTCAGCAGCAGTTCCGGTACGACACGGTCGTCCCGGCCTGCGCCGAGACCGTCCACCAGGGCGCGAAAATCCGCAAGGTCGCTCAGATTCTCATAGCGCTCCTCTAAAAGTTCCTCTGCCAGCGTCTGCCGCAGGGCGCGCGCCTCCGTCTCCTCCAGCATTCGGAAATCCGCCGGAATATCCAGCTCGTAAGCGAACTCTCGCAGCAGATTTGCACAGAAGGCGTGGACAGTTGAAATCTGCGTCAGATAGATGCAGCTCTGCTGACGTTGCAGATGGACGTTTTCCGGGTCTTCAGCCAGACGGAGCGCCAGCTCCCTTGCGATTTTCGCCCGGAGCTCTGCGGCGGCCTTTTTGGTAAAGGTGATGATCAGGAAATCGTTAACGTCACAGACCTCATCCGTGCTGAGGATTCTCCGCATCAGCCGCTCAACCAGGACCTTCGTTTTGCCGGAGCCGGCAGCAGCGGAGACCAGGATCGGTCCGCCCCGGCGTTCGACTGCCAATGCCTGGGCAGGGGTCAGGGTTTCAGCCATGTTCACGCACCTCCTCCAGGGTCTGCCAGAAGGCTTCGGCAGACACGGCCTTCCGCCTGCGCAGGGGGACTTCCCCGCTCTCCGTGTGACAGATTTCCTTGTATTCACACCAGCGGCAGGCGTTGTGCTCCTCGCCGCGCCAATAGGGATCGGCTTCGATCTCGCCGCCGGCGATCCCGTCGGCCAGCTTGCCGAGCTTACGGAAGACGAACTGCTCCAGGGTCTGCATCTGACCGGCGTCGGCCAGATCGCCGCTGCGTGCGTCGTCCTTCTTCACATACCGATAGGGCAGATAGATCGGGGGCTCTCCAGGCTCCATCGCATGCAGGATCTCCTCATCGTCCAGGACAAGTCCCTTGCGCCGCTGTGCCTTCTGGTGCTCCCGCTCTGCCTCCTCGGGGGTCGGGCGGCCCTTTGTGGTCTCCACGTCGAACCGGGCAGGAAAATAGAGGACGCCGGCTGGCGAAAGCGGCCTGTGATAGAAATGCTCGGCCTCCCGCGTCAGGGCGAAGAGATAGAGCAGCATTTGCAGGCCAACGCCCTCCAGGAGATCGGTGTAGTCAAAATCCTTGCGGCCGGTCTTGTAGTCGATGACCCGCAGATAGGTCTTTCCGGAGGTCGTGGTGTAGAGGTCCACCCGGTCAACGACACCGCGCAGACTGGCCACAGCCAGGTCGCCGGTGATTGGGATCGCGGTATCGTTTTCGAAGGCCAGCTCGAAGGAGGTCGGGATAAACGCGGAGTCGCGCAGCTCGTCATAAAGGCCATGCACGATAGCCAGTACCTCGCGGAAGTTGCGGCGGAACAAATATGCCCCGCGCTGCGAGTATTCCTCCAGACCGCCCAGGCGCTCCGATACAAAGCGTTCGCAAAAGCCCTCAGCCAGGCAGAGCGTGCGTTCGAGGGAGACGGAATGGAACCCGCCCTCATTCTGAACGGCCTCAACGGTATACTGCAGAACGTAGTGGACAAAAACGCCGTAGAGGGAGGCGTCGACCTCCGCCGGACGCTGCTCCCGGACGTTCAGACCGTAGCGAAGGAAGTAGGCGTACTTGCAGGACGCGAACTTGTCCACGCGGGAGGAGGTCAGCGAAAGACGATCACCGTAGATGGCACGAACTGCGGATTTGGACAATGTACCGGGAGTATAGGCAGCCCGGTCCAGAAGAGACTGGGTCTGCTCCCGGAGCGCGGGGACTTTTCGGAGCAATGCCTCACGCCGTTCTGCACACTGGGATGCTGCCAGAGAGGAGGCCTGAGCCGGGGTGACCGGCAGCGGAGCCGGGGCATTGGTTCTCCCCTGCGGAAAGAGCATGTGCAGCCGGGTAAAGAGATAGCTGGGACTGTCCGCCGCGGCGGAGACAAAGAGAGAATCAGAAGGGGCGGTGAAGGCGGAAAATGCAGTCAAAAGCTCACGTTCCATCCGCGCATTGTCGTCTGGGGCCGTCGGAAGACCGGCAGCCTTCATCTTGCGGCGTTCTCCGTCGGAGAGCAGGCCGGCCGAGCCGGAGAAGGCGGGCAGCAGGCCGTCTGAGGCGCCGAGAATCAGCAGATGGCGCACGCGCAGGTTGCGAACAGAGGCAAGGTTTCCCACGCGCACGCAGTCGATGGTTGCGGGGACTGTGCCAACCCCATTCTGGGTCAGAGCAGCGCGGAAGAAGCGGTAGAAATCATCCGGTTCCCGGACCGTCTTTCCGAGAACTCCGTAGATCTGCTCCATGGTGGACAGCAGCAGCTCATAGAGCTGCGAGAGAGTCTGGGCCTCCTGAAATCGTCCCTCCCCTGCCAGGCGCTCCGTCTGCGCATCGAGGGCTGCGCCGGCGCCAATGGCGTCAAGGAACCGATCCAAGGCGCCAACCTGCTCACCGGTGTTCTTCGCCTCACGCAGGCCCCGGCGAAGCTCAGACAGCGGGCCGATGGCGTCGGCTCTGGCCGCGTTCAGAACGGCCAGCCGGCGCGCAATGGCGGCTTCGTCGACGTATTCATCCTTTTGCAGGCCATCGGGACTGCGGTCAAAGGGGTGCTCCCAGGCTGAGCCCCGCAGATTCCAGACGAAGCCGTAGTTTTCCAGCCGATCCGCAGCATCGGCAGTGATCGGAGCGTAACCGGATTTGAGATACTCCGACACGCTTTCCGCCTCCATTCCGCAGGCGGCGGCTTCTAATGCATAGAGGACCCCGCGGATCATTGGCTGGCGAAGGAGCTCCCGGTCACCGGAAAAATAGGCCGGGATCTGATAACGGTCGAGAATGTTTTCCACCAAAGGTCCGTAGACGGCCTCGTCGGTATAGGCCACGGCGATGTCTCGGTACCTGGCTCCGCTGTGGACCAGGGCCTGTATCGTCCCGACCATAGCGGCGCACTCCGCAGCAGCAGACCGCGCAGAAATCAGGCTAACGCGATTGGTTTCCCCTTTCCAGGGCTCGAGCCGCGGCGCAAAGAGTTGATTCCGGATATGGACCAGCTCTGTGGTTTCCACAGGCTCCAGTATTCCGGCCGTGCGGCAATAGACGCCGCGTCGTTTGGCGAGATCCTGCAGCTGATGCGCGGTTTTGCGGGGAACGGAAAAGACGTTCTGCCCCAGACCCAGACTGTCACAGGTCAGGTAGACGGTCATTTGATCGGCCTGGAGCAGCAAAGCCTCCAGGACCTCCATCTCCTGGGCGGTAAAATCAGTGAAACCATCCACCACGATTTTTGTATGGCGGGCATATTCACTGTCATAGATAGCGTCACGAAGACGGTCCAGGCGTGTCGATGGGTCCTGGACTGCGTGCTCGCAGAAGCCTTCATAGGTTTCCAGGATTTTACAGAGCTCTTCGAGCTTATCTGCCAGAGGACCGTCCAGCTGGTCGCGGACATTTCGGACCTCCTGGGCGTGCAAACCCCAGCTGTGGAACTCATCCACGATCTGAAGGAGCTGCGCCAGGAATTCCGGTTTGGATATCTGCGCACCGTAAAGCCTCAGATCAGTCCGCAACTGCTCCAGAGCGCCGGCCAGCGCGATCATCCGTCCGCTCTGATCCAGGGTTGCAACGGCTGCGCCGCCGACCTCGGAGAAAATGCGAGTGGCAAGCCGGGTAAAGCTCAGCACCTCCGCACAGCGGCTGACGCCGTCGCCACCCGTCGCACAGAGCCGCCATTCCGCGTCGAAGGAGTTTTGCTCGGGGACAATGAGAATCCGCCTGCCTCCTTCCGGCGCAGCGCCATCGCAGATCTCGGCGACTGCAAGCTCCGCGTTCCGCTTCCAGTCCCGACTGTATTTCAGATATAGCAAACGCACCGCCTCCTTCTTTCCTCCATTATATCACAGAAAACAGAATCGAAAAAGGTCAATTTCAAAAAAATCTCAAATTCTCTTGTCACTGCGTTGAAAATCGTTTATAATACAAAAAATGCTCCTGCATCAGAAAGGAGGATTCTATGAAGGTTGCTATTATCGGAGCCGGGGCTGCGGGAATGGCTGCAGCCATCACCGCCAGTGCTTCCGGCGAACATGAGGTTCTGCTTCTGGAGCGCCAGGCCAGGGTCGGAAAAAAGCTGCTCGCAACCGGAAACGGCAGATGTAATTTGACCAACCGCGCAGCCGACGTGAGCCACTATCACGGGACCGATCCCTCCTTCGTGATTCCGGCCCTGCGAGATTTTTCAGTCTCGCAGACCCTTGACTTTTTCCAGTCTATCGGCCTGTATACGGTGACAGAGCCCGGCGGCCGCGTCTATCCCTATTCCGACCAGGCCAACAGCGTGGTGGACGTACTGCGCTTTGCTTTGGAACGAAAGAATCTGACCCTCCGCGCCGGAACTGAAATCACCGGTGTAAAAAAACAGGGAGATCAATTTGGCATCCGGTCCGGCGGAGAGGTATTCCGCGCTGACCGCCTGATCGTCACCTGCGGCGGCGCGGCCGGGACCAAGCTGGGGGGCGGTCTTTCCGGTTATCAGCTTCTGCGCAGTCTGGGTCACCACTGCACGAAGCTCTATCCCTCTCTGGTCCAGCTCAAAACCAACGACGAGCTGGTGCGCTCTTTGAAGGGGGTCCGGGCGAACGCGTCCCTGCGGCTGGTGCTGAACGACAGCATCCTGGCCACTGCCCGAGGCGAGGTCCAGTTCACCGAATACGGCGTATCAGGGCCGGCAGTTTTCGACCTCTCCCGTGCGGCATCCACCGCTTCGGAGAGCGAGCTGCATTTGGACTTCCTGCCCGATCGGAGCGCCGAAGACATCCTCTCCGCCCTCTGCATCCGCATTTCCCGATTCCCGCATCTCAACTGCGAGGACCTTCTGACCGGCATCCTCCACAACCGTCTCGGTCGTGTGGTGCTCCGGGATGTCGGGGTCCCTCTGAACCTTCCGATCACTTCCCTCAACTGGAAGCAGCTCATCGCCGTTGTGGATGACTGCCGCGACTTCCGGCTGCAGGTGCTTGGAACGATGGGCTTTGACAACGCACAGGTCACGGCGGGCGGAATCTGTACACAGGAATTCTATGCCGAGACCATGGAGAGCCGGATTGTGCCCGGTCTGTATGCGGCAGGCGAGGTTTTGGACATCGACGGCGACTGCGGCGGCTATAATCTGCAGTGGGCCTGGTCCTCGGGCCAACTGGCGGGAGAATTGAGAACAACATGCTGACGATACGAGATATATCCGTTCCGGCCCGGCACGACCCGAACAGTCTG
>CAMHMK010000015.1 GCA_946186225.1 uncultured Clostridia bacterium
GATTTGAATTGATTTCCCAAATCGAAGATTTGGGAAATACCACCATATTTTCATATTTTCATATTTTAATATTTTCATAGTTTCATATTCTGTCCTTGCGTTTTTTTACAAGTTGAAGCGCTGCCCCGATCCCCTGGGATCGAGGCAGCGCTTTTGAATGGCTTATTCGCCCTGCTTGGGCTTGCGGTTGTGATAGTAGCGCCGGCGATTGTTCTTTTTCTGCGGCTCGCTGCCGGGGACCTTTTCCTGCTTGTCCCAATTTTGCTTGGGATTCTGCTTCTGACCGTGGCCCTGCTTCTGCTCGCGGGGCTGGATCGGCTTGGTCTCCTGCTTCGGTCCGCGGATGGGCTTGACGCCCTCTGCGGGCTGCTTTTGCAGATTCGGCGCGGACTTCTGTCCGTTCCGGTTTCCGCCGCCGCGCCGGCCGCGGTTATTGCGCGACCGCTGCTTTCCCGCCTCGGGCGCTCCGGCCTCCGGGGCAGGCTCCTTCTCGTCTTGTTCCGAAGGCTGCGCCGCCTGCTCTGCTTTGGGCTGGACGGAGCCGCGTTCGCTGCTGCGGTCTCTGCGGCGCTGGGGCCTTTGCTCCGGCGTTTCCTCCGGCCGGAGGTCGGTTTCCGCCTCCTCCGGGCTCAGGACCAGCCGCTGCTCCACACGGGAGAGACGGGAGATCGGGTCGACGCTCTTCCTGCCCGAGATCGGAGCCAGGTCGTCGGGGATCGGAGGATCGTTTTTCCTGGCTTTGCCGCTGCGCAGGACAAAGACGTCGGTGTTCTTGAAGTTGTGGATCTCTTCGGGGTCTTTTTCCATGCGGACGTCCACGCTCTGCCGCATGAGATTGACGTTCGTCACGGTGCCGCGTCCCTCGGGGGTGTCCACCAGGGAGTCCGCCTTCGGGCTGGTCTTGATCAGGTCCTCATAGGCCTCCTGCTCATACTTGAGGCAGCACATCAGACGGCCGCAGGTTCCGGAGATCTTGGTGGGGTTCAGGCTCAGATTCTGGGTCTTGGCCATTTTGATGGACACCGGCTCAAAGTCACCCAGGAAGCTGGAGCAGCAGAAGGGCCGGCCGCAGATGCCCAGACCGCCGAACATCCGGGCCTTATCGCGCACGCCGATCTGGCGCAGCTCGATCCGGGTGTGGTAGGTGGAGGCAAGGATCTTGACGAGCTCGCGGAAATCCACACGGGCGTCAGCGGTGAAGAAGAACAGGAGCTTGCTGCCGTCGAAGGCGCACTCGGCCGAGGCCAGCTGCATATCCAGGCCCAGCTCCTCAATCTTGCGCTGGCAAAAGGCGAACGCCGCCTTTTCGCGACGCTCGTTTTCCGCCTTGATCCGCTCGTCCACGGGCGTGGCGACGCGCAGAACACGGCGCAGAGGCTGTACCACGTCCCGCGCCTTGGCCCGGTGCGGGCCGGTCAAGCAATAGCCGTACTCCGGTCCGCGGGAGGTCTCAAGGATGATGTGGTCCCCGGTCTTGAGCGGGAGGTCACCGGGGTCAAAAAAGTAGATCTTGCTGCCGCTGCGGAACTGGACGTCACAGACCGTGACGCGCTCCGGAACGTCAGGCTCCGCCTGCGGCGCCTCGGGGGCGACTGCCGCCGCAGCGGGAATGGGTTCGGCTTCCGGGGCCTCCGGCCGCCGGGTCAGTTCGGTTTCGTTGTCCATAAATACTCCAATCAATTGGTTCTGTCTTCCAAAGAAATCATTCAGTCATTCAGCCAGAGCAGCAGTCCTCCGCAGACCGCGCCGACGCCGACGTTGCCCTGGACCAGCTCCGCTGCCTGCTGCAGGCGGCGGATGGCCTCCAGCAGCTCCCGGACGGTCCGGCTTCGGCCCAGGCAGGCAGCAGCCTCCGAACCGGCGGGCAGGCCTGCACGCACGCGGATGGCGTCGGCCAGCAGCTCGATCCACTCGTTGAGCAGCGGCAGGAGCTGTTCGCGCTTGGCGCGCTCCTGACCGGCGATCAGCTCGGTCAGGCCCAGGCGGTCGCGCCGGGAAAAGCAGTCGGCAAAGCGGCGGCCTTGCTCCGAGACGGTCTGGGTCCCGCGCAGGACCTCGGCTGCCGGCCCGTAGAAGCCGCCGGCCCGCTCCCAGGCCGCCCGGATGCGCTCCGGGCTCCGATCCGGGAAGGCCGCCCGCAGGGCAGGGATCGCCTCGTCCGCCTCCAGCGGAGACAGGCGCAGGCTGACGCAGCGGGAGCGGATTGTGGGCAGGAGCTTCTCCGGGTTGTCGCTGAGCAGGAGGAAGGCTCCGTAGGACGGCGGCTCCTCCATGACCTTGAGCAGGGCGTTCTGAGCGTTGGCGTTCATATCATTGGCCCGGGGGATCAGATAGACCTTGCGCCGGCCCTCGTTGGGCCGGATGAAGAGGTCTGTCCTTGCGCGGCGGATCAGCTCCACGGAGACGGTCTTCTTCTCGGGATCGTCCACGGTGATGACGTCCGGGTGGACGTTGTCAAAGACCTTCCGGCATTGGAGACACGTTCCGCAGGGGCGGTCTTCACCGGCGGTACACTGCATGGCGGCGGCCAGGATTGCGGCCAGGGTATGCTTCCCGCTCCCGGCCGGGCCGGAGATCAGGTAGCTGTGGGAGATGCGGTCGGCGCGAAAGGCCGCCGCAAGCGAGGCCTTGAGCGACGCATTCCCCAGCAGTCGATCCATCCTTCCACCTCCGATCCGTTTCCTAATGTATTATTTTACCACAGAATCCGGAAATTGAAAAGCCCTAATTTTGGGTTTTTCCAAAGCCCTGCGTCCGATTTCTGCGCGATGCTTGCTTTTTCTCCCGGTCTGTGCTATACTGAGAACCGATCGAATCACGCGAAACTGAACGGGAGTTGAAACTATGGCGAACCCTACCCCGCAACTGCGTACCGGCAAGCAGCGAAATACCGGACTGGATCTCCTCCGGCTGCTTGCAACCTGCATGGTCATCGTCCTCCACTACAACAACAGCAGGATGGGCGGTATCCTTGGCAGCCTCACCCTGCATGAAACCAATTTTTTTGTCGCACAGGCCACGGAGATCGTCAGCATCATCGCCTGCAACCTCTTTGTCCTGATCTCGGCCTATTATCTTTCGGCCGCCAGCCGCGCAAAGGTGCGCAAGGTGGTGGACATCGGGCTGATGCTGCTGTTCTACGGTCTGGTCTGTCTCGCGGTCGCCTATGCGGTCGGCGCGGCGCCGACGGAGGCCACCTTCGACGACTTCCTGAGATCGATTCTGAACCGGTGGTTTGTCGACATCTACGTCATCCTGTATCTGCTCTTCCCCTTCCTCAACCGCCTGATCCAGCAGCTGAGCCGGAAAAAGCACCTGCTTCTGATCTGGATCTTCTTCATCTTCTTCTCGATCTGGCCCTCCGTCTATACGACGATCACGGTTTCCGACCATGGCTACGGCATCACGAATTTCCTGCTTCTGTATCTGATTGCAGCCTACGTCCGCCGCTATCTGGATGATCTGAAACGGCCGAAGACCCTGATCGCCCTCTATCTGGTGAGCGTCGCCCTGACCTATCTGATCCGGTGTTATCCGGCCCTGGTGGGAAGCGAGTGGAAGGAGCGCCTGGACGTAATCTTCAAGGGCAAAGCGCTGTGGTACAATTTCTCCCTGAACGTCGTCAGCAGCGTTCTTCTGTTCCTGATCTTCAAGAATCTTCCGCTGCGGCAGAGCCGGGCCTTGGCAAAGCTGAGCGGCTATTCGCTGAGCGTTTATGTGATCCACGAAAACATCTTTATGCAGCAATTCCTGTTCCGGACGGTTTTCCACACGCCCGACTATTATCACCGCCCGATGATGTTCCCCCATCTGATCGCCACGACAGCCGGGATCTTCGTCCTCTGCGTCCTCGCGGAGTGCATTCGCAGGCTGATCTTCCGGTACACCGTCGATCCCCTGCTCTCCCGCGCCCGATGGGCAAACCGGACCTACACGGGATAGTCTCCCGGGTAAACAGCTGCCGCGTCTGAACGGACGCGGCAGCTGTTTTTCCCTTCCGGGCCAAATCCGGCAGAATCGCCCGACTGCGACCGGAACGTATCCGGAATTTTAATGCTCCGTTAAGGTTCGGCTGCTATTCTTGCCCCAGCGAGTGCGCATGCACTTCTTCCTGTTTCATTTCTTTCTCCTTCTTCTCCGCAGCAAAGCACCCTGCACGTTCGGGAACCGTGCAGGGTGCTTTTGCCTTATCTGCGTTTTTTCGGGGCCTTTGCGGGACGCTTCGGCGCAGTTCCGGCGTTCTTTTTGGGCTTCTGATCCGCAAGCGAAAGCGATTTTGGTTTCCTTTCCGGAAACGCAAGTGATTTTGCTTTCGTTTCAGCCTTCTGCTTCCCTGCGGCCCTGCCGCCCTCTTGTTTGGGCGGGCGGATCAGGCACTTGGGGCCGGTGCCGATCAGGTCCTCGCGGTGGGCCATCGTCAGCGCCTCGTAGACCAGACGATAGTTTTTCGGGTCGCGGTACTGGATCAGGGCACGCTGCATGGCCTTTTCGCGGGGGTCCTTCGGGACGTAGATCGGCTCCATCGTGCGAGGATCCAGGCCGGTGTAGTACATGACCGTGGAGATCGTGGAGGGCGTCGGGTAGAAATCCTGGACCTGCTCGGGCATATAGCCCATGTCGCGGATGTGCTCCGCCAGCTCGATGGCGTCCTCCAGCCGGGAGCCCGGGTGGGAGGACATCAGATAGGGCACGGCATACTGGTCCAGACCGAGCTCC
The DNA here is from genome assembly GCA_946186225.1 of uncultured Clostridia bacterium. Taxonomy (GTDB): domain Bacteria; phylum Bacillota; class Clostridia; order Oscillospirales; family Oscillospiraceae; genus JAFRPC01. Next base: position 4,717 of record CAMHMK010000015.1, read on the forward strand.
CGGTTCAGCTTGTCGTACTTGTTCAAAAAGCGCTTGTACACCGCGTTTTCCGGCTTACCCATCAGACGCAGCACATGGTCGGAGACGTGCTCCGGAGCCACGCGGAGCTGGCCGGAAACGTGGTATTTTACCAACTCACGGAAGAAGGTGTCGTCCTTGTCGGCCAGCAGATAGTCAAAGCGGATGCCGCTGCGGATGAAGACCTTCTTCACGCCGGGCAGGGCACGGAGCTTGCGCAGCAGGTCCACGTAGTCCGAATGATCGACCTTCATGTTCCGGCAGGGCCTTGGGAAGAGGCACTGCTTGGTGGGGCAGACGCCCTTGGTCAGCTGCTTTTCGCAGGCGGGGACCCGGAAGTTGGCCGTCGGGCCGCCCACGTCGTGGATATAGCCCTTGAATTCCGGGTCGCGGGTCATGGCTTCGGCCTCCCGCAGGATGGATTCCTGGCTGCGGGTCTGGATGATCCGGCCCTGGTGGAAGGTGATGGCGCAGAAGGAGCAGCCGCCGAAGCAGCCGCGGCAGGAGGTCAGGCTGAACTTGACTTCCTTGATTGCCGGAACGCCGCCCTGCTTTTCGTAGCTGGGGTGATAGGTGTTTTCATAGGGCAGGGCGTAGGTCAGATCCATTTCCTCCCGGCTCAGGGGCTTCTGCGGCGGGTTCTGGATCACGAATTCCTTGCCGTAGGGCTCGATCAGCGGCTTGGCGACGAAGGGGTCCGTGTTGCGGTACTGGGTGTAGAAGCTGCGGGCGTAGGCGGCCTTGTCGCTTCTGACGGTCTCCCAGTCCGGGAGGAGGATCCCGTCCACGACCTGATCGGTGGTTTTGGACTTGTAGACCGTCCCGTCCAGGAAGGTCAGATCCTGGACCGAGAGGCCGGAATCCAGGGCGTCGGCCACCTCCACGATGGAGCGCTCGCCCATGCCGTAGAGCAGGAGGTCTGCCTGGGAATCGAGGAGGATGGACCGCTTCATCTTATCCGACCAGTAGTCGTAGTGGGCCAGCCGGCGGAGGCTGGCCTCCATGCCGCCGATGATGATCGGCACGTCCTTGTAGGTCTGGCGGATCAGATTGCAGTAGACCACGGTGGCGTAGTCGGGCCGCTTGCCGGTCTTGCCGCCGGGGGTGTAGGCGTCGGTCTTGCGGTGGTGCTTGAAGACGGAGTAGTGATTGACCATCGAATCCATGTTCCCGCCCATGACCAGAAAACCCAGGCGCGGCCGGCCGAGGATTGAGATGGAGGCAGGGTCCTTCCAGTCCGGCTGGGAGATGATCCCGACCTTATAGCCCGCGTGCTCCAGAATGCGGGAGATGATCGCGTGGCCGAAGGAGGAATGGTCCACGTAGGCGTCTCCGATCACATAGACGAAGTCACACCGGTCCCAGCCCCGGGCCTTCATATCCTTTTTGCTGATGGGAAGAAACATGACTACCTCCTGAAATGAGAATTGAGAATTGAGAATTGAGAATGAATGGGTTTTTCCGACAGCTCTCAATGCTCCGCTGCTCTGCGGAAGCAGCGGCCCAGCGCGGCAATCAGAAGGGACCACAGACGGTAGAGCTTCTGGATCCCGTAGGAGAGAACAGCGGAGGAGGTAAAGACCAGCGGCACGATCCAGAAGTAGGCTTCCAGCCGGTCTCTCACCGCCGGGACCGACGCAGTCAGGACCGGGTAGTACAGGTTGTCAAAGATCCAGGAGGTCAGATAGATGCCCAGGCAGAGGCCGGAGAGCTTATAAAAACACCAGCGAAGCGAATATGGCATCCGCGAATATCGGAGGTTCGTAAAGAAGGCGGTCAGGAAGATGATCTGCGGGATGATGAGCGCAGAGGCCCAGAGCGTCCAGGCCTCGTATACAAAACTCGTGCCGAAGCTTCTCCACAGGTTGTAGCCGCCGGAGATCAGACAGGCAGCGGCAAAGCCGAGCGCTGCCTGCCAGGGCTTCATCTTAACGCCGTACTCCCGGAAATAGGAGCCGAGGAAATAGTAGAAGACCGGGTAGAAGCCGATCCAGTAGTCGGGGATCAGCTGCTGATAGTCGCTGGACATGGAGGGCCGGGACCACCAGCCCGGAAGCGTGAAATTGTAGGTATTTACAACGGTGGAGAGATTGACGATCACGGCCAGCGTGAGAAGCAAAGCCTGCTTCTTCCGTTTGCTGTCGATCCCGTGGTAGAGGATGTTCAGAAACGGCATCAGCAGAAACAGGCCGATGTACATCTCAATGTACCAGGCGTAGGGAGCGGCGGAGAAATTCAGCAGCTTGAACACGATCCCCTTCCAGTCGTACGAGGGGATCGCCTTGTCCGGAAGACCGAGCGCAGGCTGCAGCCACCGATAGAGGACCGGGAAGAGCAGCATGCAGCACAAACCGGAGACGACGTAGGTAAACAGCGTGTTCCGGATCCCCCGGTAATAGCTGCGGACCGGGCGCTTGTTCGTCATCAGATATCCGGAGAGCGTCAGAAACAGCGGAACGCAGATGACAGAAGCAGAGCGCATGAACAGAAGCACGATCATGCGCGGACAGTCGATCGGCGCCGAATAGAAGCCGCTGTTCATAAAGAAATGAATGCTGATCACAGAGAAGGCAGCAATGCAGCGCAAAATATCGGCTGCCGGATCTCTGGCCTGAAGCTTGCCGTTTTTCATTGGGTTCCTTTCCCCACCGCGGGCCAGACACGCCGCCGTGCCCGGCACGGACGGCGTGCAATTGAGAATGAAGGATTGAGAATGGAAAATTTGCGGGGAACGAGGCGGAGATTGATTCCTTGTTACTTACTGCCCGTCGATCCGAAGCCTCCTGAGCCCCGTTCGGTCTCGTCCAACTCCTCCACCTCGGTGAAGGCGGCGCTCATGCAGGGGACGATGACCAGCTGGGCGATCCGTTCGCCCGGCTCCACGGTGCGAGGCTGTTCCCCGTGGTTGTGGAGGGGGATCCACCACTCGCCCCGATAGTCGGCGTCCACCACGCCCACCTTGTTGGCGGGAGCCAGGTCCCGCTTGGAGGCCAGGCCGGAGCGGGCGAAGATCAGGCCCACCCAGCCGGCGGGAATGGCCGCCGAATAGCCCAGCGGGATCATGACCGTCTCGTGCGGCGCCAGCGTCACCGGTGCGTCCGGACAGGCGTACAGATCCGCTCCGGCGGACTGCGCCGTCGCATAGGTCGGGAAGATCGCGCCTTCCCGCAGGCGTTTGATGGGGATATTGGTCATGGAAAAACGCTCCTTATTTGTCAAATTGGGATAAGTCGAGGCAATCGGCAGCAGGCAATAGGCAATAGGAGAACGCCGAAGGTCAGCTTGATTCGTTTCTCCCGTCCACGATTGCCTATTGACGATTCAGCTATTGCCTAATCGACAGCCCGCCCCAGGCGGTACTTGAAGTCCCGGTAGCCGAAGTCGGTGAGCTGCTCCAGGCTTCCGTCGGCGCGGCGGTACCAGATGTTCGGCAGGGGCATGCCGTTGAAGGTGTTGTTTTTGCAGGTGGAATAGATCGCCAGGTCGCCGAAAAGGATCAGCTCCCCGATCTGCAGGGCGTGGTCGAATTCGTAATCCCCGATCACGTCCCCGGACAGACAGGACGGCCCGCCCAACCGGTAAACGTTGGAATTGTCGTCCCCGGATCCCTCCGCCGCCCGAAAAACGGGCGGCATATACGGCATCTCAATCACGTCCGGCATGTGACAGGCCGCGGAGCAGTCCAGGATGGCGTTCCGCGTGCCGCCGTTTTCGGTCAGATCGAGGACTCGACTGGCCAAAAAGCCCGCGTTCAGGGCCCAGGCCTCGCCGGGCTCCAGATACACCGTGACCCCCCAGGTCTCCTGGGCGAAGCGGATGCAGCGTTCCAGTCGCGGAACGTCGTAGTCCGGGCGGGTGACGTGGTGGCCGCCGCCCATGTTGAGCCACTGCATCCGGCCCAGAACGTCGCCGAACTTCGACCCCACGGCGTCCAGGGTGATCTCCAGGGCGTCGGAATCCTGCTCGCAGAGGGTGTGGAAATGCAGGCCGTCCAGCAGGGCAACCAGGTCGGGCGTCATCCTCGCATCCCATTGCGCGCGGGTGGTCCCCAGGCGGGAGCCGGGGGCGCAGGGATCGTAGATCGCGTGACCCTCCTGGGTGGAGCACTCGGGGTTGATGCGCAGGCCCAGGCTCTTGCCCGCCGCCTTCGCCCGCGGGCCGAATTTGGCCAGCTGGGCCGGAGAGTTGAAGACGATGTGGTCGGCATATCGCAGGAGCTCGTCAAACTCGTCGTCGCGGTATGCCCCACAGAAGACGTGGACCTCCTTCTCCGGCAGGCTTTCCTTGCCGAGACGGGCTTCAAACAGGCCGCTGGCCTCGGTGCCGGCCAGATACGGGGCCAGCGCGGGGTAGCAGTCGTAGTTCGAAAAGGCCTTCTGGGCAAGCAGGAGCCTTGCGCCGGTGCGGTCGGCCACGCCTTTTAAGATCTCGCCGTTCTGCCGCAGAGCGGCCTCGTCCAGAATGTAACAGGGCGTGGCAAGACGCCCGAAGCAGTCTTCGGGGGTCTTGCCACGCAGAGCGGCAAAGGGCGGGCGGGCCGTCACGGGACCAGGACCGGGTTGTGGTTCTCGGTCCGGGGCAGGCCGTGCTGATCCAGGGCGTCCAGGAAGGGATCGGGATCGAATTCCTCGACGGTGTGCACGCCGGGCTTGATCCACTTGCCGGTCAGCATCATCATCGCGCCGCACATGGCGGGCACGCCGGTGGTGTAGGAGACCGCCTGGCTCTTGACCTCGCGGTAGCATTCCTGATGGTCGCAGGTGTTGTAGATATAGTAGGTCTTTTCCTTGCCGTCCTTTCGCCCCGTGAAGATGCAGCCGATGTTGGTCTTGCCGTGGGTGCGGGGACCCAGGGAGGCGGGATCGGGCAGGAGGGCGCGAAGGAACTTGATCGGGACGATCTCGTGACCCTCAAACATGACCGGGGTCGTGGAGAGCATGCCCACGTTCTCCAGGCACTTCATGTGGGTCAGATAGCTCTGGCCGAAGGTCATGAAGAAGCGGATGCGCTTGACCTCAGGGATGTTCTCGGCCAGGGACTCGATCTCCTCGTGGTGGAGCAGGTACATATCCTTGGGCCCCACCTGGTCGAAGTCGTATTCCCGCTTGATCGACATGGCCGGGATCTCCACCCAGTGGCCGTCCTCCCAATAGGAGCCCGGCGCGGAGACCTCGCGGAGGTTGACCTCGGGGTTGAAGTTGGTGGCAAAGGGATAGCCGTGGTCGCCGCCGTTGCAGTCGAGGATGTCGATCGTGTCGATCTCGTCAAACTCATGCTTCTTGGCGTAAGCGCAGTAGGCCTGGCTGACGCCCGGATCGAAGCCGCAGCCGAGGAGGGCGGTCAGACCGGCCTGCTCAAAGCGCTGGCGGTAGGCCCACTGCCAGGAGTAGTCGAAGTAGGCGGAGAATCCCTTTTCCTTGCAGCGCTTTTCATAGATCTTGCGCCATTCGGGATCGTCGGTGTCCTCGGGCTCATAGTTGGCGGTGTCCATGTAGTTGACCCCGCAGGCCAGGCAGGCCTCCATGACCGTCAGATCCTGATAGGGCAGGGCGATGTTCATAACCAGGTCGGGCTTGTAGCTGTTGATGAGGGCGCAAAGCTCCTCCACGGAATCGGCGTCCACCTTCGCGGTGGTGAGCTTCGTGGTCGTGGTGGGGGCCAGCTCGGCGGCCAGCTCGTCGCACTTGGACTTGGTGCGGCTGGCAATGCACAGCTCGGAGAAGACCTCCGGCACCATGCAGCACTTGCGGATGGCCACGTTGGCGACGCCGCCGCAGCCGATGACGAGTACACGGCTCATTTTGAATTCCTCCTTGTATCAGTTGATCCTTGAGATTTGAGAATTGCGGTATGATCCAATTCTGCGAAGTAACTGTTCAGTCGAATGTCAATTTGGATTTGCCGAGCCTGATTGCGGCCTGTTATTTTCGTTTGCGTCTGAGAACGATGGTAAGCACGATCCCGGCGACCAGCAGAACGCAGCCGAGTATCAGGATCACGGTGCAGATCGGGATCAGGGGATTGTCCTCTATCAGCGAACCTCCTGCCTCCTCAAAGCCGGGGACGCCGACGAAGGAATCCATGTGGGGGGTGGCGTTGTCGGAGAACTGCTGCATCTGCCGGATGGAGATGCGGCCGATCAGGCCGACCAGGAGGAAGCCGAGGCCGGCGAGGGCGGTATAGACGCCGAAGAGCCAGCCGTACCGGCGGAGCAGTCGTCCGATCAGCCCGGGGATGGCGTCCGCCCAATCGGGTGCAGCGGCCGGGGCCTTGGCAAGCCGTTCCGGCTGGGCGTTGAAGCTCTGCTCCGACGCACCCTCGGCCTCCGCCGCGGTGTCCTCGTCAGAGAGCAGCTCGTCCACCGTCACGCCGAAAACCTGCGACAGCAGAAGCAGCTTCCGCAGCTCCGGCTCCGCCTCTCCGGTCTCCCACTTGCTGACCGCCTGGCGGGACACGCCGATGCGTTCTGCAAGCTGCTCCTGTGACAGTCCTGCCTGCTTGCGGCGGGCATAGATTCTTTCCGATAAATTCATTTCAGGCACCTCTTTCTTTGGTTTGGGTGTGTGGATTGTACCCAAAATGGCGGTTGCAGTCAAGCAGCCCAGGCTGGAATCTTCGCAACCGGAGGTTGCAAAGCCAAAATTCCGGAAAAATCAGGAAAGCGCCAGCAAAAGCTCCCGCAGCACCTTGCACGCCATTGCGGTGCTCGCGCCGCTGGGGTCGAGTACACGGCTCATTTTGAATTCCTCCTTGTATCAGTTGATCCTTGAGATTTGAGAATTGCGGTATGATCCAATTTCGCGAATTGGAGATGATGCTTGAATAACAGAGCAGGTCCCGTGGTAAGCCGGGCTATTGATCCAGTTTTTCTTTCAGGCGTTTCAGTTCCTCCTCACGGTCCAGCATTCTGTCGATGAGATTCGCACAGGCGAAGGAGAGCACCACGATTGCAATCCCCCAAACGACGGAGGGCAGCAGAAACAGCGTTCTATCTGCGGTTTCTCCCTGTGCGAACGCCGTGGCAAGGAATCCCAACACGGCGGCGCCACAACCGAAGAATCGGACAAAAATGGCAAAACCTTTGGACATGATCCAGAACCCCCTTGTGTTGATTATTATGGTTCCTGCTGACTTTTGATAAAAAGGTACCTGTTCATGATCGCATGAGACGCCTTTCCGGCACACCGTGCCGGCAAGACTGCGCGAAGCGCAGCAAAAATCAATGAATCAGCATCAAATGTCAATTCGCGAGCAAAGCGAGCAGCAGCTCTCTCAAAACCTTACACGCCATCGCGGTGCTGGCGCCGCTGGGGTCGAGCATCGGGGCAAGCTCGTTCAGGTCGGCGGCAACCACGTTGAGCTGGGCCGCCTGCAGGATCGCGGTCAAAAGCTGGGGGAAGCTGACGCCGCCGGCCTCCGGGGTGCCGGTGCCGGGGAAAACGCCCGGGTCCAGGCAGTCGAGGTCGATGGTCAGATAGACCGGTGCGTCCTCGGCGATCAACCGGGCGCAGACCTCGTCCAGGCCCTCGAAGCCGAAGGGGTGCAGCTCAGTATGCTGCCGGGCGAATCGGAATTCCTCCCGGTCGCCGCTGCGGATGCAGAACTGGTGGATGCGGCCGTCGCCCAGGATGTCGTGGCAGCGGCGGATCACGCAGGCGTGACTGAGCTTCGCGCCCAGATAGTCGTCGCGCAGATCGGCATGGGCGTCGAAGTGGATGATGTGGAGGTTCGGGTATTTCTTCGCTACGGCCCGCACGGAACCAAGCGTGACCAGGTGCTCGCCGCCGAGGAGGACGGGACGCTTGCCGGCGTCCAGGATCTCCTGCGCCCGAGCCTCAATGTCGGCCAGGGCAGCCTCCGCAGAGCCGAAGCAGAGCTCCAGGTCGCCGCTGTCAAAGATCGCGTGATCCGTCAGGTCTCTGTCCTGGTAGGGGCTGTAGGTCTCGATGCCGAAGCTCTCATGCCGCATGGCGCCGGAGCCGAACCTGGCGCCGGGGCGGAAGCTGGTGGTGGAATCGAAGGGTGCGCCGAAGAGGACGAGATCGGCGTCGGCGAAGGCCGCGTCGCAGCCGATGAAGGTCTCAACATTCTGCCGCATCACTCCACCTCCTTCAGGAGCTTCTCCAAAAAGGCGGGCAGGCAGAAGGCGCCGACATGCAGCCGCGTCGTGTAATAGTTGGTCTGCAGATTCAGCTTGTTCCAGCCGGCAGCGTCCAGATCGTCCACCGGGTGATACTTCTTCGAGGCGAAGCCGAAGGTCCAATAGCCCGCCGCGTAGGTGGGAATATGGGCCTGGTAGACGCGGGAGATCGGGAAGGTGTGGACGATGCGCTGGTGGGAGCGCTGCATGGCCTCGGCGTCGTGCTTATAGAAGGGGGAGCCCTGCTGGTTGACCATAATGCCATCCTCGCGCAGGGCGTTGAAGCAGATGCCGTAGAATTCGCGGGTAAAATAGCCCTCGGAGGGACCGAAGGGGTCGGTGGAATCGACGATGATCAGATCGTACTGCTCCGTGCAGCGGCGGATGAAGCGAAGGGCGTTATCGTAGTAGATGTGAACGCGGCGATCGTCGAGTCGGGAGGCGTTCTCCGGCAGATAAGCCCGGCAGGCCTTGATGACCTCGGGGTCCATTTCGACGAGGTCGATCCGCTCGATGCGCTCATACCGGGCCAGCTCCTTGACCACGCCGCCGTCGCCGGCGCCGATGACCAGCACGTCCTTGATGCCGGGATGGACCGCCATCGGCACATGGGTAATCATCTCGTCGTAGACAAACTCGTCCCGCTCCGTGAGCTGGACGTTTCCGTCCAGCGCAAGCACGCGCCCAAACTCCGGGGTCTCAAAAATATCGATCCGCTGAAAATCCGACTCGTGAGAGTATAAATGCTTGTTGATCCGAATGGAATGCTTCACATCCGGCGCGTGGAATTCGGAAAACCAGAGTTCCATGGGGAGACCTCCTTAAGCCAAAACGTTCAGCCGCAAAATGTCCGGGTCCTCCGGGCCGGTCATGGAGCAGCCCTTTTCTTTGGCGAACTCGATATAGTCCAGAATGTCGCGGGTGATGCGCTCGCCGGGGGCGAGGATGGGGATGCCGGGAGGATAGCACATCACAAACTCCGAGCAGACCATGCCCTCGCTCTGGTCGATGGGAACGGACTTCTTCGGGGCGTAGAAGGCCTCCTGGGGGCTGCAGACGACCTCGGGATCGAGATATTCGGTATCCAGCAGGCCGGAGCCGTCGCGCTGGTAGCGGCGGCGGATCTCCGCCAGGGCGGAGACCAGGCGCTCCAGCTCCTGCTGGCGGTCGCCGATGGAGAGGTAGGCCAGGATGTTGCCGATATCGCCGAACTCGATCTGAATGTCGTACTCGTCGCGCAGGATGTCATAGACCTCGATGCCGGCCAGGCCGATATCGCGGGTGTGGATGGAGAGCTTGGTCGGGTCGAAGTCGAAAACGGAGTCGCCGTTGACCAGCTCCTTGCCGAAGGCGTAGTAGCCGCCGATGGCGTTGACCTCCTCGCGGGCGTAGTCGGCCATGGTGCTGACCTTGGCAAAGACCTCGCGGCCGCGCAGGGCCAGGTTCCGGCGGGAGATATCCAAAGACGACATCAGCAGATAGGAGCTGGAGGTCGTCTGGGTCAGGTTGATGATCTGGCGGACGTGGCCCTGGTTCATGTTCGGCCCGATGAGCAGGAAGCTCGACTGGGTCAGGCTGCCGCCGGACTTGTGCATGGACACGGCTGCCATGTCGGCCCCGGCGTCCATCGCGGAGATCGGCATGCCCGCGCCGAAGTAGAAGTGGGTACCGTGGGCCTCATCGGCCAGGCAGAACATCCCCGCGTCATGGGCCATTTTCGTGATGGCCTTCAGGTCGGAGCAGACGCCGTAGTAGGTGGGGTTGTTCACCAGGACAGCCACCGCGTCGGGATGCTCGCGGATGGCTTTCTCCACCTGCTCACGCCGCATGCCGAGGGAGATGCCCAGACGGTCGTCCACCTCGGGGTTGACGTAGACCGGCACCGCGCCGCAGAGCACCAGGGCGTTGATCACCGAGCGGTGGACGTTGCGGGGCAGGATGATCTTATCGCCGCGCTTGCAGGTGGAAAGCACCATGGTCTGCACGGATGAGGTGGTGCCGCCGACCATCAAAAAGGCGTGGGCCGCGCCGAAGGCGTCGGCGGCCAGGTCCTCGGCGTCCCGGATCACAGAGACCGGGTGGCAGAGGTTGTCGAGCGGCTTCATGGAATTGACGTCGATGGAGACGCACTTTTCTCCGAGGAAGGCGGCCATCTCCGGATTGCCGCGGCCGCGCTTGTGACCGGGGACGTCAAAGGGGACGACGCGCATGTTGCGAAATCGTTCCAGAGCCTCATAGATGGGCGCTCTGGTCTGATCGAGATCGTAGTAAGAGTTCATTCAGGCTTGCACCTCCAGGTTTTCCCTTTGGAAAACAAAAAATCACAGGCGCGCAGCCTGTGATGCGGGTCAATACACCTTTCCCGTCCGGGGACAGCGGAGCCTCCGCCGGCGATTTCAGAGCCTATACAGCAACGAATACTTTTACTGCTCTTATTGACCGTTTCACAAGTCTGCGCATACCGCGCATTTCGGTTATAAAGGAACCAACTTATAAAATGCTCGCGCGCAGGCGCGATCAATAAGGCGGCAAGCCGCCGATCGGCAGTGGACCCGGCTGTCCGTATGGCCTTGGCTCCGGCAGGAGCGGTCCTGTATAAATCGCCGGAAAGGGCATTCGACACTTTCCTTCTATACTATACAAAAAACGGGGCTGGAAGTCAAGAAAAAATCACGGAAATTGCGCAGCAGGCGGCGGCGCCCGATTCCGCGTAGGGGCGCGTACCTACGCGCCCGGTTCCGCAAAGCGGAACGAATCGTCCGCAAGGGCGATGTTGCCCGTTTGAATCGCGTGATCCCGTATCGTCAGTTGCCTCCGGCAGAGACTGACCGTTTTCGGTTTTTTCGGCGGGGCTCTGTCATCGATCCGTGCGGGCGCGCAGCTTTGCATAAGCTCCGGCAGCCAAATCAGAGATTGGGGCCGTCACTTAGGTGCGCACCACTACGGCGCTGGAGCGTATCGGCGGGCGCGTGGGTGCGCGCCACTACGGCGCTGAAGCGTATCGGCGGGCGCGTGGGTACGCGCCCCTACGGCGCTGGAGCGCATCGCCCGCAAGGGCGATGTCAAAAAAATCTCGTTATTTTGTGAAATTGCCCATTGTTTTCCTGCGGCAAATCGGTTATGATAGAGGTGTGGAAGGATACCTGAATAAAACTGTGAGGCGTCATTATGCTAAACGTAGATATTTCCAATATCTGGGGGGAATATACCCTCAACGACCTGCTTTCCCTGGAGAAAGACACCTACGAAGCGCACAAGCTGCTCCTCGAGGGAAAAGGCCCCGGCAGCGACTACTTAGGCTGGATGAAGCTCCCGGTCTTTGAGGAGACTGACGAGATGGTCCGGATTCGCGCCGCCGCCAAGCGAATCCGTGAAAATTCCGAGATCTTCGTCGTCGTGGGCATCGGAGGCAGCTATCTTGGCCCCCGCGCCGCGATCGAGCTGGTCATGGGCTCCAACCACAATCTCCGCGGCAAGGACCCGCAGATCTTCTTCGCAGGCAACAACTTGTCCACCCGTGCCTGGAACGAGCTCTGCGCCCTGCTCGAGGGCAAGGATTTTTCCATCAACATCATCTCCAAGTCCGGCACCACCACCGAGCCCGCCATTGCCACCCGCGCCCTCAAGTGGATGCTTGAGCGCAGGTACGGCGCTGACGAGGCCAGAAAGCGCATCTTCGTGACCACCGACCCCGAAAAGGGCGCCCTGCGCCAGATGGCCGCGGAGGAGGGCTACGAGACCTTCGTGATCCCGCCCGACGTCGGCGGCCGATACTCTGTCCTGACCGCCGTGGGTCTGCTGCCGATGGCAGTGGCCGGCATGGACATCACCGAGGTCATGTTCGGCGCGGCCTCGGCCCAGCGGGACATGGACGCCTTCTCCTTTGAGAATCCCGCCTGGCTCTACGCCGCAGCCCGCAATCTGCTCTACCGCCACGGCAAAAAGACCGAGCTCTTCTGCTCCTACGAGCCCGACTTCCGCTTCATGGGCGGCTGGCTGCAGCAGCTCTTCGGCGAATCCGAGGGCAAGGACGGCAAGGGCATCTATCCCTTCTCGCTGGAATTCACCGCCGACCTGCATTCGATGGGCCAGATGATCCAGCAGGGCGAGCGGACGATCTTCGAGACCGTGCTCCGCTTCGCGCCGCCGCGCAGGAAGACCATGATCGAGAGCGACTGGAAAAATCTGGACGGACTCAACTACCTTGAGGGCAAGAGCCTCGACTTCGTCGAGGAGCAGGCCTTCCAGGGCACACTCACGGCCCACACGGACGGCGGTGTGCCGGTCATTCTGGTTCAGAACGACGAAATCTGCGACCGCACCCTGGGCGAGCTGTTTTATTTCTTCGAGCTCAGCTGCGGCATCTCCGCGTACATGCTGGGGGTCAACCCCTTCAACCAGCCCGGCGTCGAGTTCTACAAGCGGAACATGTTCCAGCTCCTCGGCAAGCCCGGCTATACCAATTAAAACAAGCAGAAAACTACGACACAGACTGGAGGAATTTCCTATGGTTAAGCTGTATGCCGGCCTGAGCGGAACCGGCAAAACAAAAGAAATGCTCCACGACCTCGACCTGGCCGTGGAAAACGAGAGCGGCAGCATTGTCTGCATCGAAAAGGGCAACAAGCTCCGCTTCGACGTGAACTACAAGGTCCGTCTGATCGAATACCAGACCTACGAGCTCGACGGTGCGGAGGCGCTCAAGGCCTTCATTTCCGGCCTGCACGCAGGCAACTTTGATATCACCCACATCTTCCTCAAGAGCATCCACCGTCTGCTCGGCGCCGACGACCCTGCCCTGATGGCGTCCTTCTGCGCCTGGTGCGAAACCTTCGGCGCGGCCAACAACGTGAACTTCACCATGACCGCCCGCATCGACCCGGCGCTGATCCCGGCGGAACTGAAAAAGTATCAATAACAGACGCAAGCAGAGCGGGCCTCGAAACCGGGGCCCGCTCTGCTTGCAATGATCGCCCGATCCGGTCAACCGCGCCCGCCGCTTCAATTCTTGCGTCGGGCGGCCTGACCCAGGCCGCCGTGCCCACGTACCAACAATGGAATCGGGAACGGGTACGCAGGACCCGCCGTGGCGCACACCCACCGCGGGTGCGAGCCGCCGGATCCGCCGCCGGCCTCCGTTACCCGCCGCATTCCATCTCCAGCAGGTTCGCCACGGCGCGGGCCAGGTGGGGCATGGACGCCAGGGCCTCGGGGAGGAGGTTGCCGGTGGAGCCGACCTCCACGATCAGCGAGCCCGAGGTCAGGTCGCCGTTGAACCGCTCTTTCCGGAAGGAGATATCCTTGGCTAGGCCCGGGGCTGTCCGATTCAGCAGAGCCTGGAGCTTGAGCCCACAGGAGAGGTTGTCCTGCCAGTGGGGATGATTCAGGCCGCCCTCGTCGGTGCCGATGACCAGCATCAGCTTCGCGCAGGTCTCGCCGTCCACCGCTGCGATCTCCCGGACCGGCTCCGCCATCGCGTCCCTGTGAACGTCGATCACCATGCAGATCGACGGGTGCTCCGCCAGATGGGCCAGGATCTTTTCCCGGGCCGTCGCATAGGAGCGGTTATAGCTGGGATAATCGTTGAGACTCCGGTCATGGATCACCGCCACGCCCTGGGCCTCCAGGGCGGCCGTCAGAGCGTCGCCGACCGCGATCACCGAGGCGGCTTCGTCCAGGGTCCGATAGTCTCCGGACGGGGCATATTCGTGGCCGGGGGAGGGCGTATAGGCTTCGCAGGAATGGGTGTGAATGATCAGCACCCGCGGTCCCTCCGCCCCGGTCCAGTCCATCGGGCGGAGCAGGAGGGCGGTCTTGTCCGCCTCGTAGGTACAGTTGCCGCGCAGGGTGATCCCCTCCGCCTCCGCCGCCGTAAAGGGGACGGGCCGTTCGCTTCGCTCCTCGGTGGGCGCTTCGGGTTCGGACGCCTCCGTCGTGGGCTCCGTGGTCGGTGCCGGCGGAGCGGCAGTCTCCTGCGCCGGCAGGGCCTGTCCATACTCCAAAAAGTATGCAGCCTCTGCGATGGCCCGGCTGGACAGGGCTTGTTTGGCGCCGTCCAGGAGCCGTGCGGCCGCCGCAGGCGCCAGAAGCAGCCGCAGGAACACGGCAAAGCCCACGACGACAGCCCCCCAGACAGTGCAGACTGTGCTTCGGTACGTATACGGACGCATTCCCATCCCTCCCGCAAAATACTATGCGCGCACCGGGCAGGATATGCGGAAAAAAACTTCCTCTGCCTTGACAGATATGATATACTGTTTACATCCTTCGAAATGTCAGAGGCCATAGCCATGACGAATTTTATTATTACACTTGCCGGGCACAGTCTCCCGATCTCCGCCCGGTATGCAGATACCGCCCGCTGTTTTCCCGCGCCGGACCCGGACGCGCCCCTCGCCGCCATTCCGCCGATCGCGCTCTCGGATGCCGACTGGGAGGAATCGCTGCGCCTCGGCATGCCCGACAACGCGCACACGGAATACAGCACCCTGACCGCAAACTGTTCCGACGCCCTGCTGGCCTTCGACTGCGTGATCCTGCACGCGGCGGCCCTGCGCTGGCAGGACCGGGCCTGGCTCATCGTCGCGCCGAGCGGGGTCGGAAAATCGACCCAGACCAAGACCCTGCAGGAGCTCCTGCCCGGTCAGGTCACCGTCATCTGCGGCGACCGCCCGGTGCTTGTCCGCAGAGGCTCGGAGATCTGGGTCCACCCCTCGCCCTGGAACGGCAAGGAGGATTGGCACGGCGCCGAGGCAGCGCCCCTGGGCGGCCTGATCCTGCTCAAGCGCGGAGCGGAAAACCGTCTCTACGCTCTGAACGAACAGGAGGCCATCCTCCCGCTCTACGCGGCCTTTATTCAGACCTACGCCACCACCGAGACCGTCGCACAGGTCGCCGCCTTCGAGGACGCCCTCCTCCGGGCCGTACCGACCTGGCTGCTGGTCTCAAACACCGTGCCGGACTCGACCCGCTGCCTGGTGGACGGGATTTTCTCATCATCGGAATTGCAAGGGAGCTGAAACCACCATGAAATATCAACCCAGACCCGGCATCGTCAAGACCCAGATCTGCGGCAGGACCGTTCTGATCCCGGCGCGACAGGCCTTTGACGCCTGCAAAACCGTCCAGATCCTCCCCATGCTCTGGGCCGGGACCTGGAACGCCATCTGCAAGGGGTGCTCCCGGGAGGAGATCCTGACCGCCCACCGGATCCTTGCGAAGAACAAGACGGAGGAAGAGCGCGCGGCACAGCTGGACAAGTTTCTTCAGTCGATGTGCGACAAGGGCTTCCTGATTGCCGAGCCGGAGGAGACTGCCGAATGACCGCCGTGGAATCGGCTCTCCTGGCCCTGACCGCCGCGGCGATCCACGGCGAAGCGCCGCAGGACCCGGCCCTGTCCGCCGCGGAATGGACGGATCTCTTTCGCCTGTCGGAGCGGCACAAGCTCCTGCCGCTGATCGCGGACGCCGCCGCCCCGCTGCCCTCTTTGCACGCCGCGGTCGGCCAAGCGGGCGGACCGGATTGGAATCAGGTCACCACAACGGTTTATTCCCAGGTCAACCGCCAGATGTACCAGGAGAATGAGTTTCTGAACCTCCTGCTGGACCTCCGCGCCGCCGGTCTTGAGCCCCTCGTCCTCAAGGGGCCGATCCTTCGCGCCCTCTACCCAAAGCCCCTGCTCCGGCCCTCGGTGGACGACGATCTGTTTATCCCGCCGGAACAGGCTGAGGACTATCACCGGGCGCTTCTGGCCCGCGATCTGAACGCGGATTACCCCGCCGCCGATCCGCAGACGGCGGACGAGCTGTCCTATCACCGGCCGGAATCGCCGCTCTACATCGAACTGCACAAGGCCCTGTTTGACTCCGGATCGGCAGTCTTTGCGGGCTACAACGACGGCTTCACCGCTTCACCGGACGTGCCGGAAACGGTCCGGATCCAGGATGTGACCATCCGGACCCTGCCGCCGACGGAGCACCTCCGCTTTCTGCTGCTCCACGCCTGCAAGCACTTTTTCCACAGCGGCTTCGGCCTGCGCATCGTGTCGGACATCTGCCTCTTTGCCCGTGCATACGCCGAGCGGATCGACTTTTCCGCGGTCCGGGCCGCCTGCGCCGGGCTGCACTGCGAGCGGCTTGCGGACGCGATCTTCCGGATCGGAGAAAAACACCTGGGCATTCCGGCGCCGATCTGCTTTGCCGGGGATGTGGAGGAAGCCGCTCTGCTGGCGGACGTCCTCGACGCCGGCCTGCACGGCGCGACCCTCGACCGCCTCCACAGCAGCAGCGTCACACTGGAAACCGTTGCCTCCGCCCGCACGGGGACGGCGATTCGCAGCGGGCTGCGCCAGGCCCTGTTCCCGCCGCTTGCCAGGCTCAAGGGTCACTATCCCTTCCTGAAAAAGCACCCCTGGCTGTTGCCCTGGGCCTGGGCCCGCCGCGCCGCGGGCTTCGCCGTCGGCCGTCTGCGCGGGAAGGAAAGCGCACCCGCCGACAGCCTCCGCATCGGAAAGGAGCGCGTCGCCCTGCTGCGGGAATATGAGCTCATCGACGGAAGGAACGAGATTTCGCCATGAAAGACAATAAACAGGCCGCCGCGTCCACGGAAGATCTCGAGGCGCAGTCCTTTTTTGCTGTGCGGGAGCTGCGCCGGCGGGTCAAGGACGGCACCTTCCGGGAGATCCTAGAGGACTGGCGGTGGATTTTCACCTACAGCAAGCGCTACCGATGGGCCATCGTCTTCTATACGGTTCTGGGCATCGTCAGCACCACGCTCGGTCTGGTCTCCAGCCTGATGGCCAAGTACACCCTGGATATCATCATCGGCCACAAGACCTCCAAGCTCTGGCTGCTTTTCATCATCATGGTCGGCAGCGCGCTGTTCAGCGTCGTCTTTGAAAATCTTCTGGGACGGATCTCCCTGAAGATCGGCATCCGGATCGGCAACGATATCCGCGCCGACATCTTTTCCAAAATCATTGACAGCGACTGGTCCCGTCTCAACGAATACCAGAGCGGCGACATCGTCAACCGCTTCAGCTCCGACACCGGCACGGTGGGCTCCAACGCCGTGAGCTGGCTGCCCACGATCCTGATCTCACTCTACCGCTTCATCGCGACCTTCGTCGTGCTGGCCCACTATGACCTGTTCATCGCCTGCTTCTCCCTGGCCTCGGCGCCGGTTCTGATGCTGATGTCCCGCTTTGTGATCCGCAAGCAGCGCTACTACGGCAAGAAGATGCGCGAAATGAGCAGCAACATGATGAGCTTTGAGGTGGAGACCTTTTACAACCTGGACACCATCAAGTCCTTCGGCGTCACCGATCAGTACGGCAGAAAGCTGGACGACCGTCTGGAAGAGGTGAAGAAGGTCACGCTGGACTACAACAAGTTTACGATCCACACCAACATTTTCATGTCGATCGCCGGGACTGTCGTCTCCATGACGATCTTCGGTTACTGCCTCTACCGGCTCTGGTTCGGAACGGATTTCACCTACGGCACCATGACCCTCTTTCTCCAGCAGTCCCGGGGTCTGAGCTCCGCCTTCAAGTCGGTAGTGGGCATCATCCCGGCCTTCCTGAACTCCTCCATCTCCGCCCATCGCATCCGGGAGCTGGTGGAGCTGCCCAAGGAAGTCCGTCTGCCCGGGAGCGAGGTCTTTGCCGAAAAGGCAAAGGACGGTCTGAGGGTGGAGCTGACCGACCTCAGCTTTGGCTATGACCCCGAAAAGCCGGTGGTGGAGCATGCCGCTCTGACTGCCGGACCTGGCGAGATCGTCGCCCTGGTGGGGGCCTCCGGTGAGGGCAAAACCACGATGATCCGCCTGCTTCTGGCTTTGGTCCGGCCGGACGACGGCAGCGTCCGCATCCGGGCCGCAGACGGAGCGGAGCTGACCCTGAACGCAGAGACCCGGAGCCTGATCTCCTACGTCCCTCAGGGCAACACGATCCTCTCCGGCACGATCGAGGAAAACCTCCGCATGGGCAAGGAGGACGCAACCGACGCAGAGATGCGCGAGGCTCTGGAACTGGCCTGCGCTCTGGAATTTGTGGACAAGCTCCCGAACGGTCTGCAGACCGTGCTCGGCCGCCGGGGCAAGGGTCTCTCCGAGGGCCAGGCGCAGCGCCTTGCCATCGCCCGCGCCCTGCTGCGCGACGCCCCGATCCTCCTGCTGGACGAGGCCACCTCCTCCCTGGACGTGGCCACCGAGCGCCGGGTCCTGCGCAATCTGATGACGAGGACCCCAAACAAGACCTGCATCATCACCACCCACCGGCCCAGCGTCCTGAACCTCTGCACCCGCGTCTATCAGGTGACGGCCCGCACCGTCACCGAGCTCGACGCCGAGACCTCGGCGCGGCTGGCCATGGATTTTTAGGCGGCGCCGGCTGCCTGACATCCGGCCGTGACACAAACAAGTCCACCGCGCAGCGAACGCTGCGCGGTGGACTTGTTTGCAGCGGGTCAACGGTACTGGACCTTCAGACCCTTGATATAGAGGGGGTTGACCTGGGCGGTGACCCGGTCGCCAATGGCGCAGTCGATGCCGTTGACGTCCACCACCGCGTGGACCATGCCCACGTGGCCCAGGACCCGACATTTTTTGCCGTTGACCTCCACGATGATCCTCCTGGGGAAGAAGAGGTATTTCAGATTCCGGAGGATGTTTCGCAGGCAGTCCCGGCGGCGGTAGAGGTCGTTTTCCCGCTCGGCGGTGAAGCCGTTGTACCAGCCCAGGCCAATGACTGCCACCCGCATCGGGGCCTTGGCCTTGAAGCCCGCGCCGTAGCCGATGGTCTGGCCCTTGGGGACGTTCCGGACCTCGTCCACGGTGCACTCGGCATAGCCGACCCGCTTGAGCCCGAGCCGCTCCTTGAAGCTGAGCCGGCCCAGGAAGGCCGAGCCGATGCGAACGGCGTCCATGTGCATCTCCGGATGGCGCACGAAGGCGTGGGAGTTGCAGCAGTGGGCCATGCCGGTCTCGTAGCCTGCGGCGTTGAGCCGCTCGATCAGGCCCTGGAACGCCTCAAACTGCGCCTTGGTGGCCTTCTCGTTGCAGAAGGCGCTGTGGAAATGGGTGAAGATGCCGGTGATCGCCAGGTTCTTCATGTATTCGTAGACCGAGATGATCTTATCCGTATCCTCCGGCTGGAAGCCGAAGCGGCCCATGCCGGTATCGATGCAGATGTGGACCTCGGCCATGGCGGAGCGGGCCGCAGCGATGCCGTTGATGGCAACGGCGGTCTCATAGGAGCCAACGGTCAGGATCGCGTTCAGGTCCAGCAGCTCATTGATCTCTGCGGGATCGGCGGTGGAACGGAGCATCAGGATCGGGGCCTCCGGGAACAGGCTGCGCAGCTGCTCGACCTCCTTGATCTCGGTAACGGCAAAGCGGTCGATGCCGTTTTCATGCAGGATTTTGGAGAAGGGGACCACGCCGATGCCGTAGCCGTTGCCCTTGAGCACGCCCCAGATCGGAATCGGCCCGGCAAAGCGGCGGATGGCCTGAATGTTATGAATCAGCGTCTCACGCTCAACCACATAGACTTTCATGACGACACCTCTTTTTCTCTCGTCCCGCGGGCTTATTTCCCGCGGTTTTTGATCAGATAGACGCGCTTGCGGACCTCCTTGAAAGCGGAGGTGGATTTCTCGATGACCTTGTACCAGAACGGGCTCAGCACCAGATCCATCTCGCCGACGAACTCGGTGTAGTCGCCGTTGAAGCCCCGCTTGAACTTGACCAGACCGTAGAGGGGATGGTCCTCGCCCACGTCGCCGGGCACGCCGCGGAAATCATAGACGCGGCAGCCCTTCTCCACGGCCCAGCGGATCATCTCCCACTGCAGGAGGTAGTTGGGCATGTAGTTCCGGTCCTCGTTGGAGCTGGCCCCGTATAGATACCAGACCTTGTCGCCGTACCAGATCGCCAGGGTTCCGGCGATGGGCTTTTTCCGGGTCGTGCCGTCTTCCTGCGGCTCGTCGATGAAGGCCATGTAGAGCCGGGCGTGCTCGCCCAGGTTGTCCAGCATGTCGGCAAAGTACTGGGGCTCACGGGTGACGAAGCCGTCGCGGACGCCGGTGGTCAGCATCAGGCGCCCAAACTCCGGGACCATTTCCTTGCCGCAGATCTCCACCTTGACGCCCTTGCGGACCGCCAGGCGGATGTTGTAGCGGGTCTTCTGGTGGAAGGAGGCCAGAAGCTCCTCCTCGCTGCGGCCGTTCAGATAGAGACGGAAGACATAGCGGGGCTGGATGGCCTCAAATTTCTCTCCGCCGGACTTGATGATGAAGCCGTAGCGGGTCATATAGTCGGTGAAGGCGGTCTCCGAGGAGGGGATATCGGGGTCGATCTTGATCACGTAGGCCTTGAACTCCTTGGCCAGCTCCTTCGCCCGGGCAAAGAGCTCGTCCATCGTGGCGTAGTCGTCGATGTCGCAGACCGGGCCGCGGCTGGCGTACATCATGGCCCGCCCGAAGCCGGGCATCTTCCGAATCAGCACGGAGAGGGTGCCCTTGATTTTCCCGTCCGCCCCGCGGCAGGCGATGGCCCGCCAGGTCCAGGCAGGTTTCTGCTTCGCCCAGTAGGAGCTCTGCGCAAAATTGCCCTTCGGATGGCCCTGCACAAAGGCCTCGTACTCGGCAACGGTTTTTTCGGTGATGATTTCTGTCATAATGCGGAAATACTCCCTTATACAGCATTCTCTTTACAGTCTAACACAAAGACCGGCGATTTGCAAGGGAAAAATGGGCAGGG
>CAMHMK010000016.1 GCA_946186225.1 uncultured Clostridia bacterium
AAGCCTACACAAGGCTTTTTCGCATTTTCTCAGTCGTGTTGCTGTCAAACGGCCGCGTCCGCGGAAAGATCGAGCAGGTCTATCTGCGCGGTACGCTGCGTGTCGATCACGGGACAGTCCTGGACGATCGCGGCGGCAGGTTCCTGCACCGCGGGCGCAGCACGCTGTAGACTTCCCTGTTTTTTCACAAAAATCGGGCGATCTTGGCCGAAGAATCCCAAAAAAGCTTGCAGTTTGTGCAGCCGCGTGGTATAATATTGTAAATAATTCTTGTCGGGGGCCATGAACATGGGAAGAATCGATAAGACAAATTACTATCTGGACATCGCTGAGACTGTTTTGGAACGGTCCACCTGTCTGCGTTCCCGCTATGGGGCCATTGTGGTGCACAACGACGAAATCGTCTCCACCGGCTATAACGGGGCTCCGCGCGGTCGGGAGAACTGCATCGACCTGGGCTACTGTCTGCGCGAGCAGATGCAGATTCCCCACGGAGAGCGCTATGAGCTCTGCCGCAGCGTCCATGCCGAGATGAACGCCATCATCTCTGCCTCCCGCAGCGAATGCCTGGGCGCGACCCTATATCTGGCCGGAAAGGACGCAGCCACCGGAGCGTATCTGGAGACCGTCCAGCCCTGCTCGATGTGCCGCCGCGTCATCATCAACGCCGGCATCAAGCGGGTCGTCATGCGCACCGGCAAGGATCAATATGAGACCGTGAACGTCCAGGAATGGGTCTTCAATGACGACTCCGTTCAGCGGCGCGAGGATCTGGGCGAAGCCTTCACCTTCGCAAAAACCTAAAACACGTTCTCCCAGCGCAGGGCATTGAATCCGGAAAGCTGCGCAAGTTGGGTAAGCGCCTTATGACAGAGGCGGACGAAGGAAGCTTCGTCCGCCTCTTGCAATTCTTCCAGAGCCGCCGTGATTCGATCGGTACGATCGTGGCTGAGGAGGCTGTTGAGCAGAGGCGCGCTGTTCATCCACCGGTCCAGGGACTCCCGAACCGCCGCCTCGCGTGCGGCGCCGTCGCCTGCCCGGTGTGCTGTCATCGCCCGGTGCAGCGGCAACGCAGCAGCCTCGATACGCGCCTGCACCTGGCGGTTGGAGAGATAGCAGGCGCAGAGCAGAAGGCAGAGGATCAGAAGACCCAGATACAGATATTTCATCGCTTCTCCTTTCGGATAACCAGGACCTTTCCCGCACGGTCTGCGGTCATCAGATAGACGTCCTTTTCGCGCAGCCCTCGGCTGCGCAGTTCCCGGTCGAGCCAGATCTTGTCGTATCCGGCATCCTTTAGATTGTGGCGGAGGACAACCCCGCCGGAGATCAGCGGGAAGGGCAGATCCGCCTGCCCGCCCGGCAGCGAGAGGTCGCCCGCCGTGACGCTCTGGTATTTGGGATATGGCAGGACGGAGAGCTCTCCGTCGGTTTCTAAGATCGCGTACTTGACCGCGCGGAGGTCGAAGACATCCTTCTCCCGAAGCTTCTGGAACAGCTCCTCCGCGCTGACGCGGCTGGTTTCCATGGCGCGCTGGTCTATGCCCCCGTTTCGGATCAGGATAGAAGGCCGCCCGCAAAGAACCCGGCGCAGAGGCACAAAGCGGGCCGTCAGCACCGCGACGATCAGCTCCATGCCCAGGATCGTGAAGATTGGCACCAGACCCGATAGCAGCGGCAGGCCGTTATCCTGCATCGGCACGGAGGCCAGGTTCGCCAGGAGCATCGTCACCACAAATTCGGCGGGCTCCATCTCCGCCACCTGACGCTTGCCCATAAGCCGGACCGCGACGATCAGCAGGGTATAGAGCAGGAACGTGCGAATCAGCGAAACCGTCATGAAAACACCCCCCGCTCAGTTTGACCACAGCGGAAAAAAATATGCGGATTCTCGCTTGAATTTTTGACCAGAATGGAGTATATTGATAATTGTAATCAGACTTACAGCGGGAGGCGGCAGATATGAACATTATCACCATCAGCCGTGAATTCGGCAGCGGCGGGCGTGAGCTCGGCAAGCGCATGGCGGATATTTTGGGCTATGAGTACTATGACCGAGAGATCATTTCCCGGATCGCGGACGAGCAGGGCCTGGACATTGCATTCGTGGACAAGATGCTCCAGCAGAGCGTCTGGCGCTCCATGCCGATCACGGTCCAGCGCAGCATCTCCATGCCGATGTATCCGACCATCGGGACTTCCCTCTTAGTCAAAGAAAAACAGATCATCGACCGCATCGGCAACACCGGAAAGAACTGCATCCTGGTCGGCCGGAACGCCGACGTCTATCTTCGGGATCGGAATCCTTTCTCGATATTCGTCTGCGCCGAGACTGCGGCCAAGCTGGAGCGCTGCCGCGAGCGCGCGGCGGAGGGCGAGAATCTGACGGACCGCGAGCTGGAAAAGAACATGAGACGCATCGACAAGGGCCGCGCCTCCATTCGCGAATTCGTGGGCGGCGGCGAATGGGGCAAACCGATCAACTACAGCCTGACCGTGAACACCACCGGCTGGGAGATCAAGCAGTTGGCGCCCATCGTGGCCCAGTTTGCCCAGGCCTGGTTTGCACCGAGCAAAAAAGGATAAGCCACGGAACACGACCCGGTCCGCGAATTTCCGAAAAATGGAAATTCGCGGACCGTATGCTTTTGATCAAGGCGGGGAAAAACAGGATCGGAGGGATGAAAAATGGAACAACAGCAGCGCAAGGGTGATTTTACGACCATGCCGCGCTTCGGCGCACAGACCGAGCACACCGGGAAGGAACGGAACACCGATGTGGAGATCCCGCCTGTCGGCAATCCTCCGATCAAGCGGAACTATCCCGTTCCGATGGCGGAGGAGTAAGTCATAAGCAGCAGAAAACGACATTTGGCGCTTCGCAACAAACGAAGCGCCAAATGCCGTTTTTATGTCGTGCTGCGGTCAGGGCAGCGAGATCAGTTTTTCTTTGCCAGCAAGGCGTTGGCAACGATGCCCAGGATCAGGGCGCAGGCGACGGAGGTGATGGTCACGCTGCCGAAGCTGACGACCAGGCCGCCGATGCCGCAGATCAGGATCACGGCCACGGTGAACAGATTGCGGTTATCGCCCAGATCGACCTTCTGGATCATCTTGAGGCCGGAGACCGCGATGAAGCCGTAGAGGGTGATGCAGACGCCGCCCATGACGCAATTCGGGATCGTGGACAGGAAGGTCACGAAGGGGCCGAAGAAGGAGATCACGATGGCCATGACAGCCGTGGTCAGAATGGTCACGACGGAAGCGTTGCCGGTGATGGCCACGCAGCCGACGGATTCGCCGTAGGTGGTGTTCGGGCAGCCGCCGAAGAGCGCGCCGGCAATGGAGCCAACGCCGTCACCGAGCAGGGTGCGGTGCAGACCGGGGTTCTCCAGCAGGTCGCGGCTGATGACAGAGGACAGGTTCTTGTGGTCGGCAATGTGCTCGGCAAAGACCACGAAGGCGACCGGGATATAGGCGACCGCGACGGTGGCGATGTATTTGCCGTCGATGGCAGACAGGCCCTTGGCTGCTTTGACGAAGGTGAAATCGGGCACGGCGAAGATCTGCATCTTGCGGAAGACCGTGAAGTCAATGACCTGGAGCTCCAGGTTGCCGGTGGAGCGGCCGATCACAGTGAAAATCGCAGCGACGATATAACCCGCAAGAATGCCGAGGATGAAGGGGATGAGCTTTGCCATTTTCTTGCCGTAGACCGAGCAGAGCATGACGGTGAAGAGGGTAACCAGGCCGCAGATCAGGCAGACATAGGGGCTGGCAGCGGAAACCTGATTCACCTGATCCACGATCTTACCGTTTTCAATGATCTGAACGGTGACGTCCTTCATCACCTTGCCGGTGGTGAGGTCGCCGATGGCGTTGCCGGCCAGAGAAAGGCCGATGATGGAGACCGTGGGGCCGATGACGACGGCAGGCATCAGCTTGTCGATCCACTTGACGCCGGCCGCCTTAACGACGATGGCGATCACGACGTAGACCAGACCGGCGAAGACCGCGCCGAGGATGATGCCGGCGAAACCGGCCTCTGCGGAGGCCGCACCGCCGAAGGCCGCAAACATGGAGCCGATAAAGGCGAAGGAGGAGCCCAGGAAGACCGGGCTGCGGAACTTGGTGAACAGCAGATAGACAATGGAGCCGACGCCGGCGCCGAAGAGGGCGGCGGACTGAGACATGCCGTTTCCGATGATGGTCGGGACGGCAATGGTAGCCGCAAGGATCGCCAGCAGCTGCTGGAAGGCGAATACAAGCGTCTTGCCGAAGGAGGGTCTGTCGTGAATGTCGTAGATCAGTTTCATGTTTGCCTCTCTTTCTCTCTTTTCAGTGGGTGGTTGGACTGGTCCGGCGGCAAAATAGAAAAACGTACCCATTCCGGCGGAGTGGGTACGGTGGATTCTGTATGTGTCTGACAGAGCCGTGTACTTCGCCGCGCAGACTTATCCTATATATAGTAGCAGGGAGGTCGGCTTCTGTCAAGCATTAGTTTTTTGTTTTTGTTTTTTTTCAGAGGGAGTAGACCACGGCCCCAAGCACGGCAGCAATGCAGATCAGCGTGATGGGAGAGAGCTTCCGATGCGTCAGCGGCTTCCAGCCGAAATTGACCGCCAACAGGGTCGCCGCTACGCCGGCGGCGCGGAGGTCGAAGCCTCCGGCAGGCGCGACGTTTTCATAGAGCATCCACGCCCCGGTGGCGAGGATGATGCCCGTCACGCAAGCCTCCAGCCCGCGCAGCGTCGCCCGGACAGCACGGCGCTCCAGGAAGTGCTTCAGGGCAGCCATGACGAGGAGGATGATGCAGAAGGCCGGGGTTACGACGGCAAGGGTCGCCAGGGCGGCCCCAAGTACGCCGCCTCGGGTGCTTCCGATGTAGGTCGCAAGGTTTACCATAATCGGGCCGGGCGTGCTTTCGCTGACGGCAATCATGTCCGAGAGGGCGGCGTCGTCGAGCCAGCCATAGGAGAGCACGACCTCGCGGATCAGGGGGATGGCACCGTAGGCTCCACCGAAGGAAAAGAGGCCGACCTTGAAAAAGCCCCAGAGCAGCTCCAGATAGATCATTCGCCTTTCTCCTTTCCTGCGATCAAGCCTGCGGTCAGGCTGATTGCACCGGCAGCGGCAAGCAGGGTAATCGTGGAGACCGGAAGAGAGAAGACGTTGATTGCGAGCATGCTGAGTCCTGCCGCAGCAATCAAAGCAACCGTCAGCGGCTTCTTGCCGACGCGCCGGAGCATCCGAACCCCGGCACTCAAGATGAGAATCGAGACCGCGATCCGGATGCCGCGGAAGGCCCGCGCAACAAGCGGGATCTCAAAGACACGCCCCAGAAACAAAGAAAGGGCAAGGATGATCAGAAACGAGGGCAGAACGACGCCAAAGGTCGCGGCAAAGGCGCCCCGAACGCCGCGGCTCTTGTTGCCGACGAAGGTGGCACAGTTGATTGCCACCGGGCCTGGGGTGGATTCCGCGATCACAACGACGCGGGAGAGCTCCTCGGCGGTGATCCATCCTCTGCGGTCCACGCAGACGTCCTCAATCAGCGGGATCATAGCGTAGCCGCCGCCGAAGGTGAACAGTCCGATTTTGAAGAAGGACGAAAATAGCGTCCAAAGACTTGGTGTTTTGTTCATAAGCATTCTCTCCCCTTCCGTCGGGCAGAAGAAACGGAGAGGCGATCGGTCAACCGTCTCTCCGTTCGTCTCCCGCCGGGCGGGCATATTTCTAATCGCGGTCCCAGTTGTGCCAGACGTTCTGAACGTCGTCGTCGTCTTCCATCGCGTCAAGCAGCTTTTCCATGTTCTTGATGTCTTCCTCGTTTTCGAGCTTCTTGTATTCGCTGGGGACCTGCTCGATCTGGGCGGAGACGAATTGGTAGCCCTTGGCGGTCAGTGCATCGGCCACGGTGTTGAAATCGTCGGGGTCGGTGTAGACGGTGAAGACCTCGTCCTCGGCCTCGAAGTCAGCGGCGCCGGCGTCGAGGGCGTCCATCATGACGTTGTCCTCTTCCAGCTCCTCATCCTCGTTGTCGATGACAAGAACGCCCTTGCGGGTGAAGTTCCAGGCCACGCAGCCGGAAGCGCCCATGTTGCCGCCGTACTTGTCAAAGTGGTGGCGGACGTTGCCCGCGGTACGGTTGCGGGAATCGGTCATCGTCTCAACGATCACGGCCACGCCGCTGGGGCCGTAGCCTTCGTAGGTGATGGATTCGTAGTTGTCGCCCTGGCCTGCGCCGGCAGCCCGCTCCAGCACGCGCTTGATGTTGTCGTTCGGCATGTTGGCGGCCTTTGCCTTGGTAATGATGGTGGCAAGGCGGGAGTTGTTGTTGGGATCGGTGGAGCCGCCGCCTTCCTTGACGGCAACGATCATTTCCTTGGCGATCTTGGTGAACGCGGCGGCACGCTTGGCGTCCTGCGCGCCCTTGGTCTTTTGAATGTTATGCCACTTGGAATGTCCGGACATGTATGATTCATCCCTTCTGTTTTGGTTCTATCTTATTTATTTTAGCATAGGGCAAGCGGTTTTTCAACCATTTTTTCAGAAATTTCAGAGATAGCGGATGCAGTCGCCATGATGGGCAATGTGGACCACAAGGTCCGGAAATGCCTCGGTCAGACGAGCGGCGAGGCTGGCGATCACGGGGTTTTCTGTCTCAAAGTGTCCGGCGTCGATCAGATTGATGCCGAGCTTCTCAGCCAGCTGGAAATCATGATAATTGAGGTCGGCGGTCACGAAGGTGTCCGCCCCGCTCTCCGCCACGAATTGGATATAATCGGAGCAGGCGCCGCCACCGACGGCGACCTCGCGGACAGGCTTGCCGCCGCTTGCATAGCGCAAGCCGGGGCAACCGAGCTTTTCCCGGACGAAGGCCGCGAAATCCTCCAGGGAGCAGGTCTTCACGAAGCCGGTGCGGATCAGGTGGCAGAGGGCCTCATCCTCGTCATGCTCCAAGGTCATGATATCGTCGAGCTCCAGGGTCTCGGCCAGAACGTCGTTTACACCGTCGCAGGCGAGATCCAGGTTCGTGTGCATGGAGATGACAGCGATGCCGCTCTCCAAGTAATCCAGGGCAGTCTCGGTCATCGGGTCGTCGGTCAGGTGGTGCGCCGGCTGAAAGATGACCGGGTGATGGGTCACGACGAGCTCGCAGCCCAGGGCCATCGCCTCGGCGCAGACAGCCTTGGTCGCATCTAAGGCAACCAGAACCTTCGTTACGGGCTTCCGGGCGCGGCCAAGCAGGAGGCCGACATTGTCCCAGGACATTGCCATCGAGATCGGGGCAACTTCAGAATCGAGATAGCGCAATACGTCATTGACTGTCATTCTGTTCTTCCTTTCCATCGGGGAGGGCGCTCAGCTCGGCCAGAGCTTCGCGGAAATAGGGGGCACGGGCAAGATCCGCCGGGTCCAGACTCCGGGAGATGCCGGCGACGGTCCGTTCCAGCGCCGTGCGGACACGGCGCAGATAATCCGGATACAGGGGATCGTCCGCCCGGCGCAGGGCGGGGCTGAGATACTGCTCGCCCGGTGTCAGTGGTCTCCCCTGCCCCGGACGGACGCGCATGACGCCGTAGAGGAAGCCGCCGTCACGAACCAGGCGCTCCCGTTCGATCCCGTAGCGGTGCTCGCCGAGCCAGCGGCGCAGGTCGTTGGCCGCGGACTGCGGCTGAAGGATCAACGTATAGTCCGGGCTTTGCAGCCACGGAGCCTCGGCCAGGATGCGCGTGATCAGATCGCCGCCCATGCCCGCCAGGATCAGCGTCTGGAAGCTGCCGGGTATAATATTATGTAAACCGTCTGATTGGATGAAGTCCATCCGGTCGGCAGTTCCGAAGCGGGCGGCGTTGGCCCTGGCCGACGCAAGGGGCTGTTCACGCAGATCGGCAGCGATCACGCGGGCGCAGCGGTCCGTCTGCAGGAGACGGATGGCCAGATAGCCGTGGTCGGTTCCGACGTCGGCGGCGGTATGGCAGGACGGAACGAGGTCTGCGCAGGCCAGCAGGCGCTTTGAGATCGGAAGCTTCATGCGTCCGCTGCCGTCCGATCCGGCTGGTTGAGCAGGCGCAGCACGCGCGACTGCAGGATGATTGCAAGGATGAAGGTCAGCAGATCGCCGATGGGCTGGGCAAGCTCCAGACCGATCAGACCGAAGAACTGCGGAAGGAGGACCGCCAGGGGGATCATGAACAGACCCTGCCGGGCGAGGGCCAGCGTGGATGCGGGAATCATCATGCCCATGGTCTGCTGGCTCATATTGGAGGGCACGATAAAGGCATTGAGGGTCAGCATCGCGCACTGCAGGCGGAGGATGGTGACTGCCAGCTCACGGACCTTGGGCTCGGCGTCCGGGAAGAGGCCGACGACCTGGGGCGTGAAGAGCTCGACCACGATCGTTACAGTGATGCACCAGACCGCCACCGTCCGGACCAGGAACCAGAAGGCCTTGCGGACGCGGCTGTAAAGGCCGGCGCCGTAGTTGAAGCCGCAGACCGGCTGATAGCCCTGGCCAAGGCCGATGACCACGTTATTGAGGAACATCATGATCTTATTGACCAGGCCGAAGGCGGCAATCAGAGTCGCTTCGCCGATCGTGGGATCCGCGCCGCCCACCAGACCGGCCATGCGGTTGAGGACCATCACGGAGATGGCCGCCGCACCCTGCCGCATCAGGGAGGGCAGGCCGCCCTGGACGATGAGATGCAGGTTCTCCCTGCTGATCCGGGCGTGGGTCGGATGGATGCGGAGGTTATCGCCGTGCCGGGTGCCGAGGAAGAGGATGCAGAAGCTGACTGCCTGGCTGATGGCCGTCGCTGCGGAGGCGCCTTGGACGCCCAGTCCGAAGACGTGGATGAACAGAGGGTCGAGTCCGACATTCAGAACCGCACCGCTGACCACACCGATCATCGCGTAGAAGGCGTTGCCCTGGAAACGGAGCTGGTTATTGATAGCAAAGGCGGAGGTCATAAAGGGCGCTGCGACAAAGATCCAGCGCAGATACTGGACCGTCGGGGCGATGAGGCCCTTGTCCTTTCGGGCCGCGCAAAGAAATTTTGCAATCGGCTCGAGGAAGATCTCGCCGACCAGCATCAAAAGCAGGCCGAGGCCGGCTGCCAGGACAAAGCCCGTGGCGGCCATCTCGTCGGCCTTGCCGGTATCCTGCTTACCGAGGGCGCGGGAGATGTAGTTGGCGGCGCCCTGGCCGATGAAGAAGCCCGTCGCCTGGATCAGCGACATAATGGACAATGAGACCGAGACCGCCGCGATGGCGAAGGTTCCCTCCCTGCCGCCGATGGAGCTGACAAAGAAGGTGTCCGCCAGGTTGTAGAGCGTGGTGACCAGCATGCTCAGGATCGTCGGGACCGCAAGCTTGATAATCAGCTTTTCCACCGGGGTAGTGGTCATGCGGACGAATTTTTCCTGCCGCAGGGCCTCGCTGTTGTTGGACATGGAATCAACTCTTTCCGTTCAGATATGAGTAAGGGCGGCTCGCGGGGAGCCGCCCTTGGAACACGCCGATCAGGCGTTGTTTGCAGCGTCGAAGGCGTTCAGATGCTTGAGGAATTCATCCACATCCACGCCGTGAACCATGCAGGCTTCCTCGACCGTCTCGCCGCGGGAGGACGGGCAGCCCAGGCAATGCATGCCGATGGCGAAGAAGAGGGGCGCGGTCTCGGGTGCGATATCCAGAACGTCACCGATGATGGTGTCTTTTTCGATTTTTGCCATTGTTTTGGCCTCCTTTTGTTTTTCTACCCAGCATTATAATAGGTTTATAAGTGGAAATCAAGTCCTATTTTTATTTTGCCGCAAAGCCCTCGAAAATAATCATGCTGTCCTCTTCCATAAGGCTGTTTGCCGTCTCCTGGTCACGGACGACCCAATAGAAGGTCTGCACGCCCCAGACCTTTTTGCACAGGCCGGGCGCGAGATCGTCCTTGTCCTCCAGCCGATAGGCAACAAAGTTCGGCATGGTGAGGAAATTGCACAGCAGATTCGAGAGCACGAAGGCCATCGGCTTTTTCATCCCGGGACCGGGATCCTTGAGGAAGTTCTGAGAGAGTTGGCCGCGAATGATGTTGGGATGGTGCTTTCTCAGCCAGCGCAGAACACGGGGATCGAAGGATTCGATCATGTAGTCCAGCTCCGGGTACTGCTTGAGCAGGTTCACGACCTTGCGGGTGAGCTCGACGTGGTTGTTCTTCTCGGTCTTGATCTCAATGAGCAGCGGTGCCTTGCCGTTGAACAGGGGCAGGACCTCCTCGAGATAGGGGACCTTCTCCCGGGTTCCCTCGAGGGCGAGCTGACTCAAGACCTGGGTCGTGACCGCGGAGATGTTGGCGTTGACGCCGGTGGTGCGCTTGAGATTTTCATCGTGCATGATGACAAGACGGCCGTCGCGGCTGAGATGGACGTCCAGCTCCGCGCCATAGCCATTGTTGGCCGCCAGGCGGAAGGCACGCAGGGAGTTTTCCGGGATCCCAGCCGGGAGGGCGTGCAGACCACGGTGGGCATAGTCAAAATCGCCCAGCCGACCGAAGCCGTTTTTGGGTCTGCGCTTGCCCATCATGCCCAACAGGTAGAGACCCGCAAGGACCAGGCCGATCACATCCAGAATCAGTAAAATTTTCAGAAATACCATGGTTAATCCTCCACATTCAGGGCTTCCAGGCCCATTTTCGCCGTGGGTTTGTTGTCTCCGTGCCGGACAAAGAGCATGGTCACAAAGGCCAGCGCCACAAAGATCGTCGCATAGGGGAACAGCGTTGTCATGCCGCGAGTGTCCATGAAATGACCGGAGATCATCGGGGTCACGGTCTGGGCGGCCATGCTGGCCGTGTAGTAGAAGCCGGTGTACTTACCGACGTCGCCGCCGCGGCAGAGCTCGACGACCATCGGGAAGGAGTTGACGTTGATGGTCGCCCATCCGATACCGGCCAGGGCAAACATCGCATTCATCAGCATCGTGGGACTGGACTCGTCCAGGATGCAGGCCACGCCGAAGGCGGCAGTCAGCATAACGATACCCGCCAGGATCGTCTTTTTGCGGCCGATTCTGGAGGCCACCATGCCGACGGGAAGGTAGGCAAGGATCGCGGCCGCCTGGGCAATCATCAGGGTCAGGTTATAATCCTTATGCAGAATGTTGCTGGCGTAGACGGAATACTTGGAGGTCACGGCATTGTAGCCCATGAACCAGAGGACGATGGAAGCCAGCAGGAAGATCAGAGAGGTGCGCTCCGGCTTGGTCAGCTTGCGGCCGCCAGTCTGTTCCTCGTCAGCCGCCTCAATGCCGAGTTTACGACTGGTCTCGTGCATCTCGGCAACGAACTTCGGCTCTTTGACCTTCCAGCGGAAGATCGCCAGGGCCAGAAGCATGATGCCGGCGATCACAGCAAAGTAGCTGGTGTAGCTCATGAGGGAGTTGTGGATGGAGCTGGTCGCAAAGACCATGCCGAGACCCAGAACCAGGATGCCGCCCGCACTGCCCATCAGATTGATGACCGCGTTGGCCTTGGAACGCAGCGGCTTGATGGTCACGTCCGGCATGAGGGCAACCGCCGGACTGCGGAAGATGGACATCGACACGAGGATGATCAGCAGCAGGACGATGAATACGATCAGATAGGTCGGATTGGCCTTCGTGAGATTGTGGGCACAGGCCTGTCGCGCCGGAACCACATAGTTGGTGTAGTCCGGGTTGGTGACGGTCTTGCCGTCCTTTTCAATCTGGCTGCGAATGGCCGTAAAGGATTCCGCGCTGAACTTTTCTCCCAGGACAAATTTCTCTCCGTCCGGGGTTTGAAGGGTGGCAGTCTTCTGCTCGGCGTAGATCTCGGTCAGTGCGGCAGGGTCGTCGATCGCGGAGAAGCGATCGAACTGCTTACGCTGGGCGTTATCCACGAAGCTCAGACCCACAAGGACCACGGCCGCAATGATGGTGCCGACCAGGATGAAGGGCGTTCGGCGGCCCAGCCGGTGGCGGCAGCGGTCGGAGATCGCGCCGAACAGCGGCAGCATAAACAGGGCCAGGATATTATCGAGGGCCATCACAACGCCCGAGGCCGTCTGCGGCAGACCGAACTTGTTCGTCAGGATCAGCGGAATTGTATTGTCATACGCCTGCCAGAAGGCGCAGATCAGGAAAAATGCGAAACCGACAAATATCGTTCGCTTGTAATTGAGCTTCATAGGCCGTCCCTCTCTCGACAGATTTCGACATTTATATTATAATACACTTTGTTCAAAAATGCACGAACTATTTTTAGAAATTGACAGATTTCTGTTTTCGTATTACAATAGGCGGAGAAATCTGAGGGGAGGCAGCCGGGAATGGAGCAATCAGAAGTGCTATCCGCCCTGGGGGAACGGCTTCCGGCCTGGTTTGCAGACCATGCCCGGGATCTTCCCTGGCGGAGGGACCGCGAGCCTTACCACGTCTGGCTCTCGGAGATCATGCTGCAGCAGACCCGGGTGGAGGCTGTGAAGGGTTACTACGCCCGCTTTCTGGCCGCCGTGCCGGATATTCCCGCTCTGGCCGCGGCGGACCCTGAGCGACTGCACAAGCTCTGGGAGGGCCTGGGCTACTATTCCCGGGTGCGAAATCTGCAGGCGGCCGCCCGACAGATCATGGACGAGTACGGCGGCTGTTTCCCCACCGCCTATCCCGCCGTTCGCGCACTGCATGGCGTGGGCGACTACACGGCCGGCGCGATCTGCTCGATCTGCTTTGACCTTCCGACCCCGGCGGTGGACGGAAACGTCCTGCGCGTGCTCAGCCGTCTGCGGGCGGATGAGCGGTGCACCGACGAGCAGGCCGTCAAGAACGCGGTCCGGGACGAGCTGGCGGCGATCTACCCAAGGAGCGGAGCCGGTACGCTGACCCAGGCGCTGATGGAGCTTGGCGCAACGGTATGCCTGCCAAACGGCGCGCCGCACTGCGAGCGCTGTCCGATGCGGGAGCTCTGCACCGCCGCGCGGGACGGAAGCTGGTCCCGCTTTCCGGTGCGGGCAAAGAAAGCCCCCCGCCGCACGGAGGAGCTGACCGTTTTCGTTTTCAACTGCGGCGGGAAGCTGGCACTGCGGCAGCGGCCTGCGCGGGGCCTTCTGGCGGGATTGTGGGAGTTCCCTCACGTGGTCGGCCATCTGGAGGCCCAGGCCGCTCTCGATCAGGCGGCAGCTTGGGGCGTACAGCCCCGGAATCTGGTCAGGCAGCTTGAACGGACGCACGTTTTCACGCACATCGTCTGGAACATGCGCTGCTACTGCATGGACTGCGCCGCCGAGGCTCCGGGCTTCGTCTGGGCAGACGAGGCAACTCTGGACCGGCAATATGCCCTGCCGACGGCCTTCCGGATGTTCCGGGCGGAGGCGACGGGCGATTGATAAAGAGTAACCATTGGATCAAAAGATCGCATGAACACAACAAATTATGATAATGGAGGATAGGACAATGGCAAAAAGCGAGTACGGAGCGGACGAGATTATCCATCTGGACTTTGACGAAGGCGACGGCTTCGACTGCGGCATCATCGGCGTCTTTGACGTGGACGGGACCGACTATATCGCCCTGGAGGCTCTCGACGAGAGCGGCGACATCTATCTGTACGGCTATCGGGAACGAGAAGACGGCGAATTCGATCTGCTGGACATCGAGGATCAGGCCACCTTTGACCGGGTGGCGGAGGAATTTGACTCTCTGATGGACGAGCCCCTGTAACGAAACAGACCCCCGGAACGGCTTAAGAAACCGTTCCGGGGGAATATTTATATGCTCAGAGGGTCTCGCTGTCGGCTCCCGCTTCGGGCGCGGGTTCGGCGGGCTGGGCTGGATTTGCAGACTGCTTTTCCTTCTCCTGCTTGTCGAGCTGGACAAAGCGGTCAAAGATGGACTCGGACTCATTCTCCGGGATGGGCTGGTCCGTCATGCAGGCGTTGAATTGGGTACGGCTCATGGTGTTGTGGGCCAGAAGGAACTGGGCCACAGCCTCCAGCTTGTCGTCGTGCTCGACCAAAATGGAGCGACAGCGCTCATAGGCCTCATCGATCAGGCGGCGGACCTCGTCGTCGATCTTTCCGGCAGTCTCCTCGGAATAGGGCTTGGTGCGGCCGTAGCTCATGCCGACAAAGACCTCGCCGTCGTCGCCGTAGCGGACGGTGCCGAGAGCGTCTGACATACCGTAGCGGGTGACCATATCGTGGGCAATTTCGGTGGCCTGCTGGATATCGGCGGAGGCGCCGGTAGAAATGTCCTCCATCTTGATGGATTCTGCGATCCGTCCGCCCAGGGCGGAGACGATCTGCTCGGTCATCTCACTGCGGCTGACGTCGTCGCGGTCCTCCTCGGGCAGGAACATGGTCAAACCGCCCGTGGGACCGCGGGGGATGATGGTGACCATCTGGACCGGAGCGTGGTGGGGC
This sequence comes from uncultured Clostridia bacterium, assembly GCA_946186225.1. Classification (GTDB taxonomy): domain Bacteria; phylum Bacillota; class Clostridia; order Oscillospirales; family Oscillospiraceae; genus JAFRPC01. The sequence continues at coordinate 14,431 of CAMHMK010000016.1, forward strand.
AGATACCAGGCGGAGACCGCGTGGCCTGCCTCATGGTAGGCGGTCAGGCGGCGGGTGCGTTCAGACTGCTTGTGGCTCTTCTTCTGGGGACCAGCCATGACCTTCAGGAGGCCTTCCTCCAGGTCCTCCATCAGGATGCAGGGACGGTTGGCGCGTCCGGCCAGCAGAGCAGCCTCGTTGAGCAGATTCTCCAGGTCTGCGCCGGTGAAGCCCACGGTGGCACGGGCAACAATGTGCAGATCCACGGTGTCGGCCAGGGGCTTGCCCTTGGCGTGTACCTTGAGGATCTCCTCACGACCGTTGCAGTCGGGCTTGCCGATATAGATCTGGCGATCAAAGCGGCCGGGACGAAGCAGGGCCGGATCGAGGATATCCTTGCGGTTCGTTGCGGCCATGACGATGACGCCGGTGTTGCCGGTGAAGCCGTCCATCTCGACCAGGAGCTGGTTGAGGGTCTGCTCTCGCTCATCGTGTCCGCCGCCGAGGCCGGCGCCTCTGTGACGACCGACGGCGTCAATCTCGTCGATGAAGATGATGGCAGGGGCCATCTTCTTGGCCTGGTCAAACAGGTCGCGCACGCGGCCAGCGCCGACGCCGACATAGAGCTCGACGAAGTCGGAGCCGGAGATCGACAGGAACTGGACGTCGGCCTCGCCTGCGACGGCCTTGGCAAGCAGGGTCTTGCCGGTGCCCGGAGGGCCGACCAGCAGAACGCCCTTCGGCACCTTGGCGCCCAGGCGGTTGTAGCGGGTGGGATCGCGGAGGAATTCGACGATCTCCTGGAGCTCGGCCTTTTCCTCCTCTGCTCCGGCAACGTCGGCGAAGGTGACCTTCTTATTGGACTGGCCGACCTTCGCGTTGGCGCGGCTGAATTTCATGGCGGAGGCTCCGCCGCCCATCCGGTTCATCAGGAACATCATCACGAAGATGAAAACAGTCCCGATGATCAGCATCGGCAGCAGGCTCGACAAAAGGGCGGAGCCCTGGGATACGGGCAGGACATCATACTCCTGGATGGTTCCCTTTTCCAGCTGCTCGGCAATCTTTTCGCCGAGGTCGGAGTAGAACAGGTTGAAGCTGGGCAGCTTGTAGGAAATGACAGTCTGTCCGTGGAACTCCTCGCGGAGCTTCATGGAGAGCTGATCGTCATCGACGGCGAAGGATTCGACCTTCTCATCGTTGAATAGCCCGACCACGTCCGAATACTTGAGATCCAGTTCGTTGGACGCATCGAACATTTTGTACAGGGCAAACAGCAAGAGCAGCAACAGAACCATATAGACGATGATCGCGCCGCGCTTGGGTTGGGTTCTCTTCATTCACTTCTTCCTCTCTGTGGAGCCGGTGGCTCAAATTGCAGCAGCAGAGCGTCCTCGCCGGGCGCAGCTGCGTAGGCCGGGTCCATACCCAGGCCGAATACGCCGATCAGGCGGTCTTCCCAGAACAGGACGGGCAGCCGTCTGCGGAGGGAGACCGGGATCTTCCGGTCGATCATCAGGGCTTTGACTGTCTTGACGCCGCCGGAATGCCGCAGCCGGTCGCCGGGGCGTCGAGCCCGGACCGTCCAGCCGCGTGGGGTAATCATATCATACTTTACGCAGAATGTGGAAACATTTTTATGACTGAAATCTGAATTTTTTGTTACGAAACAAGTGATTCTCCCGATCTGGAGAGGAAGGTCCGTCTGGCCCGGGACGTTGAGCGGGCAGACCGGCAGCTCCGGCCCCGGTGCGGGCGGATTCGGGAGCAGGGCGTCATAGCGCCGGCAGACGCGCACGCCGCCGGGCAGGGTCAGCGCTGCAGATGGTCTCGGATTCCGAAGCAGGGCTTCCAGGTCGGCCACATTCGCCTCAGCGGGGCTGTCCAGGCCCAGGTCCTGCAGAATGGAGCACAGTATGCGGCGGCGGAGGACCGGGTCGAGGTCCAAGAGGGCCGCGCAGGACCAGCCGTCGGCAAGGCGGCAGGACGCGGAAGCCTCGGCAGCCAGACGGGACAGATATCCGTCCTCCGCCCGTGCAAGCCGTGTCGCCCGGCCCAAGGCAGAGAGAAGCTGCGGGTTTTCCGCCGTCAGAAGGGGCATGATGCGATGGCGGACGCGGTTTCGAAGGCCGTCATCCGATTCGTTCGTGCTGTCCTCCACGTGGGGGATGCCGCGCTGGGACAGGTATTCCAGCAGCTCCCGCTTTTCCACGGCGAGCAGCGGGCGGATGAGGCTGCCGCGCCTGGGCAGGATGCCGCCCAGCCCCCTGGGGCCGGCGCCGCGGATCAGATGCATCAGCAGGGTTTCCGCATTGTCGTCTGCAGTGTGGGCCGTGGCGAGCTTCCCCGGCGCGGCTTGGTGCAAAAACGCATATCGGAGCTCCCGCGCAGCGGTTTCCAGGCTCAGGCCATGCGCTTCCGCATAGGCGGGTGCCTCTCCCCTGCCAACCTTCAGCGGAACGCCCCAGTCGTCGCAAAGGCTCTTGCAAAAGGCTACGTCCCGGTCCGCCTCCGCCCCGCGGATGCCGTGGTGAAAGTGGGCGGCGCGAAGCGTAATGCCAAGCAAAGGCTGCAGCTCGCGCAGGATGGAAAGCAGGGCGACAGAATCCGCGCCACCGGAAAGGGCGACCGTCACGTCCTCGCCCGGGTCGATCAGACCCTCGGCGCGTATCGTGCGCAGGACGCGGTCGGGCACAGACTCACTCCGCATGGATCGAATCCAGATCGGAGAAGGCAAAGAACTGCGGCAGCCAGGCCACCTTGACCGTCCCGGGCTCGCCGTGGCGATTCTTGGCGACGATGCATTCGCAGACGTTCTTCTCTTCGGTGCCGGGATTATAGTAATCGTCACGGTAGAGCAGGATGACCTGGTCGGCGTCCTGCTCGATGGCGCCGGATTCACGCAGATCGGAGAGCATGGGGCGCTTGTCGGTGCGGCTCTCGGCCGCACGGGAAAGCTGGCTCAGGCAGATAACGGGGACGTTGAGCTCCTTGGCCATGATTTTCAGGCCGCGGGAGATATCGCCCACGATCTGGACGCGGTTTTCGCCCTTGTTGGACCCGCCGGCGCCGGTCATGAGCTGCAGATAGTCCACAATCACCAGGCCGAGATTGTCCAGGCGGCGGCAAAGGGAGTTCATTTCCGCCACCGTGATCGCGGGGTTGTCGTCCACGCGGATATCGGTCTTGGCCATGGCCGCGGCGGCGTAGCTGACCTTCTCCCAATCCTCATCCTGGAGCTTGCCGGTGATCAGCTTGTTGGCGTCCACGTAGCTTTCGTTGGCCAGCAAGCGGGTGGCAAGCTGCTCGCGGGACATTTCCAGACTGAAAAATGCAACGGTCTTGCCGGTCTGCTTCGCCACGGTGGACAGCAGGTTGAGGGCAAGGGTCGTCTTGCCCATGCCGGGACGGGCCGCAATGATGATGAGGTCGGAGTTGTTCAGACCGTTGATTTTCTGGTCCAGCGCCCGCAGGCCGGTGGAATAGCCGGGGAACTCGCTGTCGGAATTGGCCAGCTCGTTGAGATGGGCAAAGAGCTTGGAGAGGACCGTTCCGATCCGCTCGAGGGCCTCGTCGGCGCTGCCGCGGCGGATGGAAAAGACCTTCCGCTCGGCGTTGGTCAGAATATCGGAGGTCGTACCCTCGCCGCGGAAGACGTCGTCATTGATGTCGTTGGCGGCCTGGCTCAGGGAGCGAAGAATCGACTTATCCCGCACGATATCGGCGTAGTATTTGACGTTCGCCGCCGTGGGCGTGATCTCCATGAGCTGCCGGATATAGGACACGGTGGTCTGCTCATCGAAATAGCCGTTTTGACGGAGCTTTTCGATGACCGTGACCGGGTCGATCGCCTGGGCGAAGTTGAACATCTGGTAGATGGTCTCATAGAGTTCCTGATTCTGCCGGAGGTAGAAATCCTCCGGCTTGAGAATACCTACGACCTCGCTGACACAGCGACTGTCGATCAGCATCGCGCCGAGAACCGCCTGCTCCGCCTCGAGAGATTGGGGCGGTTGGCGGTTGAGAATATCGTCAAATTCGGGCATGGCGCACTCCCGTTACTTTTCGCGGACGTCCAGCTTGAGCGGTGCGTTGATCTCGTAGCCGAGCTTGCACTTGACCGTATAAAGGCCGACCGTCTTGATGGGCTCGTCAATCACGATCTTGCGCTTGTCAACGTCGAGGCCCTGCGCCTTGAGGGCTTCGCTGACCTCCTGGCTCGTCACGCTGCCGAAAAGTCGGCCTGCGCCGCCGCCCTTGGCATAGAGGACCAGGGTCATCTCGCGCAGCTTGGCAGAGAGGGCAGTGGCCTCCTCGCGCTGGCGCTGCTCGCGCTCCTGCTTGGCCTTGTCGTTCATGCGCATGGTGTTGACGTTGTCGGCAGTGGCCTCAACGGCCATCTTGCGCGGGAACAGGAAGTTCCGGGCATAGCCGTCCGAAACCTGGACCAGTTGGCCCTTCTTTCCCTGTCCGCGGACATCTTGCAATAAAATAACCTTCATCAGTCAGGCACTCCTTTCTGTCGTAGGGAATCGTTTAATCGTTTTCAAAATAATGGTCAATGGCGCGGACGACCTCGCTGCGCGCCTCGTCCATCGAGACGCTGCGCAGCTGTACGCCTGCGGTGGCGGCGTTGCCGCCGCCGCCCAGAGGCTCGAGAACCATCTGGACGTTGATACTGCCCACGGAGCGGGCGGAGACAAAGATCATGTCCTTCTGCCGGAATAGGACGAAGGAGGTCTCGATCTCATCGATGGAGAGCAGCTCGTCGGCTGCCTGGCCGGCCAGGGCACGATTGACCTCGACGTCCTGGCAGGAGATGGCAATGTTGCCGCGATAGACTCTGGCGTCCTCCACGATCCGATAGCGCCGGATCGTGCTGTCAAAGTCATTCTTGAACAGCTTTTTGATCTCCACCGGGTCTGCGCCCTGATAGCGCAGGAAGGCCGCGGCCTCAAAGGTTCGGCTGTTGACGCGGACCGTAAAATTCTTGGTATCCAGCACGATGCCCGCCATCAGCGCAGAGAGCTCACACGGCAGGATGGATTTGGCGTCCACCGTGTAGGTCAGAAGCTCGGTAACCAGCTCGCTGGCAGAGGAGGCAAAGGGCTCGTGCAGGTTCAGCGCCGCATTTGCGATATAATCCGCCGCGCGGCGGTGGTGGTCGATGACGGCAACACGGGAAATGGATTCCAGCAGGGCCCGGTTCTCCACCTGCTCGGGGCGGTTGGTATCCACCACGATCAGCAGGCTGTTGGAATCGGATGCGATGAGCGCGTCCTCGCCGGGCAGGAAAACGTTCCGATACTGCTCGTCCGCCTCGATCTGGGCAACGAGCTTCGGGGCGGTGGTCGTCTTGACGTCCAGCACGATGTTTGCCTTCTTGCCCAGGCTTCGGCAGAGGGCGACGACGCCGCAGGAGGCGCCGACCACGTCGGCGTCGGCGTTTCGGTGGCCCATCAGGAAGACGCGGCTGGACTGGGAAATCAGGGCGCTCAAAGACGAGGCCATGACGCGGGATTTGACCTTGCTGCGGCGCTCGGTCTCCACGGAGCGACCGCCATAGAAGGAGAAGTCGTATTTGTCCTTGATGACGGCCTGGTCGCCGCCGCGGGACAGGGCCATCTCCAGGGCAAGGACAGCATAGTCGTAGTTCTCCTGGAAGCCCGCGCCGTCCTTGCCGACGCCGAAGGAGAGGGTTGCTGCGATCCCCTTGGGATTTGTGATCTCCCGAACCGAATCGAGCAGGGAGAATTTGCCCTCTGTGATCCGGAAGAGATCCTTGGCCTCGAAGATGAACAGGAAGCGATTACGCTCCAGCTTGCGGAGCAGGCCGCCGATGTTCTCGGACCATTCGGAGATGCGTTGGTTCAGCGTTGCGTTCAGGGAGGAGACGGCACTGTCGTTGAGATTGTTGGTCAGGTCGTCATAGTTGTCGATGAGGATGATGGAGACGACCGGGCGGGAACGGACGAATTCATCCCGGGTGTCGAGCAGCTCAGTGGTGTCGATCCACTGGAGCAGGGCAATCTCCCGCCCGCCGTTGTCCTCACGGGGCACGTAGCCCAGACAGCGGAAGCGGCGATCGCGGATGGGAGTGTCTTCCGGAGCTTCGAGCTTGCCCGCCTGCACCCAATCCAGATTGATTCCCGGGAACACAGTGGTCAGCCGCTGGCCTACCTGGGGTTCGCCGGTGCCAAGGGCCTTCTGCAGCTGGCGATTGTGCCAGAGAATTTCCCCATTGGAAAGCTGGACCGTCGCCATCGGATAGGGGGCATTGGACGCGACAGACTGGCTGAGGCTGTCCACGCTCGTCTGGATGTAGGACGCGATCCCCTTGCCGCGCTGGCGGGTCATCAAGACCATGATCAGCAAGAGCACCAGGGCGACGGCTGCCATACTGATCGCAATTGCATAGCGATTGTTAAACGCCTCGATCCCGGCAAACACCAGCAGCGCGACGCAGAACAGATATGCCTCATTGCGCAGAAGCCGCTTTAGTTTATGCTCCATATTCACGCCTCCGTCCCAGACAGCAGTCTATTATGATTTATTATAACAGATTCTCCCGGATTATGCTACACAAATTTGCAGGTTTTTCGTTATTTCTCTATTTTCCCGCATCTTTGCCCTGCAGGCGGTCTGCGGCGGTCCGGACGGCCGCGAGCAAACGCCGGACCTCCTCCGCCGTTGTAAAGCGGCTGAGCGAGGCGCGAACGGAGCCGTCGGTCAGCTCCGACGCTGTGCCCATGGCCTCCAGAACGTGGCTGCGGTGGCCCTTGGCGCAGGCCGAGCCCGCAGAGACGTAGACGTCCTGATCCTGCAGGCAGTTGATCAGGCCCTGCGAGCGGACGCCCCGAACAGCGAAGCTGACAATGTGCGGTGCCTCGTGCGCGCCGATGACGGTCACGCCGGGAATCTCTGCAAGACCGGAGAGAAGCTGCTGCTTGCAGGCCTCCTCCCTTGCACGATCCTCCATGGGCTTCGCTGCGGCGCAGGCAGCGCCGAAGCCCAGGATGGCAGGAACTGCCTCGGTGCCGGAGCGGTAGCCGCTCTCCTGCCCGCCGCCAAAAAGATAGGGCGGCAGGCTCAAACCCTTGCGGATATAGAGGGCGCCGGCGCCCTTGGGGCCGTGGACCTTGTGGGAGCTGAAGGAAATCAGATCCGCCTCCAGCGTCGAGACGCGGAGCGGAAGATGGAGAAAGGCCTGGACCGCGTCGGTATGGAAGAGGGCATTCGGCGCAAGGCGGTGCGTCAGCTTTGCCATTCCGGAGATGGGCATCACAGAGCCGACCTCATTGTTGACCGCCATGACAGAAACCAGGATTGTGTCCTTCCGCAGGGCCGCACGAAGGGCGTCCACGGTGATTCGGCCCTCGGCGTCCGGCGCCAGATAGGTGATCTCGAAGCCGCGGCTTTCCAGCTCCTTCATAGGATTCAGGATCGCGTGGTGCTCGATTTGGGTGGTGATGATATGGTTTCCCCGCTTTTGCAGGCGGCGGGCGGCGGAAAAGACGGCCCAGTTGTCGGCCTCTGTTCCACCGGAGGTGAAGAAGATCCGCTCCGGGTCCGCGCCGACGGTCTCGGCCACCTGCAGACGTGCCGTGCGGAGCCTCCGTTCGGCCTCAATACCCAGGCGATGCAGGGAGCTGGGATTGCCCCAGGACTCGGTGAGGGCCTCTGTGACAGCCTGCACTGCCTCGGGGCAGGGCTTCGTCGTGGCGGAATTGTCAAAATATGCGATCATAGTTCCTACTTTCCAACGCAGAAGCGTTCAAAGATTCGTTGGGTCACGTCCTCCCGGACGGTTCGACCCGTCAGCTCGCCAATGGCCTCCATCGCAGCCTCGAGCTCGATCAGGACGGCATCCGGAGTGACGCCCGCACGGATTGCAGCCGTCGCCGCGCGCAGCGCGTCAGCGGCCCGGCGGACCGCCTCACCCTGGCGGACGTTGGTCAGGATGGAGCCGTCGCACGGCAGGTCAGTGGCAAAGGTATCCTCGATATAGCGGCACAGCGGCGCAAGACCCGTGCCGCAGGCCGCGGAGACCGCAAAGATATGTTCAAAGGGCAGCTCCACCCGGAAGACGCGCTGCTCGAGATCGGTCTTGTTCAACACAGCCACCGAACGGGGCGCAAGCCGGGCCGCGGCCATGGCGGCACGATCCTCGTCGTCCAGCGGCGTCGCAGCGTCGCAGACAAAGATCGCCAGGTCAGCGGCTTTTGCGGCGGCACGGGAACGCTCCACGCCCAGGGCCTCGATCCGGTCTCCAGTCTCGCGGATGCCTGCGGTGTCGGTGATACGCGCCAGGACCCGGCCAAAACGGGCGGCTTCCTCCACGGTGTCCCGAGTGGTGCCGGGGATCTCCGTCACGATGGCCCGGTCGAAGCCGACGAGGGCGTTGAGCAGAGAGGATTTTCCGGCGTTCGGCCTGCCGATCAGGGCAATTTTCACGCCCTGCTTGAGCAGGCGGCCCCGGTCGCAGGTGGCGGAGAGCTCGTCGAGCTCCGCGATCCAGCCGCGGAGCGCTTCCGTGAAGTCGGCGAGCCGAAAATCCGGAATATCCTCGTCCGGGTAGTCAAGGACCGCATGATAGTGGGAGCAAAGGTCCGTCAGGCCGTCGTAGATCGGGTGGAGTTTGCGATGCAGACTGCCGCCGAGCTGGGCAGCGGCGTTGGCGGCCAGGTCGGCAGTCTGGGCGTCGATCAGATCCACCACAGCCTCGGCGGCGGTCAGATCCAGCTTGCCGTTCAGAAAGGCTCGCTTGGTGAACTCTCCGGGAAGGGCCAGTCTTGCGCCGGCCCGGAGCAGGGCCTCCAGCCCGGCGCTCAGTACAGCCGGCGATCCGTGGCACTGCAGCTCCACGGTGTCCTCTCCGGTGTAACTGTGCGGAGCGCGGCAGACCACGGCCTGGGCCTGATCGATCACCCGGCCCTGGACGTCGAAGACCGTCCCCAGGCAGAGCTTCCGCACCGGAAGCGACTCGATCGGCCTTCCGTCGGACGGCGCAAACACCTTCCCTGCCACGGCGACGCAGCCGTCGCCGGACAACCGCAGGACCCCGATGGCGCAGGGCTGCTTCCCGGTGGCAATCGCAGCGATCACGTCAGACATGGATGGTCCCCCTTTCCGCTTCGTTATATTTTTCTATTATAGCGGTTTGGCTCGGACAATGCAAGGATTCTGTTGCAATTTTTCCCCGAATCTGCTACAATGAATTCAATACGGTATCGGGAGGCGATCACATGCAGGATTTCGATCATTTGCTGACCGTCATGCTCCTGGCCATGCTGATCTGGGCGGGAAGCTATGCGATCTACACCGCCATTCGACTGCAGCGGGAGTATACTCTCTTCGACAACAAGTTCCTCTATCCCGCCAACTGCAAGCCGGGTGACTGTACGGACGTGGTGGGCTTTATTTCCTACATTCTGCCGCGGCTCTGGATCCTGGGTCTGCTCTGCCTGGCAGTTGCGGTCATCATGGCCCTGGTGAACTTTACCGGCGCACTCAGCTTTCTGCCGACCTGGTTTGTCAGCTATGTGCTTCCTTTCCTGGGCTTTTGCATTTTCGCCTGGTACATTGTCGTCAACGCCCGCGCGGCGAAAAAATTCTGGTAAGGAGAACTCCGATGAAAATTGTCATTCTGGACGGAGAACGCGCCAACCCCGGCGATCTGAGCTGGGACGGCATCGCATCGCTTGGTGAGCTGACCGTCTACGGTCATACCCCTCCCGAGCTGACCGCAGAACGCATCGCAGACAACGACGTCGTCATCGTCGATCACACCGAGATCACCCGAGCGGTCATCGAGGCCTGCCCGAGCATACGACTGATCACCCTCTTTGCCACGGGCTACAACGTCATCGACATCCAGGCCGCGCGGGAGCACGGGATCCCGGTCTGCAACAGTCCCGCCTATTCGACCAACGCCGTGGCCCAGATGGCCCTGGCCCATCTGCTGGAGATCACCTCCCAGGTCGGCCGCCACAACCGGGCCATCCACGACGGCGCATGGTTGAACAGCGAGGACTTCGGCAGTACGGTCGCAGGTCTGACGGAGCTGACCGGCAAGACCGCAGGCATCGTAGGCTACGGGGCAATTGGCCAGGCCTTCGGCCGGATCCTGAAGGCGATGGGATTGAAGCTGCTGGTTTGGAGCCGCCATCCGCGGCACGAGCTCGAGGATGAGAATACACATTATGTCAACCTTGACGAGCTCTTCGCCCAGTCTGACATCGTCTCTCTCCACGTCCCGCTGAACGATGAGACCCGCGGCATGATCGACCGCAACGCGATCGCGAAGATGAAGGATGGGGCGATTTTGATCAACACTGCACGCGGCGCCTTGCTGAACGAAGCTGACGCAGCAGAGGCTCTGCGGTCCGGGAAGCTCCGCGCCCTCGGCGCGGATGTGGTCTCGGAGGAGCCGATTTTGCCGACCAATCCCCTGCTTTCAGCCCCGAACGTTAACCTGACCCCCCACGTCGGCTGGGCTCCAAAGGAGACCCGCGAGCGCCTGCTCGGCATCGTGGCGGAGAACATCCGCCGCTTCCGCGATGGCCATCCCCAGAACGTGGTCAATGGTGTGCGCTGAGCCCTCTCTCCCCTGCAGAATCGCAAAACCAACAGCCGCGAAAAAAAACTTTTGATTTTTTGAAAAAAACACTTGCATTTTTGAACCGACTGTGCTACTATATTGGAGCGCGTTGAGCGTGGTATGCGCCGGTAGCTCAGTTGGATAGAGTGACTGGCTACGAACCAGTAGGTCGGGGGTTCGAGTCCCTTCCGGCGTACCAAAAAACAGCCCATTTCTTAGGAAATCGGGCTGTTTTTTCT
>CAMHMK010000017.1 GCA_946186225.1 uncultured Clostridia bacterium
CCGGAGAAATCAGCAAAGATGAATACGACAAATGGCGCTACAACTATCCGAGGTATGACACTTCTCAGCGTTGGGCGTCCGTGCCCTCTCAGGAGCTGAGCGACGCACTGGTCGAAGCGTTTAAGGATAAGCTGAAAGATAAATGAGGGTATGTGCAGTGAATAACAAACTAATAAAATATCTGTTTATTTCTTTTCTTGTTACTTGGGTATGCTGGTGGGGAGATGCTCTGCTTGTTAAATTCACTTCATTTAATGAATCCGATATCATTCCAATGGTCTTATTTACCGTTGGAGGTTTTGGTCCTACTATTGCAGCATGTGCTTGCTTAGACGGTGGCTTTTCCTGGAAAAAGCTTGCAAAATTTCTTACCGGGTACAAGAAACATTCCATTTGGTATTTGTTGGCTTTTTCTTTAGCCGAAATCATAGTTTTTCTACTTTCATCCAATGGTATATCCGTTTCTTTTGAGGGAGCTCCTACCTTTATGATTCCAATTATTCTGTTGGCGGTGTTTCTGCAAGCGGCAGTATTATACGGTGGAAACGAAGAATTGGGATGGCGAGGCACTCTTCAGCCTTTACTTCAAAAAAAGATGCCCTATATTCCTGCCACGCTGATTGTCGGTGCAATCTGGGTGAGTTGGCATATTCCGCTTTGGTTTATAGAAGGCAATTCGCATCAAAGCATGTCCTTTGCATCCTTTGCTGTATTGGGCATTCTTCTAAGCTTTTGGCTTTCTGCAATCTACAATGTTTCAGGGTCGATAATTTTTTGCATGATCCTTCATGGGATTACCAATACTCTTATGGGTGTTTTTGCCCCAACTTCAAACCTTGTATATTGGATTGGCTTGTCACTTCTCACTGCGGCGGCAATCGTTATCAGTACCGTAGAAATAAAACGTCAGCGAAAACTCCTATCATAATTTCTTGAAGCGCTTCCTTTTAGATCATTGCGCAACATTATATGCGATACTTCATAAACGACAAAAAGCCCTTCGCTGCATACCCACAGCGAAGGGCTTTTATAATATGGATCGTTCCAGTCGCAAACCGTCATGAATGACTCTCTTACCCATAAACCCCTTGATACAGAGAATAAAGGGAGATCATGCAACTGTTATCAAATTGTTATCAAAGGAACCTTTGTGAAGCTAGAAAGCCTTGAAAATACTGGCTTTTTTTAATCCGGTATCTCATTCCCACTCGATCGTTGCGGAGGGCTTGGGGGTGAGGTCCCAGAGGACGCGGTTGACGCCCTTGACTTCGGTGGTGATGCGGCGGACGACCTTCTGGAGGAAGGTGAAGTTCAGCTCGGCAGGCTCGGCGGTGACGGCGTCCACGGTGTTGACCGCACGGATGATGACCGGCCAGTCCCAGGTGCGCTTGCCGTCGGTGATGCCGGTGGACTTGACGTCGGGCACGACGGTGAAGTACTGCCAGACCTTCTCATCCAGGCCGTGCTTGGCAAACTCCTCCCGGAGGATCGCGTCGGACTCGCGGACGGCTTCCAGACGGTCGCGGGTGATGGCGCCGACGCAGCGGACGCCCAGGCCGGGGCCGGGGAAGGGCTGACGGAAGACCATGCTGTCGGGCAGACCGAGCTGCTTGCCCACCACGCGGACCTCGTCCTTGTACAGGAGCTTGATCGGCTCCACCAGCTCAAAGTTCAGATCCTCGGGCAGACCGCCCACGTTGTGGTGGGCCTTGACGCCGTGGGATTCCAGAATGTCGGGATAGATGGTACCCTGGGCCAGGAAGGCGATGCCGTCCAGCTTGCGGGCCTCTTCTTCAAACACGCGGATGAATTCTCCGCCGATGATCTTGCGCTTCTGTTCGGGGTCACAGACGCCGGCCAGCTTATCCAAGAAGCGGTCGGTGGCGTCCACGTAGACCAGGTTTGCCTTCATCTTCTCGCGGAAGACCTCGATGACCTGCTCGGGCTCGCCCTTGCGGAGCAGGCCGTGGTTGACGTGGACACAGGTGAGCTGCTTGCCGACGGCACGGATCAGCAGGGCCGCCACGACGGAGGAGTCCACGCCGCCGGAGAGGGCGAGCAGGACCTTCTTGTCGCCGATCTGCTCGCGCAGAGCGGCAAGCTGTTCTTCGATGAAGGCCTCGGCCAGGGCCGGGGTGTTGATGCGCTGCATGGTTTCGGGACGCACGTTGGAATTGGTCATAGTTTTGATTCCTTTCATTCCGGGCGGAACTCGATGTGATCGGGCTCCGCAGATTCGATAACAGCAAGGGCGTGGTAGTTGACGCCCATCTCACGCAGCCGGTCGCCGCCGCCCTGGAAGCCCTTTTCCACGGCGATGCCGACGCCGAGCAGCTCGCAGCCGGCCTGCGAGACCAGCTCGCACAGACCCCGCGCCGCTTCGCCGCGGGCCATGAAATCGTCAATGATCAGCACGCGGGAGCCGGGGCGCAGCCACTGCTTGGAGACCAGGAGGGTGACCTTCTTGTTGTAGGTGTAGGACATGATCTCGCTCTGGTACAGGCCGCCCTCGATGTTGTCGGACTTGGCCTTCTTGGCGAAGATCATCGGCTTGCCCCAGCGATAGGCGCAGACGGCGGCCAGGGCGATGCCGCTGGCCTCGGCGGTCAGGATCACGTCGGCCTGGCTGACGTCAAAGATCCTGGCGAATTCGTCAGCGATCTCGCCCAGAAAGGCGCAGTCCACACGGTGGTTCAGAAAACCGTCCACCTTGATGATGTTGCCGGGCAGGACCTTGCCTTCCCTGCGGATTCTCTCTTTTAATGCTTCCATGGGTCCTCCTTTTACTGATAGCACTCTTCCTTCAGCACGCCGATATAGGGCAGATTGCGGTAATAGTCGGCGTAATCCAGGCCGTAGCCCACAACAAACTCGTCGGGGATCACGAAGCCGCGGTAGTCCACGCCGTTGCGGTTGGGCTTCTTGACGTCCTTGTCCAGGAAGGCGACGGTGGTGATGGAGGCGGGCTTGCGGGTCTCAAAGAGGCGCTCGAGGTATTGCAGGGTCAGGCCGGAGTCGATGATGTCTTCCACGAGGACCAGATGGCGGTCCGTCATGTCGATGCTGGAGTCCTTGACCAGGCGAACGGTGCCGGAGGACTTGGTGCCGCTGAAGTAGCTGGAGGCGGAGATAAAGTCGATGTTCATGTGGCATTTCATCTGGCGGCAGAGGTCGGTGAAGAAGAAGGACGCGCCGCGGAGCACGCAGATCATCAGCGGGGTCTTGTCCCGGAACTTCTCGCCCAGCTCCTGTCCCAGCTCGGCCACACGCTTTTGGATCTGCTCCTCGGTGTACAGCACATACTTGATGTCTTCCTCTGGGGTGCGAATCAGCATAATGTCTCCTTTTCTCTTGCGCGAAACCACGGAAGCAACGGTATTTGGCTGCTTCCGTGGTTCATCCGGTTTCGGTTACTCGTTTGTGTAGTTGTCGAAATACCCCTGGATATAGACGATGGGCGTGCCCTTGTCGCCGGAGCCGGAGGTCAGATCGCAGAGAGAGCCGATGAGGTCGGTGAGCTGGCGGGGCGTGGTGCCCTCGGCGGCCATTTTACCCACCAGGCTTTCGCCGGTCTTGGCGCGGATGCGCGCAGAGATCGCGTCCTTGAGCGCTTCGCCGGAGAGATCGCCGAACTCGTTGTCGGCCAGATACTTGAGCTTGAGCTCGTTCGGGGTGCCGGCCAGACCGTCGGTGTAGCCGGGGCTGACGACGGGGTCAGCCAGCTCCCAGATCTTGCCCACGGGGTCCTTGAAGGCGCCGTCGCCGTAGACCATGGCCTCGATGCGCTTGCCGCTCTCTGCGCTGAGGATGGCGGAGATGCGCTCTGCAACCGCCTTGCAGTCGCGGGGGAAGAGCTTGACGGTATCCTCGGTGGCCTTGTTGGAGCCGAGCAGGCCATAGTCGGGGTTCCAGCCGCTGCCGTTGACGGAGGCGGTCAGAATGTCGTCCAGACCCAGCACGACCCTGGCGCCGGCGGCCTTGAGCTGGCGCTTGGAGCGGAACCGGCTGTGGATGTCGGCAGTGATGACGGCGTCGGTGTATTTCAGAAGGTCGGTGATGCGGTTGCCCAGCAGGATCTCGGCCTTCGCGCCGCTGCTTTCGATCAGCTCGGTGTAGAAGTCGATGTAGTCCACGCCGGTGAAGGTGTGAGGAATGCGGCCAAACTTCTCGCGGAAGTCGGCGACGGTCAGCAGGTCGGTATAGGGGTTGACGCCGACGGCGTCCAGTTTATCCAGGTCGACCAGGTGGTTGCCCACCTCGTCGGAGGGATAGGAGAGCAGAACAACGACCTTCTCGCAGGCCAGGGCGATGCCCTTGAGCAGAAGGGAGAAACGGTTCCGGCTGAGGATCGGGAAGGCGACGCCGACGGTCCCGCCGCCGGTCTTGGCCTTGACGTCCGCGGCAATGTCATGGATGGACGCATAGTTGCCCTGTGCGCGGGCAACCACGGATTCGGTCACGGCGACCACGTCGCGGTTGCGCGGCTCAAAGCCGGCCTCTTCCCAGGCGGCCTGAACGGAAGCGGCAGTGATGGCGGCAATGTCGTCACCCTGGCGAATGATGGGGGCACGCACGCCCCGAACGACTGTACCGATGGTTCTCATGGTTTGCGCTCCTTTTTCTTTAGTGTAGGGCCCGTACCGACGGCTGCCGGAGGAACCCTGAAAAATACTTTTATATTATAGCGGCAAGCAATCCAAAAAGCAAGATGTATGAGGCCAACTTGAAAATTTTGTAGGTGTGAACAGAAAAAGGGGGACGATGGACAGTCGGATTTCCGCGAAATGCCGAAAGCGGGAACCGCGGCCGACAGCGCGAAAAAACAGAACCGGGAAGCCCCCGTCCGGGGCTTCCCGGTTTCCCCTTATTCAGGCTGATAGTTCAGCCCGCGGGGGTAGAAGAAGCGCAGCTTCTGATCGCTCAGGCGAATCTCCACATCCTTGCCGTAACGCGCCTCGCCGTCTAAGTTGACGACCTCGGTCCGGTCGCAGTGAACGGTCAGCCGGTCGGTCTGAACGTGACGGAAGTACTGGGGGAAATCGGCGTATTTCCCGGCCTTGTACTTGCCGATGATGGCGGCCACCTGCAGGATGGAGACCTTCTTGACCAGCAGCACATCCAGCTTGCCGTCGTCGAGCCGGGCCTCCGGCACCGGATTGTAGCCGCCGCCGTACCAGCGCCCGTTGCAGACGCAGATCAGGGTCATCCGCTCGTCCACACGCTCGCCGTTGAGCTCCACGACGTAGTGCCGCGAGATGCCCTTCATGAGGTTGATGATCGTGGAGAGATGATAGGCCCCCTTGCCGCCCACCAGCGGCAGACGCTTGTACTTCTGGATCGAGGTCCCGATCCGCGCGTCGATGCCGATGGAGCAGATGCCTGCGCAGTAGTCGTCCCCGACCTGGATCAGATCGAACACCGCCTCGTCGGCGTCCAGCAGGTTCTCGATGGTTTGAAAACGCTCCGGGCGGTCAAAGATCCTGATAAAGTCGTTGCCCGAGCCGCAGGGGAAGTGGGTCACGGCCAGATTCGCTGCGCCGGCCGCGCCGCAGACGACCTCGTTCAGGGTCCCGTCGCCGCCGCAGGCGTAGACCCGGGTCTGCTCACCGCTCTGCGCGGCGGCGCGGGTGATGGCGGTGCAGTCGCCCGGGGCCTGCGAGACGCGGATCTCGTAATCCAGGCCGCGGGCCCTGCAGGCGGTCTCGGCCTCTGCCCGCACCGCGGCGGTAGCGTCTGCCTTGCCCGCCGCCGGATTGATGATGAACAGATGCTTCATTTCCGACGATCCCCCTTGAAGTACTGATAGAGGTTGCATTGGATCATGCCGTTGTACAGCTTGCGCTTTTTGTCGGCCCGCCGGCCGAAATAGTGTTCAAACTCCGGCTCGGAGGAGATGATGCATTTGTCCCAGTTGTCGGCGTACTTGAGATGGCGTCCCAGCGCCTGATACAGCCGCTGGGCGGAGCGCTGCTCCATCATCCGCTCGCCGTAGGGCGGGTTGCAGACGATCACGCCGCGCTCGGCGGGCAGGTCGTGCTTGGTGGCGTCGGCCTCCTCGAAGCGGATCAGCTTTCCGACGCCCGCCTTCTTTGCGTTGGAGATGGCAATGTTCAGGCTCTGGGGGTCGTTATCGGAGCCCAGAATGCGGTATTCCCCGTGGAATTCAGCGGCGCGGGCCGCCTCGCGGGTCTGGGTCCAGACCGTCTCCGGCACCACGGGCCAGTGCTGGGCCGAGAAGCTGCGGTTGAGGCCCGGAGCCCGGTTCAGGGCCGTCAGAGCCGCCTCGATCACGATGGTCCCGCTCCCGCAGAAGGGGTCCCAGAAGAAGTCCCGGCCCCGGTAGCGGGCCAGCTCCACCATCGCGGCGGCCAGGGTCTCGCGCAGGGGGGCGTCGTTGCCCACGGCCCGGTAGCCGCGCTTGTGCAGCCCGGCCCCGGAGGTGTCCAGAAAGACCTCGACTCGGTCCTTCATGATGGAAAACTGGAGCTGATAGAGCTCCCCGGTCTCCGGCAGCCAGCTCAGACCGTAGTGCTTGCCCAGCCGCTCGACGGCCGCCTTCTTGACGATGGCCTGGCAGTCGGGGACCGAGTGGAGCTGGGAGTTCAGGCAGTGGCCCTTGACCGGGAACTTTCCGGTCTTCGGGATGAAGTCCTCCAACGGCAGGGCGCGGACGCCCTGGAACAGCTCCTCAAAGCTGCGGGCCGGGAAGGCCCCCAGCCGGAGCAGGACACGCTCGCCCATCCGCATTCGGATGTTGGCGGCGGCCATGGCCTCCCAGCCGCCGCGGAAGACGACGCGGCCATTTTCGACGGCCACGCCGTCCAGCTTCAGACGCCGCAGCTCCTCTCCGACCAGTCCCTCCAGACCGAACAGGCAGGGTACGGAAAACAGAAATGGTTCCATGGGTTTCTCTCTTTCCAATTTTTTCTTATCATACAACTTTTCGAAAAAAACTGCAACTTTTTTTTCGAATGTGCGTCTAATGCACAAAGGAGATGGCATATTGACAAGCGCCGGAACCTGTATTATAATCAATTTCGGAAAGGAGGAAATGCAACGTGTATATGCTCTGGATCATTCTGGCCATCGTTTTTCTTGCGGTTGAGTTCGGCACCGTTGCCCTGATCAGCCTCTGGTTTGTGGGCGGCTCGGTCGCTGCCCTTGCGGTCTGCCTGCTGGGCGGTCCCCTGTGGCTGCAGGTGCTGGTATTTGGTCTGGTCTCGCTGGCGCTGCTGCTGATGGTTCGTCCCTTCCTCAAAAAGTATATTGACCCCAAGAAGGTGCGCACCAACGTGGACGCCATGCGCGGCAAGCAGGCTGTGCTGATCGAGACCGTGGACAATCTGGCGGCCACCGGTTCGCTGGAGCTCAGCGGCGTCGTCTGGACGGCCCGGTCTGCGGACGGGTCCGTGATTCCTGCCGGCACCGTCGTCACCATTCAGGGAGTGGAGGGCGTCAAGGTCCTGGTGCTCCCGGCCAAGCAGTAAGCAATCCTCATCATTCTATTCTTCAGGAGGTTTCAACATGGATCAATACGCACCGATCATCATTGTCGCAGCCGTCATCCTGGTCGTCGCCGGGATCATCTTCAAGCACATCCACGTGGTCAAGCAGTCCTACGCCTACGTGATCGAGCGCCTGGGCGCCTACAAGACCGTCTGGGGCGTCGGCATCCACGCCCTGGTCCCGTTCCTGGACCGGATCGCCAAGCGCGTCTCCCTCAAGGAGCAGGTCCTGGACTATCCTCCCCAGCCCGTCATTACCAAGGATAACGTCACCATGCAGATCGACACTGTGGTCTATTTTTCCATCACCGACCCGAAGCTCTACACCTATGGCGTGGAGCAGCCGATGATCGCCATGGAAACCCTGACCGCCACCACCCTTCGTAACATCATCGGCGATCTGGAGCTCGACCAGACCCTGACCTCCCGCGACGTCATCAACACCAAGATGCGGGCCATCCTCGACGAGGCCACCGACCCCTGGGGCATCAAGGTCACCCGCGTGGAGCTCAAGAACATCCTGCCTCCGGCTGACATCCAGAACTCCATGGAGAAGCAGATGAAGGCCGAGCGTGACCGCCGTCAGGCCATCCTTCAGGCCGAGGGCCAGAAGCACTCCGCCATTCTGGTGGCCGAGGGCGAAAAGGAATCCGCCATCCTCCGCGCCAGCGCCGAGAAGGAAGCCCGCATCCTCAAGGCCGAAGCCGAAAAGCAGGCCGCGATCCTCAAGGCCGAGGGCGAAGCCCAGGCCATCCTCTCCGTGCAGAAGGCCACCGCCGACGCCCTCAAGCTCCTGAACGAGGCCCATCCGAACGAGCAGGTCATCAAGCTCAAGGCCCTTGAATCCATGCAGGTCGTCGCCAACGGCCAGTCCACCAAGATCATCATCCCCAGCGAGATGCAGGGTCTGGCAGGACTTGCCACCGGCATCAAGGAAGTCATCAAGGAATAATTCCAAACAGTCCACGGCCCGGTGCGAATTCGCACCGGGCCGTTTTCCTGCGCCGCTATAGATTCTCCCGCCGGTGGCGGATCAGCTCCGCGGCGATGCTGATGGCGATCTCCTCCGGGGTCTCGGCCAGGATCGGCAGACCGATGGGGGCGTGGATCCGGGCGATGTCCGCCGCCGGGATGCCGCGCTCGGCCAGGGCCGCGTTGACCGCGGCCACCTTGCGGCGGCTTCCGATGCAGCCCACGTAGCTCGGGCGGCAGGGGAGGACCTGGGCAAGGATCTCCAGATCGTAGTGGTGGCCGGGGGACATGACGCAGACGTAATCGTCTTCCCGCAGGGTGAGCCGCTCCGAGATGCGGCTGTAGTCGCCCAGGATCACAGCCTCCGCCCCGGGGAAGTTTTCGGGCCTCGCCGCCTCGGGGCGGCTGTCAAACAGGATCACGCGGAAGCCGAGCCCGGCCAGCACCGGGACCAGAGCCTTGCCCACGTGGCCGCCGCCGAAGACGCAGACCCGCCCGCGGCGGGCCACCGGCTCCACGTACCAGGTCGTCTCGCCGCGCTCAAGCACGGCGCGGCTCCGGAACAGCTCGCGTCCGGCCTCCGGCAGCGTGTCGTCCGTATGAACCGAGAATGCAATGACCTCGCCGTCCCGGATGCCCATCCGCAGCCAGACGTTCACGTCCCGGTCCAGCAGGACGCGGAGGGTCTTCAGAATCTCATGCGCCGGGGTTTCCGGCTCGATGGGCTGGAAATAGATCGTCACATCGCCGCCGCAGATCATCCCCAGGTCGTCCACCTGGGTGGGGTTCAGCCGGTAGGCCTCCATGCCGGGGGCGTCCCCGTTCAGAATGCCGACGGCCCGGGCCTGGGCGGCCCGCTCCACCGCGCCGCCGCCCACGGTCCCGCAGGTGGAGCCGTCGGCAAAGACAGCCATCCTGGCCCCGGCCCCGCGGGGGGTGGAGCCGGAGCTTGCCAGGATCGTACAGAGCACCAGGCGCTCCCCGGCTGCTAACCGGTGGAGCATGGTCAAAACCAGTTGCTTCATGGAATCAGCTCCCTTTACAGATTCAGCAGGGCCAGGGCCGCGCCGATCAGGGCCAGCCCGACGGCCTGCCGCTTGGTCAGCCGCTCACGGAAGAACCACAGGCTGCATACTGTGACCAGCAGGATGGTCCCGATGCTGAAGGCCGGAAAGACCAGCATCGCGGGCAGCTTCCCGAGGGCGATCACAAGCAGATAGGAGGAATAATAGTTCGGCACGCCCACTGCCACGCCGGCGGCGACTTCCTTCCAGATGAGCTTCTTCCCGTTCCGCTTCCACTCCGCGAGGGCCAGGCCGCAGGCCAGGACCAGGGCCGTCAAAAAGACCCAGAACATATAGAGCACGCTCTCCTCCGCCGGGCCGAGGTTGGAAAAGACCTTTGCCATCGCGTCTCCGCCGCCGCTGGTCACCAGCGTCACCGCCAGCAGAACCAGCGCGCCGCCGGAGAGGGCGCCGGTCTTCACGCCGCCGTGCAGGACGACCAGGGCGGCCAGCGTCAGCACGATGCCGCCGAGCTGCAGGGCGGTGGGCCGCTCCCCGAACCAGAGCACGCTGACCAGCAGGGAGACCGTGAGCCCCAGCCTGGCAAAGGCTGCGGTCAGGGCGGCCCCGGTCTTTGCAATGCTGGACTGCATGGCCACCAGGGCGGCAATGAAGAAGCAGCCGCCGATCAGACCGCAGACCAGGGTCACGGCGCTGCCGTGGAGGACAGCCCCGCGGTCCGGCATCGTCAGAAAGGCGATCAGCACGCAGGTCAGATAGTTTCCCAAGAGCAGTCCGTATCGGTTCCCCTTGGGGTCGCGGAACCATTTGAGCGCCAGCGCCATCGCCGCGCTGGATAGGATTGCAAGCAGCAGTGCCGTCATCGTCCGGCCTCCTCGTTGTCTCTTGCCGCCCGCGGGCGGCCTCTTTCGCCATTATACCACAGTCTGCGCCGGGATGGAAGCCCATTTTCCGCCTTCGCACCCTTCCCGCCCCGATTCATATACTGGCATGAGGAGATGAACGCATGAATCCACGCATTCTTGTGCCAAAGGGCGACGCGCGGCAGGCAGCGCTGGCGCGGCGTCTGTCCGCCCTGGGCCGGGTCGAATCCGTCCCGGAGGGCGGGATCTACGACGGGATCGTCCTGCCGGTCCCCACGCGGCTCATCCCCGGGACCGACGTTCTGCCCGGGGCGGAGAACCGAAAGGAGATCCGGCTTGGGCCCCTGATCGGCCCCCATACCCGCGTCTTCGGCGGGGGCTTCCGCAGCCCGCTTCCGCCGGAGCTTGGCAGGGCCGTGGACCTGCTGGCGGACGAGGAGACCGCCGCGGCCAACGCCTTTTTGACTGCCGAGGCCGCCCTGATGCTCCCCCGTGCAGGCCGCAGTCTGCGCGGCGCCCGCGCCGCCGTTCTGGGCTGGGGGCGGATCGGACGGCCCCTGTCGGGCCTGCTCCGCGCGCTCGGCGCAGCGGTGACGGTCGCGGCCAGGAGAGAGACCGTCCGGGCCGCGGCGGCGGCCGAGGGCCACGCGGCACTGCCGTTTGCCGATCTGCGCGGCCCCTTTTCCTTCGTGTTCAACACGGTCCCGGCGCAGACCCTGAGCGGAGCGCAGCTCTCCGGCCTCGGCCCGGACTGCCTCTGGATCGAGCTGGCCTCCGCCCCGGGCGGCCTGCCCGATGGGACGCCGGCGGGCCTGATCCGGGTTCCTGCCGGCGGCCTGCCCGGAAAATATCTGCCGGAGGCGGCAGCCGCCGTGCTCTTTGCAGCCATCCAACGCCACTGGGAGGTGGAACCATGATTTCCAAAACCGTCGGCTTCGCCATGACCGGCTCGTTCTGCACCTTCGAGCCGGTTCTGGCCGCCATGAAGGCCCTGAGCCTGCAATATGAAACCGTCGTGCCGATCCTGTCCTTCGCGGCGGGGTCCACCGACAGCCGCTTCGGTGCGGCGGCGGACTTCCGCAGCCGGATCGAGGCCATCTGCGGGCGGCCTGCCCTCGACAGCCTGGCCGCCGTGGAGCCCATCGGGCCGAAGAAGCGCCTCGATCTGCTGGTGGTGGCCCCCTGCACGGGCAATACCCTCGCCAAGCTCGCCGCCGGCATCGCGGATACCCCGGTCACCCTGGCCTGCAAGGCCCATCTGCGCAACGCCCGGCCGATCCTGCTCGCCGTTTCGACCAACGACGGTCTGGCGGCCAACGCGGCAAGCATCGGCAGCCTGCTCGCGCGGCGGCACTTCTACTTCGTCCCCTTCGGCCAGGACAACGCCCAGCAAAAGCCGACCTCGCTTGTCGCGGAGATGAGCCAGATCCCCGAGGCCGCGGCTGCCGCACTGCGCGGCGAGCAGATCCAGCCGATCCTGCTGCGGCAATGAATGATTTTCAAGAAACTGCACATACTGCGTGAGAACAGATTCTGCCGATAAGGAGGCGTTTGCCTTGCACATTTCCGACACGGAATATCAGGCGCTCGCGGACCGGCTGGCGCCGAAGTCCAAAACCCTGCGCAACTGCCTGCGGGCCTTTTTGGTGGGCGGCGCGATCTGCGTCCTGGGCCAGGGAATCCTGACGGCCTGGCGTGCCGCCGG
Source organism: uncultured Clostridia bacterium (assembly GCA_946186225.1). Classification (GTDB taxonomy): domain Bacteria; phylum Bacillota; class Clostridia; order Oscillospirales; family Oscillospiraceae; genus JAFRPC01. The sequence continues at coordinate 12,071 of CAMHMK010000017.1, forward strand.
CCTCTCCGACGAGCTGGCGGCAACCATGACCTCTGTGAGCCTGATCTTCCTGTCCGCCCTGCTGACCGGCCTCTCGGTCTTTGACGACGTTGCCAAGTTTGCCGGCGCGGGCACCCTGGTTCCGATCACAGGCTTTGCCAACTCCATCACGGCCCCGGCGATTGAATTCAAGACCGAGGGCCTGGTCACGGGACTGGGCGTGAAGACCTTCACGATCGCCGGCCCCGTATTGGTCTACGGCCTGTCCGCCTCGGTGGTCTACGGCCTGCTCTACTGGATCTTCCGCTGAAGCCGCATTCCGCCGCCCCTGCCCGCATAGACTGTCTTGACACACGGCAGGGGAGGTGCGGATATGACAGATACCATCGACCGGCGCGCGCAGGAGATCGCCGTGTACGTCATCGAGACCGGAGCCACCGTCCGCGGCGCGGCGGACCGGTTCGGCATTTCCAAATCCACGGTTCACAAGGACCTGACCGACCGCCTGGCCCAGACCCAGCCCGGCCTGGCGAACCGGGTCCGGGCGATCCTGGACCGCAACAAGGCCGAGCGCCATCTGCGCGGCGGCGCAGCGACCCGGCGCAAATACCGAAAACCGTGAAGCGGCTGCAGAATCGGAGGGCTTTTTTCACTTTTTCGAATTGACAATCGGTGAAAAATCCGGCATAATAGACCCAGAAGAACCTGCAAGGAGGGTCAGTTATGGAACCGATCTACGTCACCGGCCACCGAAATCCGGATACCGACTCCATCGTCTCTGCAATGGCCTACGCCGCTTTGCAAAACGCGCTGGGCAAGAAACGCCATGTTGCGGGACGCCTGGGCAATCTCAACGACGAATCCAAGCGGATCCTCGACCGCTTCGGCTTTGAACCGCCGCAGATGATCAAAGATGTCCGCACCCAGATCCGCGACCTCGACTTTGACACGCCGCCCATTCTGAACGCCGGGCTGACGGTCGCCCGGGCCTGGTCGATTCTGAGCAGCGACTCCAAGATCGCCGCCATCCCCATCGCCAATGCCGACGGCACGCTCTATGGGATGCTCTCCTCCGGGGACGTTGCGAACTACGATATGCAGACCGTGACGGATCCCTTCATCCGGGATGTGCCGCTGTTCAATCTTCTGGCCGCCATCGAGGGCAAGGTTCTCAACGATCCCGGCGAGGATGTGGACGCGGTCACCGGCGAGGTCATCCTGGCGCTGCCCAAGGGCGCAAACCAGCGTCTGTTTGCCGGCGAGGACTACATTGCCATCTGCGGCGACCAGCCCGAGGTCATCCGCTGGGCCCTGGAATCGAACATCCACTGCCTCATCCTCTGCGAGGCCGAGCTCCCGGAGGAGCTGCGTTCCATTCCCACCCGGACCTGCGTGATCTCCACGCCCATCGACGCCTATCGCGTGGCCCGGCAGATCTTCCAGGCGATCCCCATCGCCCGCATCAGCCGGTGCAACAACCTGGAATGCTTCCATCTGAAGGACTATCTGGACGACGTGCGCGAGGTCGTCTCCAAGAGCCGCTACCGCTGCTATCCGATCCTGGACGAGGAGGAGAAGGTGGTGGGCACCCTCTCGCGCTACCATTTGATCAAGCCGCGCCGCAAGCAGGTGGTCCTGGTGGACCACAACGAATCGGCCCAGTCCGTGCCCGGTCTGGAGCAGGCGGAGCTGCTGGGCATCATCGACCACCACCGTCTGGCGGATATCCAGTCCGCCAACCCGATCTTCTTCCGCAATGAGATCATCGGCAGCACCACCACCATCGTGGCCGAGATGTACCAGGAAAAGGGGCTCATGCCCAGCCCGCAGATGGCCGGCCTCATGTGCGCCGCCATCCTCTCCGACACGGTCATCTTCAAATCTCCCACGGCCACGCCCCGTGACCGGGCGATCGCCGAGCGGCTGGCCCGCATCGGCGGCGTCACCACGGAGGAGCTCGGGAAGTTCATCTTCTCCGCCGGCCTCGGCGAGGGCAAGACCGCCAAGGATCTGATGTACGCCGACTTCAAGGACTTCCACATCGCCGGCCACTACCTCGGCGTGGGCCAGATCACCTGCGTGGACAGCGTGGAGATGCTGGACCGCAAGGAGGAATTCCTGGCTGAAATGCACCGTGCGACGGCGGAAAAGGGCTACGACGTGATGATCGTCATGCTCACCGACGTCCTGCTTGAGGGCACGCAGATCATCTTCCTCGGCAGCGCCGACGACATCAGTCAGGCCTTCGGCGTGGAGCCAAAGGGGAACACCCTCTTCCTGCCCCACGTGATGAGCCGCAAAAAGCAGGTCATTCCGATGCTCTCCGCCCTCTGGGGCTGAGCGACCCCGATACAAATACCCCGGTCGGCGTCTTGTGCGCCGACCGGGGTTTCGAATATCCGGTTCAGGGAATGTCCCGGTTGATCTCCATCTCCGGCGCGTCCAGTCGGTCGGGGTGGAGGAGGAGCTTGTGCATGTACTTGATCGAGGCGGCGTAGTAGAAGCCGTCCACGGTCCGCTCGTCCACGTTGAAGGCGTAGTCCATGTACTTCTTCGAAATCACGGTCCCGTCGTCGCCGATCTCGTTCTTGCGGTATTTCCGCCCGAAGGCCATGAAGATCGGCAGGTTGCCGAAGTTGTAGAGGTGGTGGTACACCGCGCCGATGCCCAGCGAGCCCATCGAGGTGAAGAAGATGGAGCAGTGGAAGGGGCTGAGCTCCAGGATCGCCTTCGGCAGCAGTCCGAAGTAGTCCAGCAGCTTGAGCAGCCAGACCACGAATTTCAAAATGACGCCGGGGATCGCGCCCACGAAGGCCGCAGCTCCGTCCAGGCTGGAATCCAGCTCGCTGGACTTGCGCACGTCCGCCACCGCGTCGTGGAACTTCTCGTATACGGTCGCCACGTCGTCGCCGGGCTGGAGATGGAGCTTGATGACCGTGTCCGGAGCCTCCTGGGTCAGCTCCTTCTTGATGGTCATGCAGAACTGGAGATCGTCGCCGCGGGAATAGATCTTTTCACCGGAGATGAAGCGATTCAGTCCGGGATACTTGGAGGCCGTTCGCACGTAGGCGGCCAGCAGCACCTCCGTCATGCCAAAGTCCGGCATGGTCTCGCGCTTCTTGCGGATGTAGCGCTCCAGCTCGGTGATCTCCAGAGTGTCGTGGAAGAAGACGTTGGCCTGGTTGCGCTCGGGCATCACATAGCCGCCCACCACGGAGATCGGGCTCAGACTGCGCACCTTGCGCCCGTCGGGGCGGTCGCCCCACATGGGATGGTAGTTCCCGTCGTCCACCCGCTTCATCGCAAAGCAGACCAGGATGTAGCCGAGCATCATCACCAGATCCGGCAGGAAGACCAGCCAGTCGGTGAAGACGAAGGCACAGCGCAGACAGGGCCGGTTGAACCACAGAATGCCGGCCATGTAAATTCCTGCGATCGGGATCATCAGCCAGTCAAAGGGCAGGGTTCCGGAGAGGACGCGGTGCATCCCATATCCGAGCCCCAGATCGACTGCGATCAGCAGCACGACCCAATACCAGTCCAGACCGAGCTGGAGGGTGGCGAAGACGTAGCCGAGCTCCAGCATCCAGAAGGGGAGCGCCAGACGGAAGATCCGGTCGTGTCCGTGGACCGGGACCTGCCAGGCAAAATACAGGGCGGCTGCCACCGGCAGGACCACCCGGAGCCATATCCATGCGCCGCTGACCCCTGCGCCTTTCCCGCAGGTCACATTGGCGATATAGCCCGCCGCACCGGCCAGGGCCGCCAGGACCGCCAGCCAGATCAGAGGATTGGAACGCTTCACGGTATAGAAGCTTCTTCTCTTGGTTTTCATACGTTTATTATACCATGCAGTGCGAAAAAAGCAAGCAGAAATCCCGCCGACGGCAAAAGGAGCCGTGGGCGGGATGTTACTGTTCAGTCAGTGGACAGTGGACAGTGGACCCGTAGGGGCGCGTACCGAAATGACGGCCCAAATCTCTGATTTGGCTGCCGGAACTGATGCAAAGCCACGCGCCCGCCGAACGTTCCAATTGAAAATGGAGAATTTGCGGTCAAGCGTGGTGTCCCCGATTGCCTTTTGCCTATGACCCTATGTCCCTGTTCCCTGGCCCCTGCAGCAGCTCGAAGGCGATCCGCACGTTTTCCCGGGCAAGCTCCGTCATCGCCTGGGAGGCGGTGCGGAAGCTGTCGCGGTGGGACTGCATGTGGTCGATCATTGCGCACAGCCGCTCGGTGCATACCTCGCTGATCTCGCAGCACTGCCCCTGCCCGGCGTAGGAGATGAAGCCGCGGACCTTCGGGTCATAGGAGATGCCCGAGAAGGGCACCCCGGCCGAGGCGGCAAAGATCAGCGCGTGCAGGCGCATTCCCAGCACGCAGTCGGCATGCTGGATCAGACCCACCGTCAGATTCACGTCCTCCGGCGCGTTGACCACGGTGCAGGGAAGCTCCTCCATCATCCCGGCCAGCTCCTCGCAGACGGCGCGGTCCTTGCCGGGCTCCATGGCCAGAAAGACCGGATGCAGACCGTAAGTCCGGGCCGCATAGGCCGCCGCAGCGGCGATGGCGGGCAGATGGGGCCGGATCCCGTCCCAGGGACGGGGGGAGACCAGCAGACAGCGGTCCTCCGGCGCGATCCCTGCCTTCCGCAGGAAGACCTCCACCTGTCCCGCCGGCGCAGGGGAGAGCAGGAGGGCCATATCGGCGGTCACCCGGACCGGGACGCCTCGGACCGACAGGGCTTCCAGCTCGTCGGCGGAGTCGCGGTCGCGCAGCGTGATAGCGTCCACGCAGGACTGGATGGTCTTTGCAGCAAAGCGTCGGTTCCATTTCCGCCGGACCGGGCCGATGCCGCAGCCGAACATCATCACGCGGTTGCCGGTCCGCTTGGCGGTCCGGATGGAGTGGAGATAGTACCACAGCGAGCGGCTGCTGGTGGAATCCTGGATCAGACTGCCGCCGCCGGAGAGATAGAGGGAGGTCTGCTTGAGGGCCTTGCGGATCGCGCCGAAGCGGAAGGTGTAGATGCCCCGGACCCGGGCGTCGCGCGCGGTCTGAGCCGGGGAGCGGGTGGTGACGCAGATCGGGATGTCCGGGTCCGCCTCGCGCAGCTGGGCCACCATGGAGCTCAGAATCGCGTCGTCGCCGGAGTTTCCCTTGCCATAGGCGCCGCAGATCAGGATCCCGTCCCGGGACCGCTCCTTTGCCCGGGCGGTGCGGCGGAGGACGGTCTGATAGATCTCCTTCTGGCGGCTGACCGTGGCCTCCACGGAATAGAACTGCTTCGCCTTCTCATAGATCCGGTCGGCAAAGCGCCGGACCTCCTCCGGATCCCGGGCCAGACGGATCATGTCGTCCCGCAGGGCCTGGACGTCCTTCGGCTGGAACAGCAGGCCGTTGACCTCGTGCTCCACCAGGGCGGGGATGCCGCCCACGCAGGTCGCGATCGTGGCGCAGCGGTGGCTGGCCCCCTCGGGCAGGGCATAGGGGAAGCCCTCCGAGAGCGAGGTCAGCAGGTTGACGTCCAGCGCAGAGTAGAAGCTGTGGGTGTCCTCCACCCAGCCGGCGAAGGCAAAGGTCCCGGCCGGGCAGGTCTGTCTGGCCAGCGCCTCGATCTCGGCGCGCTGCTCGCCGTCGCCGGCAATGACCAGCCGGATCTTCGGGCAGACCTGCACCGCGGCGGAAAAGGCCTGCACCAGCGTGGTCATATCCTTCACCGGGCTGATGCGGGCGGCGATGCCGAAGACCGTCAGTCCCTCCTCCGGCTCGATCCCCACCGAGCGCAGATAGGCCTCCCGGCTGAGCGCGGGCGGATCGGTGCGGAAGACCACGCCGTTGGAGATCACGAAGGTGCGGTTCGGGTCGAAGCCCCGGGCGTGGAGCATGTCCACCGTGACGTCGGAGACGCCGATCCAGAAGTCCATCTTCCGCAGGGCGCGCTTATTGATGGTGCCGTAGGTCAAGGCGGCCAGGGGCCGGCCCATGTAGTCCAGCCGGTAGTCGCTGTGGACCGTGGTGAGCGTGGGCAGCCCGAGCCGGGCCTTCAGCAGACTTCCGACCAGATTCGCCCGGGAGCCGTGGCAGTGGACGATCTCAAAGCCCTCCGACCGGATCAGCTGCTCCAGCTGGCGGAGGGCCCGGCTGAGACTTCCGGTCAGGACCTTCGTCGGAATGCCGAGCTTCCGCGCCTCCTCCGCAAAGGGACCCTCCACAAAGCAGACCAGCAGGACCGTTTCGGTCTTTGCCAGCCCGGAGAGCAGCGTATGCACATGTGTTTTCGCGCCGCCGACGTCACCGCCGGAGATCAGATGAATGACTTTCATAGGTGTGTTCCTTCCAATGGAGGGCTATTTCCTCCGCACTTCCAGGGCATACACGACCCGTCCGGAGCCCAGACCCTCGATCGTGATGTTGTAGCAGACCCGCAGGGTCCCGCCGTTGAGCCCCATGCGGTCGTCGATCTCCGTGGTCTGGACCGTGACCAGCAGGGCCCCCTGACCCATGTCATAGAGGGACTGATGGGTCTTTCCGACCATGAACTCCATCTGACTCTCCAGCGTTCCGGTCCGCCGGAGCACCACGCGATGGGGATGGATCTCAAAGGTCGTCACGGTGCCGAGCAGACCGGTCAGCTCGGTCTCATTGTAGCGCAGATACAGCACGCCGCCCTCGGCGGTCAGCTCGGCCTCTGTGGTCAGCTCCACCATATCCGGCGTCTGGTTTTCATAGTGCTGATAGCCGTGGACCGTCAGCAGAAATTCAGGCTTCATAGAAGGCCTCCCGGGCCAGCGTGATCAGCCGGTCCAGCAGCTCGCCGTAGGGGATGCCGCTGGCGCCGAAGAGCTTCGGATACATGGAGATGGAGGTGAAGCCGGGCATGGTGTTGATCTCGTTGAAGACGACCTCCTCGCCGTCCAGGGTGACGAAGAAGTCCACCCGCGACAGGCCTCGGCAGCCCATGGCCTGGTAGATCTTGACCGCCGTCTCCCGGACCCGGCGGGCGGCGTCCTCGGAGATGCGCGCCGGAATATAGAGCCGGGAGGTGGAGGTGATATACTTGGTCTCGTAGTCGTAGAACTCTGCGCCGGCGTCGATCTCGCCGGGGACGGAGGCGATGGGCTGCTCGTTGCCCAGCACGGCCACCTCCACCTCCTGGCCGCGGATGAATTCCTCCACCAGGACCTTGCGGTCGAAGCGGACTGCGTTCTCCAGGGCGGCAAGCAGGGCCTCGCGGGAGCGGGCCTTGCTCACGCCCACGGAGGAGCCGGTGCCGGCCGGCTTGACGAAGACAGGGTAGGAGAAGCGCCGCTCCACCCGGTCCAGCGCCTCTTCGGGGTCCGTGCGGAGCTGAAGCCGGGTGACCAGCTCCCAGTCCGCCTGACGGACCTTGGCTTTTTCGGCTGTCATCTTGGTCAGACATTTGTCCATGCAGCTGGCCGAGGAGGCCACGCCGCAGCCCACATAGGGGATGCCGGCCAGCTGGAACAGACCCTGAACCGTGCCGTCCTCGCCGTTTTCGCCGTGGAGGACCGGGAAGATCACGTCCACTGCGGTCTTGGTGATCCGGTCTCCCTCGATGATGACCAGGCCCTGGCCGTGGATCGGGGAGATAAAGGCGCGGCGGTTGGCCGGGCACTGCAGCCATTCGTTGGTCGGCAGCTTGGAATAGTCGCGCTCGCCGTAGAGGATCCAGTTGCCCTCCTTGGTGATGCCGACGGGAAGAACGTTGTATTTTTCGGGGTCCAGATTGTTCAGCACGGACTCTGCCGAGCGCAGGGAGACCTCATGCTCCGGAGAGACGCCGCCGAACAGAACGCATACGTTTGTTTTCACCATAAAGATACCTCATTGTTTCCGGGCCCCGGAGAATGGGGGCCATAGATTTCTAATCATATACTATATGCGAAAACGCTGCAAAAAACAAGCCTTTTTGAAAAATAAAAATCGGCGGCGGCTTTTCCGGAGAAAAACCGCCGCCGGATTCAGAATGGGATTACCGCTTGACGTTGAAGGCGTTGAAGCCGGCGTAGACGGCGGCGTCGCCCAGCTCCTCTTCGATCCGGAGCAGGCGGTTGTACTTGGCAACGCGCTCGCTGCGGCTGGGAGCGCCGGTCTTGATCTGGCCGGCGTTCAGGGCCACGGCCAGGTCGGCGATGGTGGTGTCCTCGGTCTCACCGGAGCGGTGGGAGATGACGGTGGTGAAGCGAGCCTTGTGGGCCATGTTGATGGCGTCCAGGGTCTCGGAGACGGAACCGATCTGGTTCAGCTTGATCAGGATGGAGGTGGCGCAGTTGTTCTCGATGCCCTTCGCCAGACGCTTGGTGTTGGTGACGAACAGATCGTCGCCCACGAGCTGGATCTTGTCGCCGAGCTTCTCGGTCATGTACTTCCAGCCTTCCCAGTCTTCCTCGTCCAGACCGTCCTCGATGGAGATGATCGGGAACTTCTCGACCAGGGCTGCCCAGTGGTCAACCAGCTCGGTGGAGGTGAACTCGCGGCCGGACTTGGGCTGATGATAGAAGCCGATGCCCTTCTCGCTCTTCCACTCGGAGGCGGCGGCGTCCATGGCCAGGACGAAGTCCTTGCCGGGCACGTAGCCGGCGGTCTCGATGGCGCGGATGATGTAGCTCAGAGTCTCGTCGTCGTCCTTCAGGTTCGGCGCAAAGCCGCCCTCGTCGCCGACGGAGGTGGCCAGACCGGCGGCCTTCAGCAGCTTCTGCAGGGCGTGGAAGACCTCGGTGCACCAGCGCAGCGCTTCGCGGAAGCTGGGCGCGCCGGCGGGCATGATCATGAATTCCTGGGTGTCAACGGTGTTGGTGGCGTGGGCGCCGCCGTTGAGGATGTTCATCATGGGAACGGGCAGGGTGTGGCCGTTCTGACCGCCGATGTAGCGGTACAGGGGGATGTCCTGGCTCAGGGCAGCGGCACGGGCCGCGGCGATGGAGACCGCCAGGATGGCGTTCGCGCCGAGCTTGTTCTTGCCGTCGGTGCCGTCGGCGTCGATCATGGCCTTGTCGATGGCGTAGATGTCGTAGCCGTTCATGCCGACCAGGACGTCGTTGATCACGGTGTTGACGTTCTCAACCGCCTTGGACACGCCCTTGCCGCCGAAGCGGGACTTGTCGCCGTCGCGGAGCTCGAGCGCCTCGAACTCGCCGGTGGAGGCGCCGGAGGGAGAAGCGCCGGTGCCGATGGTGCCGTCGTCGAGATAGACGTCAGCCTCAACGGTGGGATTGCCGCGGGAGTCGATGATTTCACGGGCGAATACTTTTTCAATCTTGGCAATGTACATAAATTATTAGCTCCTTTTGTGATTTTTTTTGTAAAATCATTCAAACACGCCGGCCCGTTCGGACCGGATGGGTTTAACGTTCCCAATATAGCACATTGATGCCGAAAAAGCAATAGAAAAGTTCAAGCGCCGCCGGAAAAAACGGGCAGGCCCCTGTGCCTGCCCGTAAAAGATTATCAAAAGGTTTCGAAATATTATTCAGGAACGATCCGCCCGCCGCCCAGGACGGTCTCGCCGTCATAGGCAACGGCGGACTGACCGGGGGTCACGGCGCGCTGGGGCTCGTCGAATTCCAGGATCGCCCCGCCGTCTGCGGTCGGCGTCAGGGTGCAGGGCTGCTCAGGGTGCCGGTAGCGGATCTTGGCGCGGCAGCGGATCGGTCCCGCCGGCGCTGTGCCGGAGATCCAGTGGAAGGCGGAGACCCGCACGGTGGCGGCATAGAGCGCGGCCTTCGGGCCGAGGGTCACGGTGTTTGCCGTCGCGTCGATGGCTACCACATAGTAGGGCTCCGGGAAGGAAAGCCCCAGGCCCCGGCGCTGGCCCACCGTGTAGTGGAGAATGCCGCGGTGGGTGCCGATCCGCCTGCCTGCCAAATCCAGGAAGGGACCCGGTTCCGGATGAACTCCGGTCCGGGCGCAGACGACGGCTGCATAGTCCCCGTCCGGGACGAAGCAGATATCCTGACTGTCGGACTTGTGGGCGTTGCCGAAGCCCTGGGCCTCGGCAATTGCGCGCACCTCCGGTTTTGTCATCCCGCCCAGCGGGAATGCGGTGCGGGAGAGCTGCTCCTGGGTCAGCGTATAGAGGAAGTAGCTCTGATCCTTGGCGGCGTCCGCCGCCTTTCGGAGCTGCCAGAGCCCGTCCTTCTGCTCGATACGGGCATAGTGTCCGGTCACCACGCAGTCGCAGCCCAGCTCCTGCGCCCGCCGGTGCAGGGCGCCGAACTTGAGCCAGGTGTTGCATTCGATGCAGGGGTTGGGCGTCCGCCCGGCCAGATAGTCCGCTGCAAAGGGGTCCATGACCCGCTGGCGGAAGAGCTGTGTATAATTGAAGGTGTAGTGGCGGAAGCCCAGCCGCCGGGCGACCGCTGCGGCGTCTGCCGCGTCGTCCGCGGTGCAGCAGGTGCGTTCGGAGGGCAGGAGATCCTCGTCCTCCGCCGCGTAAAGCTTCATCGTGCAGCCCAGACAGTCCCAGCCGTCCCGGCGCATGCACCAGGCGGCCACGGAGGAATCCACGCCGCCGGACATTGCGATCAGTGCCTTCATCTTCGGCCTCCTTTCCGGGCGCGCTTCGTCATTCGGAGCAGGAGCGGCTCCCGCTCCCCCCGCAGCCCGAGCATCAGCCGGGAAAACCGGGCATAGAAGCCTGCTGCGGTGTTCCGGGGCTTGCCCTCCCAGTCCAGCCAGTCGCAGTCGTCCAGCCGATTGCGGTCAAAGCTGCCCGAGAAGAGCTTGCCGATGCAGAGGGCCTCGGCGTAGGGCAGATTGCGGTAATAATACTGGGGATCGGCGAGCATCAGCTTGCGGAAGGCGGAGGCGGGGGTGGAGAGCAGATAGCGCCGGAAGCCCAGCAGCTCCGAGGCCTGGGCCGAACCCGGGCGGGTCCGCTGTCCGCCGCAGCGGACGGAAAAGCCGATCAGCAGCTGGAAGAGGATGCACACAAAGCTCAGGAAGCCCTGTCCGCCCTGCCTGCCCGCGATCAGCAGAAAGACGATCCCGGCAAGCCCCAGCGCGATCGTGCGCACCGCGTGGCGGCGCAGCAGGCAGCCGCCAAGCCGCTGGATCAGCCAGCAGGCCAGACCGCCCAGGAGGGTCAGAGGAACGATGAGGAACCAGCGCCAGTGCTCCGGTGGAACGCTTGCGTCAAAGCAGGCCAGACACAGGGCCAGTCCCGCGGCGGCAGCAATGACCCGCAGCAGCAGGGTGCTGCCGCTGCCGCGGAAGATCCGGGGCTTCCAGTAGGCCGTCACCCGCTCCGCGGCCAGCTGCCGCGCGCGCAGATATTCGGCGCTGCGCACGTCGCATTGCGCGCCGTGGGAGAAGAGGGCCCGGAACACAGCGACCTCCTCCGCCTTGCGCTCGTTGCCCATGTCGATCTCGCAGGTGAGCCAGATGCGGCCCTTGCGGCTGCGGTGGATGGTCAGATAGCCCAGCGTGGCCCACTGGACCACCATCAGGGCCAGATCCGGTTTTCGTCCGCAAAGGACATAGGGGACCTCGCCCGCGTTGCCGCCCTCCGGGGGCATGGCCTGGCGCTTGGGCAGAACGGGTCTGCCGCGGAGGAACACAAGCCAGTAGAGCAGACTCAGCACCAGCAGCATGCCAAAGAGCAGCCGGTCGGTGGCGACCGTCTTGCCCGCCAGGAAGCGCAGGTCAAAATAGTTTGCCGGCAGATCCAGGGAGACCGTGATGCCCTCGTGATCACGCAGGGTCTGGGTTCGGTTCAGCTCGGCCCGAACGGTGCCGTCGGCGATTTGCACCTCCATATAGTTTTCGATCAGATCGCCGTAGTATTCCGACTGAAAGGCCGGCAGAGTCTCAAATTCGGCGGGCAGGGCCAGGGTGAGCCGGTAGGTTTCGATGGTGCAGGGCCAATCCGGATAGAGCAGGACCAGCCGGAAGGTCTGGGCGCTGCCCTCGTCCGTGACGGTCTGGGTCAGGTGATAGGAGACGGAAAGCTCGAAGGTCCCGGCAGAGAGGGGGGTCAGGGTGACGATGGTGTATTTCTCGCCCCGCTGCACCGTCCGGGAGGCGCCGGTCACGGCGATCTCCTCGGCGCCCGGCGCGATGGGGAAGGAGAACTCCGTCGAATCTGCGCCGACGCGCAGCGTGAAATTGAGCGTCACGGTGCACGAACCGTCCCGTGCTACCGTGCACTGGGTCTCCAGCGCGGTCACCGTCGTGGCCTCGTCCGCCGAGACCGACCCCACCGACAGAGACAACAGCGCCAGCGCCAGCAGGAAGGCGCAGAGCATACGCCGCATCGACAGATCACTCCTTTCCGGTCAGAATTGTTTTTATATTCTACCACATCCGCCTGAAAAATACAATGCTCATTTTCGGACGCCGGACGCACGGTATTTTCGTAACGATTCAGCCCTGCGAACAGTTGACAGTGGACAGTTGACAGTGGACAGTCACCAGGGACAAGGGACCGCCCTTCCAAATGTAGCGGCGAACATTGTTCGCCATTTCGCCTTTGACAGAATAGTTTCTGCAAGAAATCACTGATGACCAGTCACTGGTCACTGGTAACTTGTTCCGGAGACCGCAAATTCTCCATTCTCCATTCTCAATTCTCAATTCAACTGTCCCTTCATAATTAATCATAATCTGGGGTTTTCAGTATTGCGTTTTTTGCTTGACTCTGGTAAAATATACCTGCGACATGATGATATATTTGTTTTATGCAAGGATGCGACATTCCTTTGGCAAAAGCGTATGCTTTGTTTTGACGCCTTGCTTGAACGTCGAAGTTGTGTCGCGGCAAATGGGGCCGTGCGCTTATGATTCCACGAAACGCGTATGGCAACAAAAAAACGAAAAGGAGATTTGGGAAATGAACAAGAGGATCCTCAGCCTCTGCCTGGCCCTCGTCCTTCTGCTGTCCCTGCTGCCCGCCGCAGCCCCGACAGCCGCCGCAGCGGGAGACGTGGTCATCAACGAAACCAACTTCCCTG
>CAMHMK010000018.1 GCA_946186225.1 uncultured Clostridia bacterium
GAGACGTCGGGGGAATCGGATGCTTCGGGGGAATCGGAGACGTCGGCGGAGTCGGAGGGCGCTTCCGCCGTCTCGGTGGGACCCTCGCTGAAATCGAGGGGCTCCACCACGGTGCACTCGCCGGTGATCTTGTCCACCTCGATGGTACCCGCCAGCTCGCCGTTTGGCTTATAGACGTCGACAGTATAGGCCTTGTCCGTCTCGGAGCGCAGCCGGACGTCCGTCACGCCGTACCGAGCGCGGACGATGGTCAGCGCCGCCTCCTTGCTGAGTGCGGGGGGCTGGGTGGGCGGCTGCGTCGGGGGCTGGGTCGGTTGCTGCGTGGTGGGCTGTGTGGGAGGCTGTGTCGGCGGCTGGGTGGGAGCCTCATAGACGGAGGTGGGAACCTCGCTCTCCTCCCCGGTGGGGCGGGTGGGCCAGATGGATTCTGTGCTCGCGGTGGTGGGTTCGGCAGTCTTCGTCACAGTCTCCTCGCCGTAGTTGACCGTCTCCACGGGATCGCCCTTCCTGCCGAAGAGGTCGTCCCAAAAGACCAGGAGCAGAACGCCCAGCAGCAGAACCACGGCAGCCACGGTGCCGATGGTGATCCACATGCCGGTACGGGACCGCGTCTGATGGATCTCGTGCTCCTCGTCCGGTTCCTCGTCATAAGGCTTGTTCGACAGGCCGACGGAAATGCGGCTGCCGCAGACGTTGCAGAAATTCCGTCCGGGAGGTACGGTCTGGCCGCACTTCGGACAGATCGTGCTGTGCTGAGGCCCGACCAGCGGCATTTGAGCAGCTCCCGCATCCGCCTTGTCCCGGGACTGGGCAGCTGCGCTCTGCGGCCGGACGGTGGAGGCGCTCTGCGGACGGACGGTGGAAGCACTGGGGCGATAGGGGCTCGCCCGGTTCGGGCGCTCGCCGCCGATCAGTGCCTCAAAGCCCGCCGCTCCGGCGGCAGCAGCGGCAGCGGAAGCAGGCTCCCCTCCCTGGCGGGGACGGGGGCGGATCGGTTCTGCGTCGGTCAGATTCGCGCCGCAGCCCGTACAAAACCTGGCCCCGGGCTTGAGCGGCTTGCCGCAGCTCGGGCAGAGCATGGGGGCGGCAGGAGCCGGCGGCGTCTGCTGCTTCGGAGCGGAATCCGGCGGAACCGGCGCGCCGCAGGCCGTGCAGAAGCGAACGCCGGGCGGAAGAAGCGCTCCGCATTTCGTACAAATCTCTGGCATTTCAAACGTTCCTTTCCTGATGGCACATGATTCTACGTGTTAAAGTATCGGTATACCAGCTGGGACAGAGCGATGATCTCTTCTCTGGCGTTGACCACGTTGGTCTGATCACAGGCCATCACGCAGAGGATGTAGGTCCCGCCCCTGGACCAGACGATGCAGGCGTCGTTTTCGGTGTCGCTGAGCTCGCCGGTCTTATTGGCCGTTTCGATCCCTTCGGGGACACCGGCGGGGATCTTCCCGGTGCGCTCCTGCGCTTTGAGATTCTCCAGGAGACGGGCGGAAGCAGCAGGGCTGACGAATTCTCCGTTCACGATCGCTTCAAGGACCGTTCCGCATTCGAGGGCGGAGGTGTAGTTTTCCTGGTTGTTCTGCTCCAGCATTTTCCGGTTGAGCTCGGTGTTCTCGCAGCCGCACGCGCGGATGAATCGATTGATCGCGTCCATCCCAAGGCGGTCGATCAAGGCGTTGCAGGCGTCGTTGCTGCTGACCGAGATCATCAGATCGGTCCGAGAGCACCAGGCGGCGTCGGCAGCCTGCGGGTCGGTTTCATAATAGGCGCCGGCCACGAAGAGCTTGATCAGGGAAGCCGCTACCATGGGCCGGTCATTGACCAGGGCGGTTTCGCCGGTATCAAGATTCTTGGCATAGACCGACCAGGAGCCGTCCAGCTTTTCGATCGCCTCGGCCAGCTCACCCTGGAGCGGAGATTCCGACAGTTCCGGACCGTCCTCCGAGCTGTCCTCGCTCTCCTTCGGCACGTCGGCATCCTCCGAGCTGTCGTCGTCCCCCTCCTCGATTGGCGCAGCCGGCGTCTGGGCAGATTCCGTGGGCGCGGACATCGTGGGCGTATCGGGCGTCGGGGGCGTTGTCGCCTGGGTGTCGGGCTGGAGCGGATCGCGCTGGGGCTGGGTCGACACGGCAGGCGAGGACATATTCGGGACAGTACCGCCGGGATTCAGCGCCGGAAGGTTTCCGCTCTCCCGGAACTCGCCGGACGCGGCAGTTGCCCAATCCTCCGGATGGTCGGAGACCAGGGCCGGGAGTGTGGGGGCCGCTTCCGTCGGTCCGGCAGCGGCCGGGGCAGAGCAGCCGACCAGCAGCAGCATGGTCAGAAGGATCGCTATGATGGTTTTGGCGTTGCCAGGGGCAGTTCGCATGGCATTGCCTCCTTTCCGTATACTCAAGGCAATATCAGTTCTTCGGAGGTCGTCCCGCCGCCGGGATGGTAAACCGAGACGATCACCGAGAGCCTGCCGTCCTCCGTCAGATGCATCGGAAGCTCGGCAGGCTTCGCCAGCCCGCTCAGGGTAAGGGTCAGGGCTGTTGTGTATTCCGTATCATCTTCTCCGTATTGATCTCCCGCGATGTCCCGGGTGAGGGCAGTCGCGGCGTCTCGGAGGCACTGGGGAAGCTCTGCCTCCTCGACGCCCGCCGCCTGACAGAAGGCGGAGAGGGTGGGCTTTGCGCCGGTCTTGCTGTCGACGCAGTAGAACCCCCAGGTCTCTGTGCCGTCCGCGTCAAGCCGGTGCAGGCGAAGACTCAGGATCGTGTCGCGGAGGTCCGCGGTGAAGCGCACCTCTTGGACGATGGGAGGCTGTCCATGTTCCATGCGGTCCAGAGATTCGTGGGCGGCAGCCTCAAAGCGGGCGTTGATCTCCTGGTTGCAGCCCATGGCGTAGGCGTCCGGCAGATCGAGGAAGGGGATCTGGTAGGAATAGGGGATCTCCTCCGCGCCGCGGAAGGTCCCGCGCTCGGTCATCACGGTCTTCACCGCGCCGTCCCACTGGGCAGGCAGGGTATGCACCGTTCCGATGGGCGCAGCGTCGGTCCCGGCAGGCACCGGGGTATGGGCAGCGGCCTGGTTCCCGGTGGGGATAAAGTCCTCGGAGGCGCGGCGGTTTCTCAGGTCGCAGCCGGTCAGAAGCAGCAGCAGTCCGAGCAGAAGTACAAGCCGCTTCATGGCTTATTCCCCGAGGGCGACCGTCAGAAGGACCGGGTTGTGATCGGAGCAGGCAAAGCCCTGATCGAGCGTCTCCACGGAGGAGATCTTCAGGTTCGGGGAGACCAGGAAACCGTCAATGACGTAATACTGGGTGTTCTCGGCGTCTGCAGGATCATAGGGCTGATTCAGCAGACGGCAGGTCGGGACGGAATCGTCATAGGCGAAGCTCCATTCGCCGATCTCCGCCGCATCCAGAACGCCGGGAAGCCAGTTTTCAACGTGGATCGGGTAGGTTTCCAGGGTACCGGGGAAGACCTGGTTCCAGTCGCCGCCCGCGATCACATAGTTGCCTTTTCTGTATTCCTCGCTGAGCAGGGTCAGGAGCTGCTCGGTCTGGGCCTTCTTGCCCTCGCCGTCGTCATAGGCCTCCAGATGGAGGTTGACCAGGACCAGCTCCTTCTCTGTGGCGTCGATGGGGATGCGGGTGATCAGCAGGCAGCGCTTGAGATTCGCCGCGCGGACCGGCCAGGAGAAGGGGCAGGGCAGGCTGATCCGCTTGGCCTCGCGGATGCCGTAGTCGCTGAAGGTCAGCAGACCGCTGGAGACCTTGCCGATGGGCGGCATCGGGAAGGGGACGAAGTTGCAGCGATAGTTGAGGGCATAGGCGGAGCTGCCGCCCAGGTCCTTGCGGAAGGCTGCGGTCTGGTCAAAGGAATAGCTGCGCCGGGAGTCGGAATCCGCCTCCTGCAGGAGCACAAACTCCGGGTTCTCGGCCCGAATGGCCGCAAGGATGCCGGCATAATTCTTCCGAATGATGCTCTTGTCGTCGGGACGGACCTCTTTGCCGCCGTCCATAAAGAATTCGCTCTCCTCGCCCAGGGCGCAGTAGCCGATGTTCCAGCTCAGGACGGTGAACTCGCCTCTGTCCAGCGGTGCTTTGACGTTGCTTGCGATCTCGACAGCTTCGACAGGCTCGGGCTTGTATTCGGTGACGCTGAGCCAGGTGATCACGGCGACGGCTGCGAGCAGGGCGACGCCGATCAGCGCGCCGAGGACGATGCCGATGATTTTGAGTGTCTTTTTCATTTGGATGTTCTCCTTATCAAAACAGTGAATTCTGACAGTTTTTTTGTAATCGGCGCGGGGTCACATCAGGGGAGAAATCAGCCGGAGCGCGGCGCGGAAGAGGCGGCGTGGCAGGTGAACCTTTGCAGTGTCGGCCAGGGTGATCTCCCGACACTGGGGGAAGGTCTCGTCAAAGTCCCGGCGGACGTCTGCCACGCAGTCGGCCCGGTAGAGCCAGACGCCGTCCTCAAAGTGGAGATAGAGGCTGCGGAAGTCCAGATTGACCGTGCCGACGGCGACGGATTCATCGTCCGCCAGAAAGAGCTTGGAGTGTGCGAAGCCGGGGCTGTACTCGAAGATCCGGACCCCTCCCTCCAGGAGGGCATGGTAGTTGGCCCGGGTCATCTCGTAGACGTAGGGCTTATCCGGGATCCCGGGCGTGATGATCCGGACGTCCACGCCGGATTTGGCGGCGGTCGTCAGGACCTCGTCCATGGCCTCGTCCACGATCAGATAGGGCGTCATGATCCAGATATAGCGGCGGGCGCGGGAAATCATATTGATGAAGACGTTCCGGCCCACGGCCTCCTCATCCAGGGGGCTGTCCTGATAGGGCTGGACATAGCCGGAGGCCTCAGAAAGCGGCGGAACCGACGGCTTCGGGCCAAAGTCCTTGCGGTCGGCCAGGTAGTTCCACATGGAGAGGAACATCACCGTGACAGACCAGACCGCGTCGCCCTCCAGCCGGACGCCGCAGTCCTTCCACCGTCCGAAGCGAGGCTTGCCCCGGTTGGCGTATTCGTCGGCCAGGTTGATGCCGCCGGTAAAGGCGATCCGGCCGTCGATGATGCAGAACTTCCGGTGATCCCGGTTGTTGAGCCGGGAATCCAGGATGGGCACGAAGCGGTTGAAGACCCGGGCATGGATCCCGAGGGCTTCGAGCCGGCGGTCATAGTGCCGGGGCAGGCGCTGGATGCAGCCGAAGTCGTCGTAGATCAGGCGGACCTCCACGCCGGCGCTCGCCTTCTGCCGGAGGATCTCCAGAATCGCGTTCCAGATCTCGCCGGATTCGATGATGAAGTATTCCAGGTAGATGCTCCGCTCCGCCCGGGGCAGATCCCGGAGCAGCTGGTCGAAGAAGGCCTCGCCGGAGGAGAAATACTGCGCCCGGGTGTTCCGGTAGGCCGGACAGCGGATCGTGTTCGCCAGATAGCGGGCCATGACAGCGGCGTCGGGGTCCTCGGCCTGCATGGCGTCAACGACGGCAGGGTCCTGGACGGTCAGTCCGTCCATGGCTTCGTCGATCTCGGCCATCTTGCGGCGCAGGCGGGCGGAGAGGCGGTTGCCGCCGAAGATCAGATAGAGGGTCGCGCCCAGGATGGGAAAGCCCAGCAGCAGGATGATCCAGGCGGTCTTATAAGCCGGGTTTCCCTTGCGGGAGAGAATGTAGAGGACAAAGGCCCAGGCCAGGATGACGCTGACCGTATGGATCATCGGCGCGTAATCCTGGAACCAGGAAAGGGAGGCAAAGAGGACAAGCAGCTGCAGCAGAATGCCCAGCGAGACCATCCCGACGCGAGAGAAGCACAGCTTGAAAAACGGTTTCACGGGAGCCTCCGATCGCGGGGCGGATCAGGCGTCCGGGCCGAGCTCACGGTACATGCCCGCGGCGTCGTCCTTGCGGACGGTCTCCTCCACGCGGAGGACCTCGACGCTGAGGGTCTTCGCCCCGAACTGGATGGACAGGCGGTCGCCGACCTTGACCTCATAGCTGGCCTTGACCGGACGGCCGTTGGCGGTCACCCGCCCGGCGTCACAGGCCTCGTTGGCCACAGTCCGCCGCTTGATCAGGCGGGAGACCTTCAGGTATTTGTCTAATCTCATGGTTCCTCCTTGAGAAAATGAAAAAATCGCGGTGTCGCTTGAAAACTGCTTCTTTCTTTCATTTTATTTGATTACTTTGCGCAGATACGCCCCGGTAAAGCTCCCTTCGGCCCGGCAGACCTGCTCCGGCGTGCCGGTCGCCACGATCCTGCCGCCGCCGTCGCCGCCCTCTGGGCCAAGGTCGATCAGGTGGTCGGCGCATTTGATGACGTCCAGATTGTGCTCGATGACCAGGACGGTGTTGCCCGCGTCTACCAGCTTTTGCAGGACGTCGATCAGCTTGCTGACGTCGTAGACGTGCAGTCCTGTGGTGGGCTCATCCAGGATATAGATCGTCTTGCCCGTGGACCGGCGGGAGAGCTCGGTGGCCAGCTTGACGCGCTGGGCCTCGCCGCCGGAGAGGGTGGTGGAGCTCTGACCGAGCTTGATATAACCCAGGCCCACGTCCACCATGGTCCGAACCTTGTCGCGGATCCGGGGCAGGTTCTGGAAGTATTCCAGGGCCTCGTCGCAGGTCATATCCAGCACGTCGGCAATGGACTTGCCCTTGTAATGGACCTCGAGGGTCTCGCGGTTGTAGCGCCGGCCCCGGCAGACGTCGCAGGGGACGTAGACGTCGGGCAGGAAGTGCATCTCGATCTTCACCAGACCGTCGCCGCCGCAGGCCTCGCATCGGCCGCCCTTGGTGTTGAAGCTGAACCGGCCCGGGCCGTAGCCGCGGAGCTTGGCGTCATTGGTGGAGGCAAAGAGGTCCCGGATGTCGTTGAACAGGCCGGTGTAGGTGGCAGGGTTGGACCGCGGGGTGCGGCCGATGGGGCTCTGGTCGATGCAGATGACCTTGTCCAGATATTGGATGCCCTCGATGCGGTCGTGCTTGCCGGGGCGGATGCGGGCGTGGTTGAGGCTGCCCGCCAGCTTTTTGTAGATGATCTCATTGACGAGGGAGGACTTGCCCGAACCGGAGACGCCGGTCACGCAGGTCAGGGTCCCAAGGGGGATCTCCACGTCGATATTCTGCAAGTTATTCTCCCGGCAGCCGCAGACGCGCAGGGTCTTTCCGTTCCCCGGGCGGCGAGCAGCCGGAATGGCGATCGACTTCGCCCCGCTCAGATACTGGCCGGTGATGGACCGGGGCTCGGCGATCAGGTCTTCGATCGTGCCCTGGGCGACGATCTCGCCGCCGTGGATGCCGGCGCCGGGACCAACGTCCACCACATGGTCGGCAGTACGGATCGTGTCCTCGTCGTGCTCCACAACGATCAGCGTGTTGCCCAGGTCCCGCAGATGCTGCAGGGTCTCGAGCAGCTTGTCGTTGTCCCGCTGGTGCAGGCCGATGGAGGGCTCGTCCAGGATGTAGAGCACGCCCATCAGGCTGGATCCGATCTGGGTCGCAAGACGGATGCGCTGGCTCTCGCCGCCGGAGAGGGTGGCAGCGCCGCGGGAGAGGGTCAGATACTGCAGGCCCACGCTCTGCAAGAAGCCCAGGCGGGCCGTGATCTCCCGCAGGATGGGCTGGGCGATCATCTGATCGTTGGGCTCAAAGGTGAGACCTTTGATAAAATCCAGGCCCGCGGTGACGGACAGGTCGCAGAAATCCATGATCCGCATCCCGCCGACCGTGACGGCCCGGGAGATCGGAGACAGACGCTTGCCGCCGCAGGCGGGACAGGGGGAGGTGGACATGCACTCCTCCAGCTCCTTGCGCATGGCCTCCGACTGGGTTTCGCGGTAGCGGCGCTCAAGGCTGGGGACGATGCCCTCAAAGGCCTGCTCCAGGGTGCCGCGGCCGTTGGCCCGCTCGTAGTAGAGCTTGAGCTTCTCGCCCTTCGTGCCGTGTAAAATCGCGTCCAGGGCTTCGTCGGAGAGCTCCTCCACCGGGTCCGTCAGTTTAAAGTGGTATCGTGCGGCCAGCGCTTCAAAATACATCCGGGCGATGGAGTCATTCCGGACGTTGCCCCAGCCGCTGGCCTGGATGGCGCCATCCAGGATGGACAGGGAGCGGTTGGGGATGATGAGATCCGGATCCACCTTGAGCTGGAAGCCCAGGCCGGCGCACTCCGGACAGGCGCCGTAGGGGTTGTTGAAGGAGAACATCCGCGGGCTGAGCTCCGGCATGGAGATCCCGCAGTCCTCGCAGGCGTAGTTCAGGGAGAATGGAGTCTCCTCCCCGGTGTCCACCTGCTGGATGACCGTCATGCCGCCGCCGTGACTGGTGGCGGTCTCCACGGAGTCGGTCAGGCGGCGGGTAATGTCCCCGCGGCGGACCAGGCGGTCGACGATGATGTCGATGTCGTGCTTCTTATTCTTTTCGAGGGAGATCTCCTCGGTGAGATCGTAGAGATTGCCGTCCACGCGAACCCGGGCAAAGCCCGATTTGCGGGCGTCGGCAAGGATCTTCTGGTGCTCGCCCTTCTTGCCGCGGACCACCGGGGCCAGGACCTGGAAGCGGGTCCCTTCCGGCAGGCGGAGGACCTTGTCCACCACCTGGTCAATGGTCTGCTTTCGGATCTCCTTGCCGCAGTTTGGGCAGTGGGGTACGCCGACGCGGGCCCAGAGCAGACGCAGATAGTCGAAGATCTCCGTGACCGTGCCCACCGTGGAGCGGGGGTTTTTGGAGGTCGTCTTCTGGTCGATGGAGATGGCAGGAGAAAGGCCGTCGATGGAATCCACGTCGGGCTTGTCCATCTGGCCCAGGAACATCCGGGCATAGCTGGACAGGGATTCCACATAGCGGCGCTGGCCCTCGGCATAGATCGTGTCGAAGGCCAGAGACGACTTGCCCGACCCGGACAGCCCCGTGAAAACCACCAGCTTGTCGCGTGGGATCGTCAGGTCGATATTCTTCAGATTGTTCGTCCGGGCACCGCGGACGATGATGTTTTCATTCATAAGCGTGCTCCATGAGAGTTGATTCGTTCAGGTGATGGAAAGTCCCCCGTTGACAGCGAGGATCTGCCCGGTGACAAAGGGGCTGCGGGAGAGCATCCAAAGGGCCTCGGCCACGTCCTCCGGGGTCCCGATCCGGCCCAGGGGCGTCTCGTCTGCCAGGGCCTGCACGTCCTCCGCGCTCAGATGGGCGTTCATCTCGGTGTCGATCATGCCGGGCGAGACCGCGTTGACGCGGATGCCGGACGGGCCGAGCTCCTTGGCCAGCGCCTTGGTCAGGGCGTCTACCGCGCCCTTGGTGGCGGAATAGGCCGCCTCGCAGCTGGCTCCGACCTGGCCCCACATGGAGCTGACGTTGAGAATGCAGCCGGAGCCTGCCTCCAGCATGGCGGGCAGGACCGCACGGACCGTGCTGTAGATCCCCCGGACGTTGACCGCAAAGAGGCGGTCCCACTGGGCGGGGGTGATCTGCGAGATCAGGCCCACGTGGGAGATCCCGGCATTGTTGATCAGGACCTCCACCGGAGGCAGGGACGAGATCAGGGTCTTGACCGCTGCAGGGTCGGAGACGTCACAGCGGAAGCCGTCCGCGCCGGTCTCGGCGGACAGCGCCCGGGCCGCAGCCGCGTTATTTTCGTAGCAGAAGCTGACGCGCCAGCCCTCGCGGGCAAAACGGCGGACCGCTGCCGCGCCGATGCCGCGGCTGCCGCCGGTGAGAAAGACGTGGGGCATCTGAAAACCTCCGTATGGCGCGCTCTGCGCCGGGGACTGTGCTGCAAAAAGGGGGCGGCCTCTGCCGTCCCCTGCGATCGTTATCTCTTGCGGCTGCGGGTACGGTGCTCGTACTGCCCGGAGCCGGATATTTTGCTGTTGGAGTCGGCCATGAACTGCTTGAGCTTCTCTTCGAAGCTTTCCGGCGCAGGGCGTCTGGACTCGGCGCGGCGGCCGTCCGCGGCAGGGCGATCCGGACGTCGCTGCTCGTCCCTGGCGTCGGTGCGCCCGGGCTCGGCGTTCTCCGCACGCGTCTGACCGCGGCGGGAAGGGGCAAAGTTGGCGTTTGCCTGCCTGACCGACAGGCTGATTTTCCCGGCCTCACCCACAGAGAGGATCTTGACCTTCACAGTCTGTCCCTCCGTGAGATGCTGACGGATATCGGTGACATAGGTCGGCGCAACCTCGGAGATGTGGACCAGACCGGTCTGCCCTTCCGGCAGCGCCACAAAGGCCCCAAAACCCGTGATCGTCTTGACAGTTCCCTCTACAATCGAACCAGGAGTATAAGCCATACTGCCTTTAAATCCTTTCCAAAGCTAATCGTGCATATCCGCGTCGCGGAAAACGATCTCGCCGGCCTCAACCATGCCGAGCCGATTCCGCGCGATGGTCTTAACGCTGTGGTCGGAGCCGAGGTCTGCCAGATCCTTTTCGATCTGAGCGTTGTCCTGCTCGGCGTAGACGACCTGTGCCTCCAGATCGGAGACGGTCTTTTCGGCCTCCTGAATGCGGTCCTGAAGGCTGACCAGGGTAAAGATCGCGTACACCGCGACGACCAGGATCAGAATCTTGGTCAGAAATGAAGTTTTCTTGAACCGCAATCGGCAGCCCTCCTCTCCGCAAACGGAAAATGCCCGTTTTTGTCCTAGAGAATATTTTACCATGTTTTCCGGCAAAATCAATACATTTTTTACAAATAAAGAAAAATTTTTTTCCAATTCGACGGCAGCCGCGCAGGAGCTGTCTGAGCGGCCATCCGAGTGCCCGCAGGACCCCGTCCCGCAGCCGGCGAAACAGCCCGCTCCAGACCGAAAACCAGATCCCGAGCCCCCCGGCGATCCCAAAAAGGGCAAAGATCCGCAGGCGGCCCCGACCCGCGTAGAGCGCAAAGGTCAGAAGGACGGCGAGGTTGAGCAGGGCGTAGAGTCCGTCCACGACGGCCCTCAGAAAACGGCCCCGGCCCAGCGGCTGCAGACAGTCGTAGACAAGGCCGAGGACCAGGCCGGTCGCCAGGGCCGCGCCAAGCTCCCGGAGCTGGAGCAGGACCGGAAGCTCCATCAGCCGAACAGCCTGCGCAGCAGGCCGCCGCTGGGCGCGGCCTCATAGCCGATGGCGTCGATGCTGCCCAGAACCTCCACCCGGCCTCCCTCCGGCCGCAGCTCCCGCAGCTTCAGTCCCGCGCCCCGCACCATCAGGACGCACTGTCCCACCCGCAGGGCAACGCCGGTTTCCTCCACCCGCAGAACCTCCGAGACCTCCGTCACGGTCAGGCGGACGCGCCGCTCCAGCGTGAGGCTGTGGGCCTCCGGCAGACGGTCCCCCCTCTGATTGGTCTGATCGTTCACGCTTTTTTCCTCCTTTGCCCGGAAACACTGCATTATATGTGAACAAACCCCATTTCATTCTGAAATTTTGTATTGAAATTTCTGCAGAAATCCGTTATACTGTCTGTATCGTATAACTTTTTGGAACGAGGTGGTTCGAATGGGTCAAGTGATCGCTCTTACCTCCGGAAAGGGCGGAACCGGGAAGACCACGATCTGCGCCGGTCTGGCGACCTGTCTGGCAGCGGAGGGCAGCTCCGTGCTCTGCATCGACGCCGACATCGGCCTCAGAAATCTGGATATCTCACTGGGCATGCAGGAAACTGCGCCCATCTCCTTTGTAGACGTGCTGAAGGGACGCTATTCGCTCAGCGAAGCCACGCCCCATCCGGAGATCCCGAATCTCCGCCTGCTGACCGCCCCCATTGCGGATCAGCCGGAGACCGTCCGGTTTCAGGATTTCGGCACGCTGCTGGATACCGCCCGGTCACATTTTGATTTTATCCTGATCGACTCCGCTGCCGGTCTGCGGGACGGATTTCACTTCGCAGTGGCCTATGCAGATCGCATCCTGGTCGTCGCCGCCCCCGATCCCGCCTCCATGCGGGACGCCGCTGAGACCGCCGACCAACTCAACCGGATGGGTAAGGAAAACGTCCGGCTCATTGTCAACCGCGTCACCCCCGCCGTGTTCCGGAGTCTGCACTGGACCGTGGACGATCTGATGGATGAGATCGGTCTTCCGCTGATCGGTCTGGTGCCGGACGATCCCGACGTGGTCCTGGCCGCCGCCCAAAACCGCCCTCTGATCCTCTGCACGGACCGCCGTGCCGCCCTCGGATGTCTGCACATTGCCCGGCGTCTGCGGGGCGAGAAGGTCCCCCTGCTCCGAATCCATTAAGCCGACAGGAGGTTTCCAATGAACATCACCCTCATGGCACACGACAAGAAAAAGGAACTGATGGTCCAGTTCTGCACGGCATACAAGAGCGTGCTTGCCAAGCACACGCTCTCCGCCACCGCCACCACGGGGCGGCTCGTGGCCGAGGCCACCGGTCTGCCCATCAACCTTTTTATGGCCCATCGGCAGGGCGGCCACCAGCAGGTGGACGCCCGCATCGCCTACAACGAAATCGACATGGTGATCATGTTCACCGACCCGAACAGCCACGACCCCTGGGACAACCAGTATGCCCTGCGGACCCTTCTGCTCTGCGACGCCAACAATGTGCCCATTGCCACAAACCTGGCCACAGCGGAGATGCTGATCCTCGGCCTGCAGCGCGGCGATCTGGACTGGCGTGAGCTGATTCGCACCCGCCGCTGATTCCCCGCGCCCCTCTGCGGACTTCCGCTCCGTCCGGGGGGGAGGTCCGTTTTTGGTTTGGAAGGAAGGAAGCATATGTTGATCTATTCCCAGGAAACCGTGGATTTCCTCTGGCAGCTGCGTCTGAACAACAGCCGCGAGTGGTTTCATGAACACAAAGAGGAGTTCGAGCGGCTGATGAACCGGCCGACGAAGGACCTGGCGAACGCTCTGTTTGAGCATTTCCGGGAAAAATACCCGAAGCACGATTGGAATCTCCACGTCTCCCGCATCTACCGCGACGCCAGAAGGCTCTATGGCCGCGGGCCTATGAACGACCACCTGTGGTTCACCCTCTGGGCGGACCTGGAGGAGATGGCTGCCCCGGCCTTCTATTTCAGCTTCACGCCGGAGTACTACGAATACGGCATGGGCTGCTGGTCCCGGGGCAACGTCCTGATGGACCGCTTCCGCGCCGAGCTTCGCCGCGACCCGGCCCGCGCGGAAAAGCTCGTCCGGAAATTCCGGCGGCAGAGCACCTTCGTTTTAAGCGGCGAGAAATACAAGAAGCATAAGCTGGAGACCACACCCCTGCTCCAGGACTGGGCCGACCGCAAGTACCTGGGCTTCGAATTCCGGCGGGAGCAGGACGATCTCTGCTATTCCGACCGCCTCTTCCCTGCCGTCCGCGACGGCTTCGACGCGCTGATGCCCTACTACGAATATTTCCTGACTCTGCCCGCGCTGGAGGAATCTCTCTCCGCGGAGCCGATTCGGGATCCCGAATGATTCTCATTTTTCAATTCTCAAAAAAGTCTGAGGTATACAATCATGTCCAAAATCACGCCCCGGACCCTGTCCGGCTTTATGGAGCTGCTGCCTGCGCCGCAGCAGCAGATGGAGCGCTTTCTGCAGGTGCTCCGTGAAACCTACGCCCTTTACGGCTTTACGCCCCTGGACACCCCGCTGATCGAGTCGGCGGACATCCTGCTGGCCAAGGGCGGCGGCGAGACCGAGAAGCAGATCTACCGCTTTTCCAAGGGCGACGCGGATCTGGCCCTGCGCTTTGATCTGACGGTTCCCCTGGCCAAATACGTAGCCCTGCACGCCGGTGAGCTGGCCTTCCCCTTCCGCCGGTACCAGATCGGCAAGGTCTACCGGGGCGAGCGGGCCCAGCGCGGCCGGTTCCGGGAGTTCTACCAGGCCGACATCGACATCATCGGCGACGGCAAGCTGGACATCGCCAACGAAGCGGAGATCCCTGCCGTCATCTACACCACCTTCATCCGGCTGGGTCTGGACCGGTTCCAGATCCGGGTCAACAACCGCAAGATTCTGAACGGCTTCTACGCCATGCAGGGCCTCTCTGAGCGCTCCGGCGACATCATGCGGACCGTGGACAAGCTGGACAAGATCGGCCCGGAGAAGGTCCGGGAATGCCTCCTGGACGACGTGGGGCTGACCGGTGAGCAGGCCGATGAGATTTTGAAGTTCATTGGGATCCGCGGCACCAACGCCGAGGTTCTGGCGGCTCTGGAGGGCTACCAGGGTAAGAACGAGCTCTTTGACACCGGCCTTTCCGAGCTGAACACCGTGGCAAAGTACCTGGCTGCCTTCGGCGTGCCGGAGACCCACTTCGCCGTGGATCTGACCATCGCCCGGGGCCTGGACTACTACACCGGCACGGTCTACGAGACCATGATGCTGGATCATCCGGAGATTGGCTCCATCTGCTCCGGCGGACGGTACGACAACCTGGCCGAGTACTACACCGACCGGCAGCTGCCCGGCGTGGGAATCTCCATCGGCGTGACCCGCCTCTTCTACGTGCTCCAGGAGCAGAAGCTGCTGAACGACGGTCTGAACACCGCCCCTGCCGAGGTGCTGATCCTCCCCATGACGCAGGACTTCACCGCCGCAGCCGAGGCCGCCACCTTCTTCCGGGGCTGCGAGATCCGTACCCAGCTCTACACCGAGCAGAAGAAGTTCAAGGCCAAGATGGGCTACGCCGACAAGCTGGGGATCCCCTTTGTGGCCTTCCTGGGCGAGGACGAGATTGCTGCCGGAAAGATCTCTCTCAAGAATATGACCACCGGCGAGCAGCAGCTGCTGAGCCTGACGGACGCTGCCAACCTGATCCTGGAGGATCTGCGCCTCCGCAACAACGGCAAGCTGATCAAAGCGTAAACCAACCAAAAAAAGAGGTAAGAAATAATGACCCAAAACAGAACCCATACCTGCGGGGAGCTGCGGCTCTCCGACGCGGGCAAGCAGGTCCGCATTGTCGGCTGGATGGAGAACGTCCGCGCGGTCGGCAGCAACTTTGCCTTCGTCATCGTCCGCGACTTCTACGGTACCACCCAGGTCGTGATCGAGACCGAGGAAATGATGAACGCGATCAAGCCGCTCAACAAAGAGACCACAATTGCCGTCGAGGGCATCGTGCGCGAGCGCGATTCCAAGAACGCCAAGCTCCCCACCGGCGAGATCGAGATCGTTCCCTCCAAAATCGAGGTGCTGGGCCGCTGCATCCACAATGAGCTGCCCTTCGAGATCAATCGCAGCCGCGACGCCTCTGAGGACACCCGGCTGAAATACCGCTATCTTGACCTGCGCAACCCCGCAGTCAAGAAGAACATCATCCTGCGCTGCAACGTGGTGGCCGAGCTCCGCCGCCGGATGACCGAGCTGGGCTTCCTGGAGATCACGACCCCGATCCTGACCGCCTCCTCCCCCGAGGGTGCCCGCGACTATCTGGTCCCTGCCAGAAAGCATCCCGGCAAGTTCTACGCCCTGCCCCAGGCCCCGCAGCAGTTCAAGCAGCTTCTGATGACCGCCGGCTTCGACCGCTACTTCCAGATCGCCCCCTGCTTCCGCGACGAGGACGCCCGCGGCGACCGCACGCCCGGCGAGTTCTACCAGATGGATATGGAAATGGCCTTTGCCTCCCAGGACGACGTTCTGGCAGTTCTGGAGACCGTCATCGAGCCGGTCTTCCGGGCGTATGGCATCTATGACCGTGTGACCCCGGCCCCCTTCCGCCGCATCCCCTTCATGGAGGCGATGGAGAAGTATGGCACCGACAAGCCCGATCTGCGCATCGATCTGGAGATCCAGGACGCCACCGCGCTGCTGGGCGGCATCGGCTTCGGTCCCTTTGAAAACGCTGTGGTCAAGGCCGTGGTCGTTTCCGACTTCAACGCCACGCGGAAGCAGATCGACAAGCTCTGCGCCGACGTGGAGGTTCAGGCGGGCCAGAAGCCCTATTGGTTCCGCGTGGACGAGAACGGCGAGATCGTGGGCGGCATCGCCAAGTTCCTCCAGCCGGTCAAGGAGCAGGTCGTCTCCGGACTGGCGCTCCGGCCCAACACCTTTGTGGGTCTGACCGCCGGCAAGAGGGCCGCTGCCCAGAAGACCGCGGGCGTGCTCCGCATCAAGCTGGGCAATCTCTGCCCGAGCCACATGGACAAGGAACAGTATCAGCTTTGCTGGATCGTCGATTTCCCGATGTACGAGATCGGCGAGGAGAGCGGCGAGCTGGAATTCTGCCACAATCCGTTCTCCATGCCGAACGGCGGCTTGGAGGTCCTGGAGAAGGCCGAGCGCGGCGAGATCGACCCGCTGAGCATTACGGCCTGCCAGTACGACCTGGTCATCAACGGCTACGAATCCGCCTCCGGCGCGGTCCGGAACCACGATCCCGAGATCATGGTCAAGGCCTTTGAACTGGTCCGTCTGGGCGAGGCCGAGGTCAAGGCCAAGTTCCCTGCCATGTACAACGCCTTCACCTACGGCGCACCCCCCCATGCCGGCGCTGCGCCCGGCGTGGACCGCCTGATCATGCTCCTGACCGGCGAGGAGAGCATCCGGGAGGTCATCACCTTCCCGATGAACCAGAAGGCCCAGGACGTCATGATGGACGCTCCGACCACGGTGACACAGAAGCAGCTCGACGAGGTGCATATTGCCATCAAGCTGCCCGAAGAGGAATAAGCCATGCTTCGCCGGTTGATGGTCGTTGCGCTCTTCTTCGTGCCCATCGGTGCGGTCGCCTGCTGGGTCACCTGGTTCAGCAAACGCTCCCGCGTCAACGACGTCGCCCAGTCCTGGATGCGGGAAAAGCGCCGCGAGGAAGTGCGCGGCCGCCTCGTCTGGGCGATCATCCTCACCGTCGCCACCATCCTCGCGTGGATCTTCCTCTACCCCAGCTACCACGAAATGGCAACGGCCGCCCAAGCCGCGCTGGAAACCACAGCCGGATAAGCACGCCGAAGCCAGCTGCGCATAGCAACGAACGCCGAGGGCTGCAAATCGCAGCCTCGGCGTTCGTTGTATCGCGGTATGGCACGGCAAATGATGCCTGGAATTCCGGAATCAGTCGTGGGCGTTGAGCCACGGGAGCAGAATGCCTGCGTATCGTTCGGTCTCCTCCACGAAGCACATGTGACGGGAGTGGGCGAAAAGCTCCCAGCGGGCGCCGGGGATGCCGTCGAACATGGTCTTGGCGATCAGCGGGGAGCAGAGATCGGCCACGCCGCTCATGATCAGCGACGGGATCCCGATCTCACCCAGGCGGTCCACATACTCAAAGTCCCGCAGAGTCCCGGTGGGAGAAAACTCGTTCGGCCCCCAGCCGTAGAGATAGGCCTCGGCCCCACGGCGCTTGGGTCGGGTCAGGCAGTCCGGCGAATCCGGCGTCACGGTGTAGTCGCAGTGGCGGCGCATATACTCCGCAACGGCGGCGTCGTAGTCCGGCCCGCTGAAATTGCCGGTCCGCAGCGCCTCTGCGATCGCCGCCTGCATCGGCGCGGGGAGATAGCCCACCCGGCGCAATCCCTCCTGCCGCCAGAGGCTGCTGGAGGGGTGTCCGCTGGAGATCACAAAGGACTTCACGCCCTTTGGCTTTCGCTCGATGGCATAGGCGATCTGCATCATGCCGCCCCAGGACTGACCCAGGATGTGACACTCGTCCAGTCCCAGATGGACGCGCAGGGCCTCCAATTCGTCGAGCCAGGTGTTCTGGTTCCAGAGCTCCGGATGACCGTCCAGGTAGGAGCCGCCGCAGCCCAGCTGGTCATACATGATGAGCTGGCGCGCATCGGCGTCAGCCAGAAAGTCGAGCACCTCAAAATAGTTGTGGGTCGAGCCCGGTCCTCCGTGGAGGAAGATCAGCGGCGCTTTTCCGTTGTCGGTTCTTTCTCCGACCACGCGATAATAGGTCCGATATCCCAGAAAAGGCATGAAGCCCTCGGTAACTGCAGCCATGGACAGACTCCTTTCGGTGACAGGTATTACCTGCATGATAACAGGTTTTCCCGCGGATTGCAAGACGCAGCATGCGTCGGGTACAAAATTTGAATTTTTTTGCAAAAAGCCTTGCAGGATTTGCGCAGTGGTGGTACAATGGAGTCGGGCCTGGAAGCGCCCAATCATATGCTGATCTCGGAAAGGAGAACAAGAAATGAACAAGCACGTCGGCAGAAAAATCAAAACCCTGGCAAACGTCATCATGTGGATTCAGATCATCCTCTTCTCCCTCGGAGGCATTGCGATGATCGTGATGTCCCCCAGCCGCGGCGGATCGCAGACCGCCCTCGGCATTCTGATCGGCCTTGGCATGATCGTCGTTGGCGTCCTGATCGCCTGGATCAGCTCCTGGATGCTCTACGGCTACGGCCAGCTGATCGACAGCACGCAGAACATTGAAGAGTTCCTGAAGGGCTCCGGCGCCCCGCAGGCTGCCCAGCCCAGCTACAGCGCCCCCGCACAGAACTATGCCCCGCAGCGTCCCGTTCAGCCCGCGGCCCAGAGCGGCGGCTTCTATTTCTGCACCAATTGCGGCGCGAAGGTCCCCTCCAACCAGCCGGTTTGCCCGAGCTGCGGACATTCCCGCTGATTCATAGAGCCTGCACGCGGAAAGCGCGTCATCCACAGGCGGTATGCGGATTCGCATACCGCCTGTGGTTTTTTCTCCTATGGTACGAGCCGGAGGAAGGTCATGGCGACCTGCCAGGCGGCGTTGTCGATGGCGTTCTCGTTTTTTGCGTAGTGGATGGAGGCGGCGTTGATGCAGAGGTAGTAGTTCTCTGCGGACGATCCCGCCCCATCGACGGGGTCGCCGGACCGGTAGGTCACCTTGTCCGTCGCGCAGCCGACGCCGGTTTCGGCGTCATAGACGCAGACGCCGCAGCAGACTCCGTCCTGATCATAGCCCTCGCAGCCGGGCGGCAGCTCTATGGGGGCTACGGTCTGCGGATGCTCGGTCAGGGTCCGGGCCAGCTTGGAGGCCGGGAGGATATAGAGGTCTCCCGTCTCTCTGCCGCCCATCATCTGATAGTCCAGATTGTGGACACGGACCATTTTGATCCCGTCGGGAAGGTCCTCCTCCAGACGCAGATTCAGGGCCAGCTCGTCCAGCCGGACGGCGTCGATGAAGACCGTGACCTTTTTGGCCGGGGCGGTGTCGGTCAGGAAGGTGAAGATCCAGCTCCAGAACAGGACGCTCAACAGGGCCCAGAGGACGAAGCGGTGGAGGTTGGAAAGGATATTCTTAAGGATCCGCATGATGCACCTCCCAGGCCGTCACAAAGCCATGCGCCAGATAGAGCGTCAGCGGGTTCCCCGCCCCCAGGACCTCCCCGGCCCGGGCATTGTTGATATTGATCGTGACGGTCTGCGTCCCGGTTTTTACCCGCAGCTTACGGGCGTTGACGCTGTTGCGGATGCGAATGACCGTGCCGGTGTCCTCCACGGTCCCGGTCAGGGTCTCGCGTTCGGCCTTGTTCAGATGCTCGCCGTGGGCAAGCTCCCGCCGGGCCGGGCGGTATCTGCAGACCGCCTGATAGATGACGAACCAGCCGACGACGAGGTTGACGGCCAGGATCCAAAGCAGACGGGGCCGTGCATTGGCAGTGTTGACGCCGATGCACAGGCCGATGCAGACCAGCAGGGCCAGGCCGGACAACACCGTCAGGGCCGTCCGCAGCCTGTGATTCTTGCGCCGAAGCGTATTGAGGTATTCCGGCGCATAGAGCTCCACGATATTTGAGGACGTAACGACTCCTCCTTTGCTTCCATTTTGCACGAATTGATTTTACCACAGTTTTCCGCCGCTTGCAACCGCAGAAAAATCCAACTTGACATTTTTGCGGAAGCTCTGTAACATGGAAGCAGAATCAAATATCCATACGGGAGGGCTTGCTATGAAAAAATGGATTTCCGTTCTGCTGATCCCAATGCTTCTGGCCGGGATGATGGTTGGCTGCAAGCAGCCGGATGACGCGTCGGCAAAGCCCGGCGAGGTGACGCTCACCGACCAGGACCTGACCCCTGCCGCTCCGACCGCCGACAACTGCCGCGTGTTCTATGAGATCTTCGTCGGCTCCTTCTCCGACTCCAACGGCGACGGAATCGGCGACCTCAGAGGCATCATCAACCGCATGGACTATCTCAACGACGGTGACGACGCCTCCGGGCGGAGTCTGGGCGTGGAGGGCATCTGGCTCACGCCGATCTTCCGGTCCCGCTCCTATCACAAATACGACGTGGACGACTACTACGCCATCGACCCTTCCTTCGGGACAATGGACGACCTCAAGGAGCTGATCTCCCTCTGCCACCAGCGGAACGTCAAGCTGATCCTGGACCTGCCGATCAACCACACCGGCAGCCTGAACCAGTGGTTCTCATCCTTCACCGTCGCCCATCGCCAGGGTCTGAGCAGCGATCCCTACTACGATTTCTATTCCTGGTGTCCCGCCGGTGAGACTGCCCCGGCCGGGCGGACCTTCGCGCCCCTCTCCGGAACCGACGACCGATACGAATGCAACTTCGACAGCGGGATGCCCGAGCTCAATTTCGACAGCGAGGCCGTCCGCCAGGCTGTGCTGGACGTGGGCAAATTCTATTTGGATCTGGGCGTGGACGGCTTCCGCTTCGACGCGGCCAAGTACGTCTATTTCGGCGACCACGCCGACAGCACCTCCTTCTGGAGCTGGTATGTCCGGGAGCTGAAGAAAATCAAGCCCGACCTCTACACCGTGGCCGAGGTCTGGGACAGCGACGGCGTGACCGACCTCTACTTCCCTGCCGTGAACTGCTTTGACTTCACCGTCTCCCAGGCCGAGGGTCTGATCGCCCAGGCCGCCCAGAAGGGCGACGTCAACCGCTACACGGCCTATGTGGACCAATATCTCGCCACCGTTGCGCCCATGAACCAGGACGCGATGCTGGTCCCCTTCCTGGCCAACCACGACAACGACCGGGCCGCCGGCTATCTGCCCTCCCTGAACTACTTCGCTCAGATGGCGGCAAATCTGCTGATCTTAGGCCCAGGCTCTCCCTTCGTCTATTACGGAGAGGAGCTGGGCATGCGGGGCTCCCGCGGAGGCTCCAACACCGACGCCAACCGCCGGCTGGCCATGGTCTGGGGCGACGGCGACACGGTCGCGGACCCCACCGGCGCGACCTACGACAAAAAAAACCGGGCCGACGCCCCCGCCGCCGAGCAGCTGCAAAACGCCAACAGTCTCTATACCTATTACAAAAAGCTCATCATGATCCGCAAGGCCAATCCGGAGATCGCCCGGGGCGACTATACGGCCCTGGCGCTGAAGGATACGAAGGTCGGCGGCTTCATCTCCAAGTGGAACGGCAGCCAGGTCTGCGTCCTGCACAACACCACCGGCAGCGAGGCCGTCTTCGATCTGCGTACCATCGGCCTGGCCGCCTTCACCCGGATCAGCGCCAGCGTGGGCAAGGGCGAAGCAAGTCTCGACGGTACGAGCCTGACCATTCCCGCCCAGACCAGCGTGGTGCTGCGGTAATCCGCGCTGCCGGTACGGACGCGATCCCGCTTCCCAAAAAAAGTTTCGCTCCGGGGCTTGACAAATCCAGACGATTGTGGTAGTCTGCAATTAGACTACTGCAGTCGTCTGTTTGTTTTGGAGGGATACGATGAAGCTGTTTGATTCGGAGCTCCGGCTGATGGAGCTCATCTGGGCCGAGGATGGGATCACCGCAAAGGAGCTCTCCCTGCGGGCAGCCGAGGCCATCGGCTGGAACAAAAACACGACCTATACCATCCTCAAAAAGCTGGTGGCGAAGGACGCCGTGGAGCGCCAGGACCCGGGCTTCCGCTGCCGCGCCCGCATCACCCGCGAGCAGGTCGCCGCCGAGGAAACCGAGGGGCTCATTTCCAAGCTCTATCAGGGCTCGAAAAAGGCCTTTTTCGCCGCCTTCCTCCAGCGCGAGAACCTCTCCGATGCCGAGCTCGACGAGCTCCGCGCCATGATCGACCGCCATGAAGAGTGACGTTTTCTATTGGGTGCTGAATCTCAGCCTGCACGGCGGTCTGACCTGTCTGCTGGTGCTGGCTCTGCGGCGCATCCGCGTCCTGCCGCGCCGGGTGGTCTTCTGCCTCTGGCTTGCGCCTCTGCTGCGGCTGACCGTCCCGATGGCCCTCTCCCTGCCGGTCAGCTTCACGGCCCTGCTGCAGCGGCTGGGCTCCCGGACCGTCACCTTTCACGTCCCCGGCAACGGGCTCGAAGTGCAGGCGATGAACTCCGTCCGGGCCGCCGAGGGCTATTTCCCGATCGTCTATCAAACCGACGGCCTGCGCAGCCTGTTTGAGACCTGCGCGCTGATCTGGGCCGTCGTCGCCGCTGCCTGTCTGCTGACCTTGATGGTCCTCTACGTGCTGACCCGGCGGGAGTCCGGCGGCGGGCAGGAGATCCAAAAAGGCGTCTGGGCATCGGAAAAGGTCGCCGCGCCGGGACTGGTCGGCGTTGTCCGTCCGAGGATCCTGGTTCCCGCCGGCATGCGCGGGCGGCTGCTCGACTTCGTCGTGGCCCACGAAACCGCCCACCGGCGCAGGCTCGATAACCTCTGGCGCGTTCTGGCTCTGCTGGTCTGCTGCGTCCACTGGTTCAACCCCATCGTCTGGTGGAGCCTCAAGCGCTTGTTCGAGGATATGGAGCTGGCCTGCGACGAGACCGTCCTGCGCGGTCTGAGCGCCGCAGACCGCAAGGACTACGCCATCGCCCTGCTCAGCGCGGCGAAAGGCCGCGACCTCTTCGTCTCCGCCTTCGGCGGGGCGAAGCTCCGCGTCCGCGTGGAGCGGGTGCTATCTTACCGGAAGCTGACCCTCGGCGCCGCGATCTGCTTCGCGGCCCTGACCGCCGCCGTCGTGTTCACGCTGGCGGCCTGAAAGGAGAGACTATGAAACAATTCATCATTCTTTTGCTGGTCTGTGTCCTGCTGACCGCCTGCACAACCCAGGCTGCTCCGGCGGCCACCGGCTCTGACCGGACAGAAAGCACTCCGGCGCAGACCGGCCCGACGGAAACGGGAGAGGAGGCCCCAATGGAACCCATGCCGGAATCGCTCCGGGCCCTGCTGCCCAGCTTCCCAGTGGAATCCACTTATGAGAACAGTGTGACCTATCAGGGTGTCAAGCCGGAAATGCTTGAAGATTATGTCAACCAGATGCAGGAGCAGGGCTTCCGCCTCGTGCGCGGAGCAAACGCCCTCCTGCTGTTCCGCGGCGATGCCATTTTTCAGCTTCTGGACGGAACGGAGGAAGAGCGGCTTCTGTCCGTTCAGGTCTACGCCGCCGCGCCGGACGCGCAGCCCATAGACCTGGAGGCGCTCTCCGCGAAGCTGCGAGCCGCGCCGGACGATCGCTTGGGATGCTTTCTTTCCCTTTCCTCGGATTACGATCCGTCGAACGCAGCCCCTTCCGAACCGGCGGAGCTGATCTGCGCGCTGACGGTCAGCTCTGCGGAGGTCCGGTCTCAGACCGGTCTGGACCGCTGCGTCTGCGTCCGAACCTCCCCGGAGGAAGGCTTTGAGATCCGAGAGGCTCTGGTCTCAGAGCGCGGCGCAGCCTGGATGCTTACCTACCTCGGCCCGACGGGTCTGGACCCGGTCTGTGCTGATCTTGATGGGGACGGGAGCGGCGAATACGCCTTTTGGGGCTTTGGGCCGACCTCCGGGCTGTTCACCGTTGCTCTCTGGGCCTACGGCGTGGAGGAAGGACTGCCTGTGGTCCGCGCGAACACGATCCTGAATTTGTCGTACGGGAACGTCTGGCTGGAGGCGGAGAA
Source organism: uncultured Clostridia bacterium (assembly GCA_946186225.1). Lineage (GTDB taxonomy): Bacteria > Bacillota > Clostridia > Oscillospirales > Oscillospiraceae > JAFRPC01. The sequence continues at coordinate 23,718 of CAMHMK010000018.1, forward strand.
CGGGGGCGTCACCTTCTGCTGCGCGAAACGCGTCTATGACGCGAAGACCGGCCAGGATAACCTTTCTCAGCCCATGCGTCTGCCGCTCACGATCCAAAACGGCGCGTTTCAGGTGAAGGACGGCTCGCTTCCGGAGGATATTCAGCTCTGGGGCGGAACGAGCTTCAGTCTGCTTGGCAGAAGTCTGAGCGGCGTCAAGGATCTGGCCTGCGCCGAAGGCGCGGAGCTGCTGCGTGAGACCTCGCTGGCCGTTTTCTGGAACGAAAAAGGGGAGGACGGCTCCTCGTTCTATCATGCTGCGTTCAGCCGCGACGGCGTCCGTGTTGCAGGCACGATGTCCCGCTATATCCCCGCGCCGGGCAGCGAAGACAGCGGAAGCGCTCAATTCCGCGGTTTCACGCCCATCGATGCCGACCCGGATCTCAACGCGCTGCCGGGGCTGACCCTCGAGGCCCTGGAGGCCCGCTTTGGCCCGGCCCACTATGACGAGGGCAGCGGGCTCTATCTGCTCCGCTGGCTGACCGAGGACGGGAAGGTCCTGAAGGTGAGCGTAGGGGAGAAGGTCCAGAGCGCAGCGCTCTTTGACCCTATGACCGGGACCGAAACCAGCGTACAAAGCAATGACCTGACTGGGATGGACGGCCCGGATGACGTCTTCGTTTCCCTGGGAAGCAATCACAGCCTCCACAATATGGAGCGCTGGGAACGCTTCACAGCCAACGCAGCCTCCGGAACACCGGACGAGGTGACCCTCTGGCTCCGCTATGACGAGGGGACGTATGAATTGCAGCTCCGCTTTGACGGCGAGCGATTCCACCTCACCGACGAGGGCCGGAAGAGCGATTACGCCTGCCTGCTCCGCTGCGAGGAAACCGATCCTCCTGCCCGGGCATCGTACCAAAGCGCGACCCATTGGATCCTCTCCGACGACCCGGATATGACCTACGAGCGGTACTTTGCCCATATGGTCTCCAGCGTTCTGGACCCGACCTTTCCGAATACCCACCACCTGTTTTCGGTGTATCAGCCAAACTCCGATGACTGACGCGATTTCATAAAAGCGGCTGCCGGTATTCCAAACCCCATCCCCGAAAAATTGGCGAAAAACAAAAATAATGCTTGACAAATTGCCCCTTTGTCGCTATAATAAGCCTTGCTTGTTCGAGCCGTGCTGGTATAGCTCAGTTGGTAGAGCAGCTGATTTGTAATCAGCAGGTCGGGGG